>JAGYNO010000046.1 GCA_018399955.1 Halanaerobium sp. | reverse complement strand
TATCCTTCCTTTAATAATGACAACTTAATCTTTAAATTGCCAGAAAATGTTGATATAATTGAAGAATATATCGGTGTCGATTACGGTGCTGCTAATCCGACAGCATTCGGTCATATAGGTATAGGAAACGATAATAGGGTGTATCTACTCAACACTTATTATCACAGCGGTAGAGAGGGAACTGACAAGGCTAATATTTAAAAAGAGGTGGTGATCATGCCAAACGACAAAAATCCAAAACAACCTCATAAGAAAATATGCGGAGCTAAAGCTAAAAGCACAGGCGAACCCTGCAAGTTAGTAGCCGGTTATGGCACTGATCACTTAGGTGAAGGCCGATGCAAATTTCATGGAGGAGCTTCCAAAGGGCCAGGCAAGAAAAACAAAAACGCAGTGAGCACCGGAGAGTACGAAACAATCTGGCTGGAAACTTTAGATGATAACGAGAAAAAGCTTTTTGCTCAAATAGAAACAGAAGTGCTGCCTCAACTAGAAAACGAGATTAAGTTAATTGAGATTAGAGAATACAGAATGATGAGTAGAATAAAAAACTTGAAAAAGAAAGAGTTTACTCTAGTTGAACATAAAACTAGAAACGGGACTGGTGCAGAAGGGCCGATTAATATCACAGAGAAAACAAGAAAAGCTACTTTGGGCCAGATACAGGATATCGAAGATGCACTGACTAGAGTTCAGAGAAGAAAAGAGAAATTCCTTAAACTCAAACATGACATTGAAAATGGTGTTGATGATGAAGGTAATGGAAGCATGGATGCATTAGCTGAAGCGATAGAGAAGAGTGCTAAACTATTACAAAACTAAAGAAGTGGATATTATGGCAGTAGAATGGGATCCGTTTAGTAGAAATGCTTTGAGGGCAATAAATCAGACTAATAGCTTTATCAATATTTTAGAAGGAGCAGTAAGATCATCTAAAACAGTAGCAGCAAATATCAGATGGATAAACTTTTTAAAAGAATCTCCTCACTCAGAGTTTTTAATGACTGGAGTTACATCAGATACTTTATACAGAAATGTTATTGCAGCTGACCATGGCATAATCGACATTATTGGCCAGAACAACTGTGATTATAAAAGCTCGAGCAAAGGCGGGGCACAGCTTAGACTAAATTTAAACGGCCAGGAAAAAGTATGCTATTGTGTTGGCGTTCCCAATACTAAAGCAGAGAGCAAAATAAGAGGTATGACTATTGGCGGCTGGTATGCTGATGAAACAACTTTGTATCCAGAGAAAGTAGTTAAGACAGCTATCAACAGAATGTCGCTGCCTGGAGCAAAAGCTATCTGGACAATGAATCCCGACAACCCTTATCACTATATCAAAAAAGAATATATTGATCTGGCGCAAGAAAAGAATTATAGTCATATACATTTTACTCTTGATGATAATTTATCTTTGACTGAAGAATATAAAAACAATATCAAAAATGCTTATTCAGGCGTATGGTATCAAAGAATGATTCAGGGTCTTTGGGTATTAGCTGAAGGTCTTGTCTACGATATGTTTAGCGAAAAGCAGAACGTTGTTTCAACAATGCCAGGAGGATATAAGCGGGAATGGATAGGTATTGACTACGGTACTGCAAACGACACTGTATTTGTTCTTATTAGACTAAGTAATAATAACAAGCTTTATATTGCTGACGAGTGGAGATGGGGCCGCAAAAGTAAAGGCTATTCTAAAACTGATGTGCAGCTGCGTAAAGAACTGCAAAAGTTTATCAAAAGAAATAATGCTAAACCCAAGAGGATTTTCATTGATCCATCAGCAGCAAGTTTTATAGAAGAACTTTATCAGCACAGATTTCAATTTAAAGCTTTTAAAAATTTGGTTAGAGCAGATAATTCTAAGAAAAAAGGTATACAGAGAGTAAGTTCTTTACTGGGAATTAATGCTTTACTTGTTCTAGAGCACTGCGAGGGAGTCATTGAAGAATTTATGACTTATTCATGGGACCCAAAAGCTCAACAGCGGGGCGAAGACGAGCCGCTTAAAGAATATGATCACAGTATGGATGCAATCAGATATGTAATAAATGGAATTGTTAGACTAGTCAAGAAAATTTTAAAAAGCGCAGCATAAAAAAGTAGGTGAAATAAATGGCTAATTCATGGCCACCGAGCGAATGGACCAAAAAATATAATAAATTTGCAGAATGGGCGGCCTTGTATTCAGGAGATCCCTATAATCTTATGAAAGTATATGAAGACCAGAACTTCCTTTGGGCTCAGGAGATAAGAAAAGACCATGCAACAAGATTACATCTGCCTGTAGCTGGAGATATAGCAGGAACTTCTGCAGACCTTTTACTATCAGAAATGCCCGAGATAAAGATAGCTGAAGCTCACGAAGAAAATGCGCCGGAAGGTGCTGCATATGCTCAAAAAAGAGTAGATGAAATTATAAATGAAATAGACTTTCTTGGTAGAGCATTAGAAGCAGCTGAATCCGCATCGCCGCTGTCTGGAGTTTTTCTCAAAGTTAATTGGGATGTAAACTTTAAAGATTTTCCTATAATCTCAGTCAGCCAGGTGGACAGTGCAATACCTTATTTCAGATGGGGATTTCTTTACAAGGTCATCTTCCATAAAGAGGTCGAAGACGATGGCAAAAATATTTATCGTAAACTGGAAATACATACACCCGGCAAAATAGAAAACCAGCTTTGGAAAGGTTCTACAAACGATTTAGGTTCGAATATAAATTTAAATTATTTAGAAGTTACTCAGGATTTAAAAGAAGAGATAAATACCGGCCTAGATGGTCTTGCATGTGTTTATATTCCTAACAAAAGACCGAACAGGCTATGGCGTGGTTCAGCATTAGGAGAAAGCGATCTTTCAGGTATCGAGGGTATATTAGACAGTATAGATAAAGTATACACCAACTGGATGAGGGATATAAGGCTTGCAAAAGGCAGAATAATTGTTCCTGACTACATGATGGAACTTGATGAAGAAACAGGCAAGTTTAATTTTGATTTAGATCAAGAAGTTTACGAAGCTGTTAACTCTGGTGTTATGAGTGCAGAAGATGGAGGTAAATTGACAGTAGCTCAGTTTGATATAAGAGCGCAAAAGCATGCGCAGACAGCACAGGAATTATTAACGCAGGCTTATTCACTTGCCGGATATTCGCCTCAAAGTTTTGGCATGTCTACTGGAAATGGTTCGTCACAAGTTACAGCGAAAGAAGTCAAGGCGAGAGAAGGCAAATCTTTTAAAACGAGAAACAAAAAAGCAAAATACTTGCAGGCCGGATTGGAACAGGTTCTTTATATGGCTCTGCAGATAGACAGGATACATTTAAGCGGGAAAGTCAAACCGGAATACAAGCCGCAGGTTATACTACAGGACAGTATTCAGACTGATCCACTCGAAAAAGCAGACAGCATAGAAAAATTAAACAGAGCGACGGCCCTTTCCGTAGCCCAAAAAGTAGATATGCTTCACCCGGAATGGGGTGACAAACAGAAAAAAGCGGAAGTGGACATGATACTCAAAGAAAGCGGCATGGCAGTAGAAGACCCAGAAGTCAGGGTGTGATCAGATGAATAAAAAAGAACAAAAAGAGCAAATTGTAAATAATTTAGTAAAATATGATGGTTTTAAAAATAAAGACGCAGTTAAATTAGTTAAAGAAGCTGCTGTATTAGCAAAAGCGGGTGATTAAATGGCAATAAGCCCATATGATGGAGAAGTTATTATAGCAGATGAGATTAGAAGAACTTACGCTGAGGCAGAATTAAGAACGATAGAGGCTATTGCTAAAAGACTAAGGCGGGGAGAATCAGATGCACAGCAGTGGGCTCAGGCCAAACTTGTCGAGCTAAGAAAAGTTAAAGGTGATGTTGATAAGGAAGTTATAGAGTATCTTAAAAACAGCAATCCAAAAGTGGTGGACGCTATAGAAAAAGCATATAAAAAAGGTCAAAAAAGTGGTATTGCTGATATGAATAAAATAAATAAAACAGATACCACTCAAGACTTTGGTGTTATTAACCAACAGGCAGTTAGATCACTTGCGACAGAAACAGTTACTAAACTAAATTCTACTCATTTGAGGATATTAAGACAAACCGACGATGTTTATAGAGAAGCTGTTGCTGAAGGTGTTAGGGCTTCAGTCGCTGGAGCTGATACTTACACCGAAGCAGCACAAAGAATTTTGAATCAATTTGCTAACAAAGGTATAACAGGATTTCAAGATTCTGCCGGGAGGGCTTGGAATTTATCTTCTTACGCTGAAATGGCTGTAAGGAGTGCTTCTGGTAGAGCAGCTATTCAGGGCCATGTTGATAAGTTAGAACAAAACAATGAAGATTTAGTTGTAGTGTCTGACCATGGTGAAGAATGTGATCTATGCCGGCCATGGGAAAGAAGAGTATTAAGCATAAGCGGTAACAGCAAGAAATATCCTTCTTTATCTGAAGCAAGAAGCGCCGGTTTGTTCCACCCTAACTGCTCTCACACTCTCAGTTTATATACTCCTGGACTAACGGAAGATGTCGGCAAGCAAAAAGCAAAGGCTGACCCAGATGGAGCAGAAAAAAGAAGAAAACAGAGATACCAGGAAAGGCAGATAAGAAAGTGGAAACGCAGGAAAGTAGCTGCACTTGATAAGAATGAAGAAAGAAAAGCACAAAACTATATAAGCAAATGGCAGAAAAAGCAAAGAGATTTCATTAATAAAACTGGCAGGCAGAGGCGTTATGCTCGAGAACAGATTAATAAAGCAAGGTAATATCCGCTCTTTTTTGGTATTTGCAGAGCATAAAGAACAAAGACTGTTGCTGAGAGCGAACCAGCATAAAACGCAAATCAGAATAAGGAGTGTTAAAAATGGGTTTAAAAGAAATTTTAGGAGAAGAACTTTATGAGCAGGTTAATGAAAAATTAGATGATGATACTAAACTTATAATAAACGATGGCAAATATGTTCCTAAAGATACATTCAATGAAATAAATGAAGAGGCAAAAATTCTTAAAGAACAGATTTCAGAAAGAGATAAGCAGATAGAACAGCTAAAAGAGGATACAAATGCCACAGAAGAACTTAAAACAAAAATAGAGGAACTGCAGGAAAAGAATGAGCAGACTCAAACTGAGCTGCAGCAAAAATTGGAGCAGCAAAGATTAGAATCTGAAATAGATAAAGCATTGCTTGTGAATAAAGCTCGGAATCCTAAAGCGGTTAAAGCGCTGCTTAAGACAGATGAATTAGAACTGACAGATGATGGCCTTAAAGGGTTAGATAATCAGCTCGAAAAAATAAAAGAAAGCGATGATTATCTTTTCGAGGGCGATACCAACAAAGAACCTTCCGGCGGAGATGAATTCAAAGGCGGCGGTGGTGGTGATGATCTAGGCCACATGAGCATGGAAGACTATATTAAAGCGAGAGAAAATAAATAATAATATTCGAAAGGATGAATTATAATGGCTAATACTTTTTTAACTCCTAGCGTGATTGCACGTGAGGCATTGATGCAATTAAGAAACAACACAGTTATGGCGAATTTAGTTCACAGAGACTATGCAAATGAATTTATTTCTGGTGTAGGTAATACTGTTTCTGTAAGGAAGCCGGCGACATTTGATGCCAAAGAATTCGACAGAGATTCAGGTATTGATATTCAGGATGCTGCAGAAGGTTCTGTTGACATTAAGATGGATAAGCACCTGGATGTATCTTTTGAAGTGACTGATGAAGAGCTGACAATGGATATCCAAAACTTTTCAGAACAGCTGCTTGAGCCAGCTATGCAGGCTTTTGCTCAAAAAATAGATACTTATTTGACCGCATTATATAAGGATATTCCTTATTACACAGGTTCGGCTGGAAATACTCCTGATGCTATTTCAGATATCACAGGAGCGAGAAAGCTTCTCAATGCTAATAAGGTGCCTCTACAGAACAGACGTTTTGTAGTCAACACTGATGCAGAAGATAAATTCCTACAGCTATCTGCTTTCCATGAAGCCGATAAACTTGGAGATACAACCGGTTTAAGAGAAGCCAGTCTTGGCCGCAAGTTTGGATTCGATATGTTCATGGACCAAAACATTGCTGATCATACAGCTGGAGATCTTGCAACTGATGGAACAATGTACGTAAAAGGTGCTGTAGATGCGGGAGCAACAGAATTAACTATTGACGATGATACATCAGGAACTCTTGCAGGCAGCGTAAAAGATGGCGATTTACTCGAAATAGCAGGCGAACAGTATGTTATTACTGCTGATGCTGACGCTTCTGCTAATGAGATTGCAGTTAGCTTTTATCCTGCTGCACCTACTGGCGGTATTGCTGATAATGCAGAAATTACTTATACTGCAACCGATCATGCAAATAATTTAGGATTCCACAAAAATGCATTCGCATTAGTTTCCAGGCCTCTTGCTCTACCTCGCGGTAAAGCAGATGCGCAAAAAGCCATTGTTAACTATGATGGCTTTGGCTTAAGAGTTGTATATGATTACAATTCCACTTACAAGAAAGATGTTGTAAGTATTGACATGGTTTGCGGAGTTAAAACACTTACTCCTGAACTTGCTGTAAGATTGATCGGGTAATTAGTTAAACATTAAGAGGGGGGTTATCCCCTCTTTTTTCTATATAGGAAGGGTGATTTTATGAAATGTCCTTATTGTCATATAGATTTCAAGTCTAAATCTGGTTTTAAAGCACATTCAGAAAATTGTTTATATCGTGACGATCCTCTTCCTGAACCAGCTGAAGATAATATAAATCTCGATGATCATACTGTTAAGGAATTAAAAGAAATTTGCAGGGCAAACGATATAAGTGGATACAGCGGTAAAACAAAAAATGAGTTAATTGAATTAGTAAAAGAAGTGATATAAATGGCATATGCAACAATCGAAGATATAGGATATTACACAGGTATAAACGAGGTTGATTTACCTGGCGATATAGATAGATTGATAGACAGAGCAGATGATGTTATAGATTTTTACAGCAAGCAGCCGATTGATACAGATAAAGAACTGCATGCAACAGCTGCTAAAAAAGCTGTTTCAGCACAAATAGAATACTGGCTTAATGTCGGTGAAGATGTAGACGCGATGGAAATTAATCAATTTTCTATCGGGTCTTTTTCTATGAGCAATTCAAATGAACAGTTTAAGAAGTTGGCCCCGAGAGCTTACAGGTATCTGCAGCAGGCTGGATTGATGTATACCGGAAAATCAGCTAAATCTACTCTGACATCTATTGATTACAGGCGTGATAAATCATGATGCGGCCTCCAAAATATCTTATGAATAACACAATGATAGTTGAAGCTAAGTTAAGCAGTGGAGCATTGGACGCTCAATACGATGATCCAGTAGAAGTTGGCATATATGATGAGCCAACAAAAAAGAAAGTAACCGACAATGAAGGCGACGAAGTTGTTTTAAGCGGGAAAGCTATCTGCAGAGATGATGTTGATATACCGATTGGTTCTAAGTTGACTATTAACAATCAGAATTATGAAGCTGTAGAAGTTAACACTTATTATCCTATGGGCAAGTTTTCGCACGCCGAGGTGTCTTACAAATGATTCTAAAGTGGTACGGAAAGAAAGTTACCAAAGAAATGCGAAAAGGCGCTGAAAAAGGCTTATTTCAGGGGCTAGAATACATGCTTGACGAGATGAATAAGATAGTACCTCACAATCGCGGAGATTTAATGAGATCAGGAAAAACCAGCCAGAAAGAGCTTAAGGGATGGATAAGTTATGACACTAAATATGCGATTCGATTACATGAACATCCCGAGTATAATTTCCAAAAAGGTAGAAAAGGTAAATGGGTTGAGAAAATAATCAAAGATGAAAAAGTTAAAAATAAAGTTTTAAAGCATATTGGCAATGAAATCAAAAAGAAACTCAGGTGATTAGATGGATATAAATCAGCAGTTAGCTCAATATCTATCAGATAATGATTTGCTAGATTATAGCTTAACAGGCGGCAATACTTTTATTGAGAGAATGCCCTCTAAGCCAGATATTGCTTTTGCAATACTTACTGGAACACCGGGCAGCTCTAATGCAAAGATTGGCTATGATGAAGTAGGAGTGCAGATAATAATCAGAGGAGATGAAAATCCGACAACAGCTAAAGAAAAAGCACAGGCTATCTATGATTTTTTGAACGGATTTACAAGTGGCTATTTTGTAAGCGGAAAAGACTACATTGTGCTGTGTTTTGCAGAACAGGCAGGACCAATAAGGTTAGGCCAGGATGAAAACAACAGATTTGAATACAGTTTAAATTTTAGTGTTGGTTATGTTAATAAAACAATTCACAGGGAGTGATTATAAATGGCATTAAGTCCAAAAATACCGGCAGCAGATTGGACATTTGAAATTGACGATGGTACTGATACAGACACATTCGTAGAAATTAAAGGGCTTGAAAGTTTTTCTATTGAGCCTTCAAGCAACAGAGCTGATACAACAAACTTTGATTCAGGTGGAGATGAAGATGGTTATGTAGCAACAAGGGGTAAAGGCTTTAATTTTGATGGTGATTATTTGCTTGATGTAGCGGATGGAACTAGAGATCCCGGCCAGGAAAGAGTTGAAGAAGCAGGAGAATTAACAGGGTCAGATAGCTGCGTACCTTTTAAAATAACGGATCCAGCCGGTAACACTTTTACACAGGATGTAACAGTTGATAATGCTGGACCAACAGGCGGTGGAACACAGGATAATACAGCTTGGTCAGCTGCACTTACAAGAGCTGGTAGTACAACAACTGCTTAAGGAGGTTAATTGATGGCAAAAAGTTATGACTTTGATGAATTTTGGGAAGAACAGAACGGAAAAGATAAAGAAAAATCAATAACCATAGAAAATAAAGAATGGGAAATTAAAGGCAAACTGCCTGCAGCTGCCTCTTTAAAATTCCTAAATATGATAAGAGAGAAAAAATCAGACGATATGGTTATGGTAGATGAAATTATTGATATATATGAAGCGATAATGGGCCCTGAAAATGTTCAGGCTTTACTCAAAACAGGTATAGGAACACAAAAACTGTTCGGATTACTGCAGTATATCATGAACAATATATACGATATCTATGGCAAAGAACAAGCTGATGAAGATGATCAGAAGGGAAAAGCAAAAGCCCAGCAGGCAAAACAATAGACATAATAGAGGACTGGAACATCATAGAAGCTGATTTTCAAAGAGAATACAGTATCAATTTAGTAGAAGCGTTGCCGGATATGACATGGCGGCGCTTTAGTATTTTACTTGGAGGTTTGAGCATTAACAGCAGATTAGTTGTTAATATAGCAAATAAGCCAAATGTTATTGAAGATCAGCAGCAGGCTATGAATTATGTTGCAAGCATGCTGGGATAAGGTAGGTGAAAAAGATGGCAATGAAAGTCGGCGAGTTATTTGCCGAAGTTGATGTAAAAGATGATAAATTTAATAGCGGTCTTGGCAAAATGCAGGGTGCTCTTGCTAGCAAACTAGGAGTATCATCAGCGGCAGTGGGAGCGGCCGTCGCAGGAGTGGCAGCCGTAGGAGCTGCAGCAGTTGCCGCAGGAGCCAAAGGTATATCGGAATTTCAAAAGTTTGAAAAACAGATGAACGAAGTATTTACCTTAATGCCTGGTGCTTCAAAGAGCGCTAAAGAACAGATGTCAGAAGATATGCGCGAATTTACAAGAGAAATGGGCGTAACTACTGATGAAGCAGTGCCGGCTCTTTACCAGGCTATAAGTGCTGGGGTTCCTGAAGATAATGTGTTTACATTTTTAGAACAGGCTCAAGAGATGGCTGTTGGTGGTGTTGCTAACTTAGAAGACTCTGTAGGTGTTTTATCTACTGTTGTCAATAACTATGGAGAAGAAGCAGTATCGGCTGAAGAGGCGAGCGATCTGTTGTTCACAGCTGTAAAACAGGGTGTTACATCAGTCCCTGAACTTTCTACAGCTCTTGGTAAAGTAGTGCCTAATGCGGCTGCAGCTGGTGTTGAGTTTAGCGAAGTATCTGCTGCGATGAGTACAATGACAAGTATCATGGGGAAAGGTTCAACAGCAGAAGCCACAACAAGATTAAGAACCATGATAGACGAACTTGCTAAAAGCGGCACTAAAGCTAATACAGCTTTTAAAGAAGTGGCAGGTCAGGGTTTCAGAGAATTCATGGAAGGCGGAGGAACTCTAGAAGAAGCAATGCAGATGCTTAATGAGCAGGCTGGAAACACAGATCAGGGCATTAATGACCTTTTTGGTAGCGCTGAAGCGGGCCAGGCAGCACTGATATTGGCAGGAAAAGGTGCTAACAAGTTTAGCGAAGATATGAATGAAATGAATAGTTCAGCTGGGGCTACAGAAGATGCTTACGACCAGATGGAAAAAACATTATCCAGGCAGATGGATAAATTAATGTCGGCAGGTGAAGAAGTGTTTATCGCAATCGGCGAAGAACTAGCACCAGTTTTGGCGGATTTAGCCGACTGGGTAGTAGAAAACATGCCGGAAATAAAAAGAATAACAGTAACAGTATTTAAGTTGATTAAAGCAGCTATTTTACCTGTTATTGATGTATTGCAGGGCCTTGGTTCTATGGTGTTGGATGTAGCAGATATTATTGCTCAAATAGTCGATTTCTTTTTAGATCCGTTTATTAAGGTGGAAGAATGGCTGGGAGATTTCAGTTTATATGAAATTGGTGCTGACATAATAAATGGTTTAATCGAAGGTATTAAAGAAAAAATAATGGCTCCGGTAAATCTAATAAAAGGAATGGCTGGAGATGTTAAAGACGCAGCCAAAAACATTTTAGGTATTTCTTCGCCATCTAAAGAATTTCAAAAGATAGGTGTTAATGTAACAGAGGGTTTTGAAAAAGGAATAAATTCTACTAAAAGCATGGCAGAAAATAGAGTACAGGACATGATGAACGGTGTTTTGAATGTAGAAGCTCAAGGTTCTTCTGCTGGAGGTCCAAGTGTTATCAATCTAACAGTCAATCAAAACATTACGGACAGAAAAACTGCTGAATATGCTAATGATGATCTAGTAAGCAAGCTTCAAGGAAGAGGATTGGCAGGTGCTTATAGATGAAATACGGCAATGTTAACCTTAAAATAAAATTTGATAGCTTATTATTTGTAATTGCTAAAGCGCAAGAAATAAGACATTATCCAGGCACAGATAATTCAGACTCAGTAAATAAAGGGAGAATGCCAACACGCATAA
>JAGYNO010000045.1 GCA_018399955.1 Halanaerobium sp. | reverse complement strand
ATTTCTTGGGCTGTATTTTTTCTGTGGGCATCCGGATTTGCATTGTTAGTAAATTGAGAAAGGATCACCGCATTTCTCGCTTCAGCAATTTTTTCTGCTTCAGCAATAGCAGCTTTCATACCACCTGAGGCTTCAGTTAGAACAAGTTCTGCCCCATATGCTTTTAAGAGCTGTCTTCTTTCGTCACTCATTGATTCAGGCATAGTTAAAATCACATTATAACCTCGAGCAGCACCAACCATTGCAATTCCGATTCCAGTATTACCACTTGTAGGCTCAACGATTATTCCATCAGCTTTAAGTTTCCCAGATTTTTCTGCTTCAATGATCATATTAAGAGCAATTCTGTCCTTAACACTTCCACCAGGATTAAAACTCTCGATTTTAAGTACTACTTCTGCATCATTTCTGCTGACAAGTTTGTTTACTTTGACTAATGGTGTATTTCCGACTAGTTCAGTTATGTCATTGTATATCATATTTTGCCTCCTAAAAAAGAGTAAAGTTGAGCAATTTACTCTGATATAAATTATAATATACTTGACTTATTTTGTCAACAAAATAAATGCAAAAATATTAAATCGATATCTATATATATTATTTTCGCGATTAATAAGGTTTTTCCTTCTTAAAATTACAGAGTTTTTTTGTTCTACCAATTTTTATATAAAATTTTTTTTGTAGATAAGCTTAAATTAATGATATAATTAATTAAACAGAGTAAAACAACAATTTTAATTTAGCGGCTTAAGAGAGAATGTTTATCGAGCTAGCTCAATGAAATTCCATATAAATCTTATTTTTATTTTTTTAGGGGAGAATTACTTTCGACATAGAAATAAGTAAAGAGGCAATATTTATCCATTAAATTAAATTTATATTTTATAGTAGTAAAATTTAAATATCACTAAATATAGAATAATAAAATGGGGGATCAACAATGGAACATTTTTTTGCTAAAGTTTTATCAACAATGGCTGCATTATTAGCAGCATCTTACCTACTTCCTGGTATCACAATAACAGGTATCTGGGCTGGACTTTTTGCTGCAGTAGTTTTAGGATTTGTCAATGGTTTTATCAGACCAATATTTACTATATTAACTATACCATTTACTATTCTTACTTTTGGATTATTTTTATTAGTAATTAATGCAATTATGCTTTCCTTAACTTCAGTCTTAGTACCAGGGTTTTATGTAAGTGGTTTTTTATCAGCTTTAATTGGATCGATGATAGTAAGTTTTGTGTCCAGTATCTTACACAATTTATTTGAACAATAAAATGTGTATTTGGAAGGAGTATTAATATGAGAAAGATAATATATATTTTTTCTCTGCTTTTGTTAATAATATTTACTACTACATTTATGGCTGCAGCAGATAAAATAACTCTTCAAAATGGTGAGTCGTATCGTGGAGAACTGCTAAATGATAGTTTGAAATTGAAAACTTCTTATGCTGAAATAAATATTCAAAGCAATTATTTGAACCAAATAATAAAGCAGGAGGATAATCTATTTTTGCTTAAGGCAGTAGAAAAAAACAGCTTTAGTGGAGATCTATTAAGTGATTTGAGATTTTCGAGTAATGGAGAAGAACTCGTTATTAACAAAGAGGATTTAAAACTGCTGGACTTAAGCAGTTCACATAGTTTTAGTAATAATAAGGCTATTTCTATTACAATTAATAATGGTGATTATTTTTATGCAAATTTAATGGTCGAGAGTATAAGTATTAAGACTTCTCTCGGCAGTCCACTTAATATTAAATTCAGCAATATTAATATTATTGAATATCTTAAAGATGAAAAACTTTATCTTATCGATAGAAAACAGGGTGATGATATTAAAGCTGAGTTTGCTCAAAATAAGCTGATTGTTTGGCCTGCTGCAGGTGAAATTTTCGAACTTGATTTAAATTATCTGCAGAGACTAAATCTAAGTATTTAGGAGGTTTTATGTATTTATATAAAATCAAATAAATTTTGTAATATAAAAATATAATCTGTCAATCGAGCAGTCCACAGGGGCTGCTTTTTCACTTGAAATTGGAAGATTTTTATAATAAACTTAATAGTGCTAGATATACTTTTAGCTATTTGTCTTTCATATTTGAGCACAAATACGGCTCAAATCAGCAGATGTTAAAAGTAATAAATTTATTAGATGAGGTGTTGAAGAGGATGAAAATAACTGTTTCAGGTGCTGGTTATGTTGGATTGTCAAATGCGGTTCTTTTGGCTCAAAATCATGAGGTTACAATTGTTGATATTTTAGAATCAAAAGTAAAGATGATAAACGAAAAGCAGTCACCGATTGTTGATGCAGAGTTAGAAGAATATCTTAAAAATAAGGAGCTGAATTTAAAGGCGACAACAGATCCTTATAAAGCTTATCGAGAAGCTGATTATGTTATTATTGCAACACCAACAAATTATGATCCCGATCAAAATTATTTTAATACGAGGACAGTAGAAGCGGTTGCTGCTAATGTTTTATCCTTAAATGAAGATGCTGTAATGATTATAAAATCAACAGTTCCGGTTGGTTATACAGAAGAGATGAGGGAAAAATTTGATACAGAAAATATTATATTTTCTCCAGAATTTTTAAGAGAAGGTAAGGCACTTTATGATAATCTGTATCCTTCAAGAATAGTTGTAGGAGAACAGTCACCTAGAGCAGAAAAATTTGCTGATTTATTAGCAGAAGGTGCAGAAAAAAAGGATATTCCTGTACTATTTACTGATTCAACAGAAGCTGAAGCTATTAAGTTATTTGCAAATACATATCTAGCAATGCGGGTTGCTTTTTTTAATGAATTAGATACGTATTCTGAAATACGCAGCTTGGATACTAAGCAGATAATTGAAGGTGTCGGTCTTGATCCAAGAATTGGAGACCATTATAATAATCCATCTTTTGGTTATGGGGGTTACTGTCTGCCCAAAGATACAAAACAGCTGCTTGCTAATTACAAGGATGTTCCAAATAATATAATGCAGGCAATTGTTGATGCAAATAGAACTAGAAAAGATCATATTGCAGAAATGATAATCGAAAAGAAAGCAGAGATTGTTGGTGTTTACAGGTTAACGATGAAGAAAAATTCTGACAATTTTAGGCAGTCTTCTGTACAGGGAGTAATGAAGCGAATTAAAGCAAAGGGAATAGAAGTAATAGTATATGAGCCAGCCTTAAATGAAGATGAGTTTTATCGCTCACGCGTAATTAAAGATCTGGATGTTTTTAAAGAAGAAGCAGATTTGATTATTGCCAACAGGATTTCAGATGATCTTAAAGATGTTGAAGATAAATTATATACAAGGGATCTCTTTAATAATAATTAAATCAAAATTAAAAAAATAGAATGCTGATTGATTGAAATCTTTGGTTATTGTAAATGAGCTTAATTCGGTAATTGAAGTTCCAAGCTTATAATTATTTAAGCTAAAACCCCTCCCGAGAAAATTGATGTTTAAGCAGGAGGGGTTATTTTTTTAAACTTAAAATATCAAAATTCAACACCAGT
This sequence comes from Halanaerobium sp., assembly GCA_018399955.1. GTDB lineage: Bacteria > Bacillota > Halanaerobiia > Halanaerobiales > Halanaerobiaceae > Halanaerobium. The sequence continues at coordinate 7,749 of JAGYNO010000045.1, read as the reverse complement.
GAGTATAATTATACCAGCATCAGCAAATGGAATAACTTCCAATCTAAACGGGTCTTTTTCTATGCCAATTCCAAATACAAACCCCGGAAAAGTTTCCATATCATGCATCCAGGTATTATATTCTCCACTACTGTTGTCATATCCATCTACTATGCCAAATGTTAACTTTGCAGTTAAAGTAAAATATTTAAAATTATAGAGATCATAGTATCTACCAAAGTAAAAATAACGAGTTGATTGTTGATAAGTATTTTTAAAATAACTGATGCCAAATAAGTTATTATTTGGATAGTGATATTCAATCCCGATCAGCCTCTGCTGATTATTTTGGTAGTCTTTATTACTGTAATGAATTGTGTGGAGGCTTGTCTGAAGATAATAATCTCCTTTTTCTGCTCTGCTAGTTAAATTAAAAATAAAGATAAATAATATTAAATTTAAAATGAGAAAAACTTTTTTATTCATAATAAGAATTTCTCCTTCTTAATTAATTTTATCTTTTCAGCCAGAAGCCAATTCTTTTATCACCCAGCCGGCCGTAATTGTTCATAGGTCTTCCTGTATAATATTCCCAGCCAATAATTTCTGTCACAAAAAATGCTCTATCTAATTCGATAATTACCGGCATTTTATCAAAGGGATCCCTCATGATAATACTGCCTGTTTCATAATAACCTTTAAGGGTTACATTATCTCCAAGAGCATCGAAGTTCTTAATAAAACTACCTGTTTCAGCATTGAATAATACATAACCATCCACTGCATAAGCACGCCAGGGGTGCATTCTTGTTCCTATTCTTTCTTCAATTTTTCCATTTAGATATTTGATTTCTTTATCAGCTGCAAAGGGATAATCTGCACAGCGTGTACTATCATAGTAGTCAGTTCCATTGTATTCGATGATCTTTCCGGATAATTTGCTCAAATCACTGCCGACCAGCAGGTCATCATGGAAATTAGCGAGGTCATCCTTGATCTCCCAGCTTACAATAGAAGCAGGTATCTTATTCTGTTCATCATTTCCATCTTTATTGAATAGTTCTGCCAGATCAACTGAAATTTCTTCGATTTCCGAATTATCTATTAAAACAGGGCCCATAACTGTTTTTACTCTCTCTTTATCAATACCATCGAAATTAAGCATATTCTGATTTGATAATATTATCAAATTAATAGTACTTATACCGTGGTCAGACTTTGTAATCTCAAGTGGGTAGTATAATCTATCAGTTTTAAAGCTGTAAGAGATTGCCTCATTAAAGACCGGTTCTTGATTCAGCTCTATAATATCAAACACAAAATAGTTGAAGCCTCTATCTAGATAGGTTTTTATTGTTCGCGCCAGCTCCGGGGGTATTGTCGGATTATCACTGCCTTTTTCTTTAAGATAATCATTTACCCAATTTGTAAATTGATCAGCATCTAGAGCTTTAGTAACTGCAATATCATGTGAGCCGATCACAACTTCCTGTACTACTTCACCTGCAGGTTCAGCACTTCGCGTATCAGAGCGCAGCTGCAGCAGTGGTCTTTCATAAACCACATTTACAGACTCAAATAAAAATCTTTCAGCTTTTTTTATAATTTCACGGCTCGATTCCTCAACAATTGGTTCTGCTGGAAGTGGTAATACCTCAAGCACTTTTGTTTTTTCTGAAGAATATAATTCAGTAGAAAGTATTAATATCTCTTCTTCACCATTCCAGGCAATCAAAGTGTCTTGAGTCGGTTCAAAGACTTGTGCATTAATTTTAAATGGAATGGAACCTCTATCTGCAGAGACTACAGTTGAAATCAAAATCATTATCATTAACAATAAAAAAAATATTTTTTTCAAGATAATCCCCCCTAATAATTTATCGTTATTTTATATCTTCTCTGCAGAACTTAAATTTCCTGCAATTGAAAATTGTGCATTTAGTTTAACAGATTAATCTCAAATATATTATATAATTATACTTAAGTATGTTAAACCCCGGTTAAATAATATGTGAAAGGAGAATTACAGTGGATTTATTTACCCTTACAGCACCAATATTTGATCAGGCTATGAGAATTTCTGGTCATCATAAAACTTTAGTAGAACTTGCAGATAGAGTAAAAAGAGCAGAAGCTGAAAAAGATAAAAAAGATAGAGAAAAAAGTATTAAACTGCTTGACTTAGGAGGTGGTACAGGAGAATTTGTTAAATACCTGCCTGATAATTTTGCTGTTACAATTGCAGATCCATCTTCAGCTATGCTGGAAAAAGCTAAAAATAAAAAATATGGAAAAAAAGTAGAACCTGTTCTTGCAGATGGAGCAGCTCTACCATTTGCTGATGAACAATTTGATTATATTACAATCTCCGATGCACTTCACCATTTTAGAGATGTAAGTTCTGCTTTGACAGAAGCACACAGGGTTTTAAAAAAAGAAGGCATTTTGTTTATACTGGAATTTGATCCAGCAGCTTTTTTAACTAAAATCATTATTTTTTTCGAGAAAATAGCAGGTGAGCCTGTAAATTTTTTTAATCCCCCTGATTTAGCAAAAATGATTGGAAATAACAGCCTCAAAACAGAGCATGAATATTTGAATAAAGCAATCTATATTATGTCTGCAAAAAAGATTTTATAATACTTAAAATTAATTGATTTTATTTGAATTATTCTAATAATTTAGAATAGCTAAAAACCCTTAATTAATAGTGTTAACTATTTGACAGCAGAATTGTAAAGTATTATACTTAAATAGGAAATTACTAAAAAAACTTACCTTATAATAGGAGGGAAATTTATAATGGCAAAACAAATGAAGACCATGGATGGAAATACTGCTGCAGCCCATGTGGCATATGCATTTACTGATGTAGCAGCAATCTATCCTATTACTCCTTCATCACCTATGGCTGAATTAGTTGACACATGGAGTGCTCACGGAAGGAAAAATATTTTCGGCCAAAAGGTTAAACTGAGTGAAATGCAGTCTGAAGGAGGAGCATCAGGTGCAGTTCACGGATCACTGGTAGCGGGAGCTTTGACGACGACCTTTACAGCTTCTCAGGGTTTACTTTTAATGCTCCCCAACATGTATAAGATTGCTGGTGAATTATTACCAGGGGTTTTCCATGTTAGTGCACGTACAGTAGCTACACATGCTCTTTCAATTTTTGGTGATCATTCTGATGTTATGGCAGTACGTCAAACAGGTGCGGCTATGTTAGCTTCTGGCAGTGTTCAGGAAGTTATGGATCTAGCTGGAGTAGCACATTTAGCTTCAATCAAATCAAGTCTTCCTTTTGTTCACTTTTTTGACGGTTTTAGAACTTCTCATGAGTACCAAAAAATAGAGGTTATGGATTATGAAGACCTGGCAGATCTAGTTGATTACGGTAAGGTTAGTGAATTCAGGCACAGAGCATTAAATCCAGAACATGCTGTTACAATGGGTACAGCCCAAAACCCCGATATTTTCTTCCAGGCACGTGAAGCATCAAATCGTTTTTATGATGCAGTACCTGATATTGTAGAAGAATATATGCAGGAAATATCAGAATTAACAGGTAGAGAATATCATCCATTTAATTATGTTGGCGCTGAAGACGCTAAATATGTAATTATCGCAATGGGTTCTGTAACTGATACAATCGAAGAAACAGTTAAATACTTAGCTGATAAAGGAGAAAAAGTAGGTCTGATCAAAGTTAGATTATATCGTCCATTCTCCGAAAAATACTTCATGAAGGCTCTTCCAGAAACTGCTGAGAAGATTGCTGTACTTGATAGAACTAAAGAACCTGGTGCAGTAGGGGAACCTCTTTATGAAGATGTAAGATCATTATTCTATGATAAAGAAATAAGACCTGAGGTTGTTGGTGGACGCTACGGTTTAAGTTCTAAGGATACAACCCCTACTCATATTAAAGCTGTATTTGATAACCTTAGAAAAGATAATCCTAAAAACCACTTTACATTAGCAATCAATGATGATGTAACACATACTAATCTTAAAGCAGACGAACATATTAATACTTCACCAGAAGGTACAGTAAGCTCCAAGTTCTGGGGTTTTGGATCAGATGGTACAGTTGGTGCGAATAAAAATGCAGTTAAAATCATTGGAAATAACACTGATAAATATGCACAGGCATATTTCTCCTATGATTCTAAAAAATCAGGTGGTGTAACAGTATCTCACTTAAGATTTGGAGATGAACCGATTAAATCTACTTATCTAATTGATCAAGCTGATTATGTAGCCTGTCATAAAGAATCATATGTAGATAAATTTGATATGGTTTCTGACCTGCATGAAGGTGGAACTTTTGTTCTTAACTGTACATGGTCAGAAGATGAATTAGATGAACACCTTCCAGCAGAAATGAAGAACTTTATTGCTGATAATGATATTAAATTCCATATCATTGATGCAGTAAAGATTGCTCAGGAAGTAGGTTTAGGCGGCCGCATCAACATGGTTATGCAGACTGCCTTCTTTAAACTTGCAGATATTATTCCGGTTGATGAAGCAGTTGAATATCTCAAAAAAGCTATTGAAGATACCTATGGCCATAAAGGAGATAAAATAGTTGAAATGAACTATAAAGCTGTTGATAGAGCTCTAGATGCTTTAACTAAAGTAGATGTACCTGCTGAATGGAGCAGTGCTGAAGCTGTTGAAGAAGAAGAGGAAGAAGATATACCAGAATTCGTTAAGAATGTTGTAGAAGTAGTTAATAGACAGGAAGGTGACAAATTACCTGTAAGTACATTTGTCGGCCGTGAAGATGGTCACTTCCCTCCTGGACTATCTAAATACGAAAAACGTGGAATCGCAATCAACGTGCCTGATTGGCTGGATGATGTATGTATTCAGTGTAATCAGTGTTCATTAGCATGTCCACATGCAGTAATTAGACCTTTCTTATTGGATGAAGAAGAAGCTGCATCTGCACCTGAAGGATTTAAAACTTTAGATGCAAAAGGTAAACAGCTTGAAGGTCTGCAGTATAAGATTCAGGTAAGTCCTTATGACTGTACAGGCTGTGGAGTTTGTGCTGATGTCTGTCCTGTTGGTGCTTTAGATATGAAACCATTTGCAGAAATGGTAGAACAAGAAGCAGATAACTGGGATTATGCAATTGATGAAATAAGTCTCAAAGATGATCTGATGGATCCTGTTAATATTAAGGGAAGTCAGTTCCAAGAACCACTGCTTGAATTCTCAGGAGCATGTGCTGGTTGTGGAGAAACAGCTTATGCTAAACTTGTAACTCAGCTATTTGGTGATAGAATGCTGATTGCTAATGCTACAGGTTGTTCTTCAATCTGGGGTGGATCTGCACCAGTATCAGTATATACTACAAATAAAGATGGACATGGTCCAGCTTGGGCTAACTCATTATTTGAAGATAATGCTGAATATGGTTATGGTATGTTCCTTGCCACAGAACAGATTAGATCTAAAATTGCTGACCTCATGGAAGAAGCAATTGAACTTAATCTGGATGCAGAACTAAATGAACTGCTCAAAGAATTCCTTGATAACATGAAGGATGGAGAAAAAACAAAAGAGCTTAGAAATAAAATGATGCCTTTACTGGCTAAATATAGTGATAATGAAGTTATAGCAGAAATTGTAGATAGAAAAGAATTCATTACTAAAAAATCTCAGTGGATCTTTGGTGGAGATGGCTGGGCTTATGATATTGGCTTTGGTGGATTAGACCATGTACTTGCATCTGGAGATGATGTAAATGTATTAGTATTTGATACAGAGGTATATTCTAACACCGGTGGTCAGTCATCTAAAGCTACCCCAACAGCTGCAGCTGCTAAGTTTGCTGCTTCTGGTAAGAAGATTAAGAAGAAAGACCTTGGCCAGATGTTAATGACTTACGGCTATGTTTATGTAGCACAGATTTCTCTTGGGGCTAATATGAATCAGGCTATTAAAGCAATTGCAGAAGCTGAAGCATATGATGGTCCATCACTCGTAATCGCTTATGCTCCATGTATTTCACATGGACTTAAAGCTGGTATGGGCTGTAGTGTAACACAGGAGAAAGATGCTGTTAAATCTGGTTACTGGCACTTATATCGCTTTAATCCTGAACTTAAGGATCAAGGTAAAAATCCATTTAGTATGGATTCTAAAGAGCCTACAGAAGATTTCCGCGAATTCTTACTCAGTGAGGTACGTTTCTCCTCATTGCAGAAGACATTCCCAGAAATCGCAGATCAGCTATTTGAACATGCAGCAGAAGATGCAAAAGAACGTTACAAGTCTTACAAACGTCTAGAGGAAGCTTACGCTCCAGACGAAGAGTAATAAGGCTTATCCACAAAATTAATATATAAGATACAATCAGGACAGCGGTTATTATCACCGCTGTCCTTTTACATTTTATAGATATAATCAGCAATAATGATTAGAAAAGCTTCTTAAATTATATAGTTAAGCAGGAGCAAATATTTTTTTGTTGAATTTATTAAGTATAGCTATATTTAATAAAACTCTGATTAATAAATAGATTGTGAGAAAGTGGTGGGTTTTTTTGATTGAATATAAATATATTAACAGCTTATTGAACAATTTAATTAGGCAGACAGATTATCTTGAGAAAATAATCAATAATATTTCTGAGATATTATTAATTATTGATTCAGAAGGATATCTTAAAGATATCTGGACAACTAAAAATGAAGATTTGATAGTTGATGCTGAGATGGCTCTGGATAAACATATTAGTGAAGTTCTACCAGAACATCTGGTAGAAAAGTTAAAGGCAAAAATCTTAAAAACTCTGCGTACTGGTGAAATTGAGGTATTTGACTATAATTTGCTTATTGATGGAAAAAAGAAATATTTTGAAGCAAAACTTATTAAACTTAAAGAAGAGGAAGATGATATTCTGGCTATTATCAGAGATATAACAGAAAGATTTGAGAGAGAAAAACGCATAGAATATCTTTCTTTTCATGATGAACTCACCGGTTTGTACAACAGAAGATTTATTAATACAGAGGTAAAAAGGCTTTGTAATTCAAGAAAACTTCCGATAAGTATTATTATTGGTGATCTAGATAAACTAAAGAATGTAAATGATAATTATGGACATACACAGGGAGATAAATATATAAAAAAAGCATCTGATATACTAAAATGTATTTTTAGAAATGAAGATATAATTGCCAGGATTGGTGGAGATGAGTTTGCCGTACTCCTTCCAGAAACTGATGAAGAGATGGCAGAAAAAATCTGTGATAGAATCAGAGATAGTTTTAAAAAAGCCGATAATGATGATTTCCCAATTCCTCTGAGTATTTCTTTGGGATGTGCAACTATGAACAGTGAGGATAATGATTTAATAAAATATTATAAAGAAGCTGATAAACAGATGTATAAGAACAAGGGAAGCAAATAAATTGCAGCAGCTATTATATTAGTTTTCTGATTATAAATTTATCTGGCAAATAGAGGAGGAGATAGTAGATGATTTTAGATTGGCACAGTATCTTTAAATTAATACTTGCAGCAGCTACAGCAGCATTTATTGGCTATAATAGAGAAAAACTAGATAAAGCAGCAGGTATCAGAACAAATGTAATAGTAGCGGTTATTTCCTGTCTGATAATGATTCTTTCCATCAGAGTCTCAAAAGTAGGTATTGATATAGGAATGGAAGGTGGAGATCCTGCCCGTCTGGCAGCACAAGTAATCAGTGGAATTGGTTTTTTAGGTGCAGGGACAATTATTAAACAGGAA
>JAGYNO010000044.1 GCA_018399955.1 Halanaerobium sp. | reverse complement strand
TTTACCATCTCCTCAAGATTCTATTTATACCATTTATAATAACTTCTCTTATTAAATTATAACTGCCTAAAAATGTACTGCCATATTGTGCACATCTTCAGCTGCTTCTTTGACCGACTCAGATAGTGTTGGATGTGCATGGATTGTATTAGCAAGCACTTCTGAAGTAGATTCTAACTTAATTGCAATTGCTGCTTCGGCAATTAAATCTGTTGCATGTGGACCAACTATCTGAGCTCCTAATATTTGATCCCATTTTTTATCAGAAATGATTTTTACAAATCCTTCTTCATGACCTGCTGCAATTGCTTTTCCGCTGGCCTTAAAAGGAAAGCGGCCAACATTTATTTGATAGCCTTCTTTTTCAGCCTCTTCTTCAGTCATTCCCACACTAGCTATTTCTGGCAGTGAATAAACACAGTTTGGAATTAAATTATCTCTTAGTTCATAATCTCCTTTAATATTCTTGACTGCTGCAATCCCCTCTGCAGAAGCCTCATGAGCTAAAAGCATTCCTCCAGTTACATCCCCAACTGCATAAATACCAGCTATACTTGTCTCCATATGTGAGTCTGCTTTAATAAAACCATTTTCCATTTCTAAGCCTAAGTTTTCTATACCAGAAAATACAGGTTTACGTCCAACTGCTGCCAGCACTTTATCTGTAATAATCTGATCTGCTTTTTCTGATTCAACTTTAACTATAAGCTCATCATTTTGCTCTAAAATTTCAGTTACTTTAGAACTGGTCAATAATTTTACTCCATGTTTTTTCAGGTTTTTCTTAAGAATATTGACCATTTCTTTATCGAAATTAACTAAGATATCATCGAGAATTTCAACTATAGTAACTTCTACTTCCAAACTGGAATAGATTGAAGCCATCTCAACTCCAATAACTCCTCCCCCAATAATTACTATTCTTTCTGGAAGTTCATCTAAATCTAGAGCTTCTTTACTGCTTATCACATTAGGAAGATCCATACCTTTTAAACCAGGCATGATTGGGGCTGAACCCGTTGCTATTATAATATTTTCAGCCCATATTTTTTTGTTTTCTTCTGCAGATATTTTAATCTCATGCTCATTTATTACTTCTCCCATGCCTTTGATTAAATCTACACCGTTCTTTTTGAATAACCCCCTGATACCACCGGTCAGTTTGCTTACTACTTTGTTTTTGCGCTCTCTCATCTTTTTCCAATCTAAGCTGTATCCTTCTACCATGATTCCAAACTCATCCATTCTTTGTAATTCATGTATTAACTCTGTATGTTTTAAATAAGCTTTTGTGGGAATACAGCCTCGATTTAAACAGGTGCCTCCGACTACATCTTTTTCAATAACTGCAGTCTTGAGCCCTAACTGAGCAGCTCTTATTGCAGCAACATATCCGCCGGGTCCACCTCCTAATATTACTAGATCATATTTTTCCATTATCTTTAACCTCCAGCATTATCAATTAAGCCAAATTTGCCACTTATTGAAAGCTTAGTATTTCTTCAATTTACTAATTTATATAATTTCTAAAGAATTTCTTCTAATATATCAACAATACCTTCAGTACTTTCAGCTATATATGCACCAGCTTCTTTTAGTACTTTTTCTTTGTTTTCTGCACTTCCTGTTCCATCTGGAGCAACAATTGCACCTGCATGACCCATACTTGTATCTTTAGGTGCATTTTTTCCTGCTATTAGAGCAACTACTGGTTTGCTGACATTATCTTTTATATATTCTGCAGCAATTTCTTCATCACTGCCACCGATTTCCCCAATCAGAACAATAGCCTCTGTTTCTGGGTCATCTTCAAGTAGAGGCAGCATCTCAACAAAAGGTGATCCTGGAATCATATCTCCACCAATACCAATTGCTGTGGACTGACCTATACCTCGATTGGACATCATAAATACTGTCTCATAACAGTTGGTTGCACTTCTTGAAAGTACTGCAACTTTTCCTGGAGAGAAAATTCTGTGAGCCATAAAACCTGCTTTAGATTTACCAGGAGAAATTACACCAAATGAATTTGGTCCAATAACTGTAGCACCATACTTTTTAGAGTGGTGGTAAACTTCTAACATATCATGAACCGGTACTCCTTCAGCAATTGTCATGATTAATTTAAGTCCTGCATCCATTGCCTCAAAAGCACCTTCTTTGGTAAATCTCGGAGGTACAAATAATACTGTTGCATTTGCATCATGTTTTTCAACTGCTTCTGCAACTGTATCATATACCGGTACTCCAAGAACTTCCTGACCACCCCTGCCAGGTGTAACACCTGCAACAACATTTGTTCCATATTCAAGCATCTGCTCGGTGTGGAATTTTCCTTCTCTTCCCGTGATACCCTGTACTATTAATCTCGTATTATCATCCACTAAAATGCTCATATAATGCATCCACTCCTTCCAGAATACTATCTACAGAAACAACTGTATCTTTCATATTATGAATTATCTCTAATCCTGCTTCTTTGTTAGTACCTTCAACTCTGATTATTACTGTTTTATCTCCAACTGCATCAGATGCCATCTTAAGACCTTTTGCAATTTCGTCACAGCGTGTAATACCACCAAAAATATTGATAAGCAGCAGTTCTACATCTTCATTTTCAAGTATTATTTTAATTGCTTCTTGTACTCTCTCTGCAGTTGCTCCTCCACCTAAGTCAAGAGCACAGCTTACTTCCATACCTTTTTTTGTGATGAGGTCAATAGAAGACATGATCATTCCTGATCCATTACTGATAACACCTATATTACCCTTATCTCTGATTGGTATATAGAGGAAGTCGTATTTTCTTGCTTCTATAACTTTTTCATCTTCAGTTAGTTCATCTCTGAACTGTAAAATATCATCATGTCTGAATAATGCATTATCATCAATATCAATTTTACCATCTACTGCAATCAAATCTCCCTCACCATTTATAACAAGTGGATTGATCTCAGTCAGCATACAGTCATATTCTTTAAATAATCTATAGAGATTCTCTACTATATCATATAGTGGTTTCAAATAATCTGGATCAATATCGAAGTAATTGATTAAATATCTTACCATATATGGCTTAATACCCATCATTGGATTTATTGGTACTTTAGCTATTTTTTCTGGTGTTTCGTGTGCAGTCTCTTCGATATCAACTCCACCCTCAGTACTGAATATCAAAAGAGGAGTTTTGCTTTTACGGTCAAGTGTAACACTTAAATACCATTCTTTTTTTACATCAATCATATCTACAACTAAAAGTTTTTTGATTTCTAAACCTTTAATTTCTTTACCAAGTAAATCTCGACTTATTTCTATTAATTCTTCCTCATTTTCTGCAAATTTAATTCCTCCAGCTTTACCTCGGCCGCCGGTCTGCACCTGAGCCTTTACAACTACAGGATAATTATCAACTTCTACACCAATACCGTCACCTCGTGTAGGTTCATCATCCTGTGTTGTAACATTTAAATCTTCAAGAGAGTCTATAACAAAACCCTTGTTTGAAGGAATATCATAATCATAGAACAATTCCTGTGATTTATATTCTAAAAGCTTCAATCTAACACTTCCCCTCTATTTTATATGTTATGCCCATAATTCTTCATCTGTTGGTACTTCTACATCATCTAATAAATATGCAATTTTTGTTGTGTTGAGTAAATGCTTGAAATAGAAGTTCTCAGATATACTGTTATTACCCCAGGTTCCACAGCCTAAAGTAGTTGTTGGCTCTAATCCGTTTGTAAAGCTTCCACCAACTGTAAGTGAACAGGCTGCATTTACAATAACTCTTGAAACAGTAACTGCTTCTGCAATTTTTTCGAGGTTCTCTTCTGTATGAGAATGAACAGCTACACTGTGACCTGTACCTTCAATATTGAGATTTGTCTGAGCAATATCAATTGCTTCATCAAGGTCACCATAAGCATATGCAGTATTAACAGGGAATATTTTTTCTTTTCTAAATAACTCTGTCTTATTATCTTTATCTCCTTTAACTAAAAGCATTACTGTATCTTCAGGTATATCTAAACCAATTTCAGCTGCAATCTTTGGAGCAGGCTGGCCAACCATTTTTTTGTTTAGATGACCGTCCGGGAATAAAACTTCAGCTAGTTTAGCTTTTTCTTCATCATCTTCTATATAATATACATTGTTTGCCTTAAATATTTCAACTGCTTCATCATACTTTTCTTCAGGAAGAATAGAAGTCTGCTCTCCAGAACAGATAATACCATTATCAAAGGTTCTTCCAGCTATGATAGTTGTAACAGCTTCATTAAGATCAGCATCTCTATCAACTATACACTGAACATTACCCTGGCCTACACCATAAGATGGTCTACCACTGCCGTAAGCAGCCTTAACCATGGCATGTCCACCAGTTGCAACTACTACATCAGCTGATGCCATTAATTCATTTGTTAATTCTATGGATGGTTCCTTAATAATCTGCACTAAATTTTCAGGTGCATTATAGCTGCTTAAAATTTCATTAAAGAGATCAATTGAATGCATTACGGACTTTAAAGAAGCAGGATGAGAAGATACGATAATTGAATTTTTACCTTTAATTGCATTTACAATATTGTTCATTGCTGTTACAACAGGATTAGTTACAGGAGTTAGAGATGCAACAACTCCTACAGGTTTAGCAAAGGTAACTATTCCTTTTTCTTCATCTCTATCTATGATACCCATAGATTTTCTGCCTTTAAGGCCTTTCCACATTATCTTAGCTTTACCTAAGTGCTTTTTTACCTTATCTTCATAAATACCCATACCTGTTTCTTCATGAATCATTTTTGCAAATTCTTCTGCCCGATCGTAAACTAATTTGGTGATTTCTTTAATTATCTGATCTACTTCTTCCTGCCCGAAATTTTCCTCAAATTCTTTCTGTGCCTTTTTTGATTTAGCTACCATTTCATTAATGTTTACACTCATTAAAATATACCCCTTTCGTTGAATCAAATAAAATAATATTTTTAAATATTAAATAAAGTCTAATATGAATAAAACATTTTCATTTGTATTTACAATATAAATTAGCTTAAATTTTCACCATATATTCTATTTAATTATATACTTAGGGATAATTTCCCTCAGTATCAAAAAACTGTTAACTGTTAACAGTTAACTATAAAAACTCCTCAAGCCCTACTATTATTTTTGACATATGTTCAAGCTCAAGGAGATTTTTATATAATTACTTAACAGAGACTATTTTAATAATCCCAGCAGTTAATTAATCTATCAGATGGGAACTTAGTAATTACTTTACATCCATCTTCTGTTACAATAACTTGTTCTTCTATTCTTGCAGCATTACCTTCTTCACCATAATAAGTTTCTACTGCAAAGTGCATGTTTTTCTTGATTTCTACAGGATTTTCGTGTGAGTGACCAACTGTAATTGTAGGTTTTGACCAGTGAGAAATACCAATACCATGCCCTAACTGAAGAGCTAAACCTTCATGTTTGCTGTCAAGGCCCATCTCTTTCCAGTCTGGCCAGCATTCAGCAACTTCATCTGTTGTAACTCCAGGCTTAATCTTATCAATCGCACAGTTAACAAGATCTGAAGTCTTCTGATAAATTTCTCTCTGCTGTTCTGTTGGTTCTCCACAGGAGAATGTTCTGTAATAGCAGGTCTTGTAGCCATTATAATCACTAACAACATCCATAAATACTAAATCACCAGGTCTAATAATTCTATCTGATGCATCATGTGGATGTGGAAAAGCTCTGTCACCAGAGATAGCATTTACATTATGCACATGTTCTGCACCGAGTTCATGCAGACGATATCTCATTAAGGCAACTAATTCATTTTCTTTAACTCCAGGCTTACAGAATTCAACGATATCTGCATAAGCACCATCTACCATTGCAGCTGACATTTCAATTAACTGAAGCTCTTCATCAGTTTTAATTGTCTGTGCATCTAACATTGTCTGCTGACCATCTACGATATTCATATCAAACTTCATAAATGCCTGCATCATTGGTACTGTCAGCACATCTACTCCAACAGGTTCTTTTTCAAGACCAAGATCTTTTAATATTTCATAGATCTCTTTAATTCCTGCTTCTGCTCCACCACCAGGTATTGTACCTCTCATATCAGATACAGCTGGTCTGATATTTTCATTTTTAAGCCAAGGTGTCATTAATTTTTTTGTAGGAACTGCACTACCAATTTCAAATAGAATTGGATCATGCCCTTTAGGTAATAATGCATATCTACCTAATTTATCTCTAGACCATTCACCTACTTTAGTACTTGTAATATATCTAATGTTATCTGGATCATATACCAGCATTGCACCTACACCATCTTTTTCCATCTGCTCTCTTGACTTGCGAAGTCTGTCTTTTCTGAGTTTAGCATAGTCAACTCTCATTTCATGATCTACTGCCATTGTTCCATATGTCATATTTTTTCCTCCTATTAAAATTTTAATTTAATTTTATTGATATTATTAAAAATTATTGACTGTTTTCTAAATAAGATTAGCGATTATGAAAAATCAAGTCCACCATTTACATTGATTAACTGACCTGTAACATAAGATCCTGCCTCACTTGCTAACCAGATAACTGCTCCAGCCATATCTTTACCATAACCATATCTGCTTAATGGTATTTCTTCTAATTCTACTTCTTTCATTTCTTCAAAAGTAATGCCTCTCTTTTCTGCATCAGCTTCAACAAATGCCCAATGCATTTCAGAAGCAGCTAATCCTGGACATAGAGCATTAACATTTACATTATATGGAGCCATTTCTAGTGAAAGTGCCTGAGTCATTGTATGAACTGCACCTTTAGAAGCACCATAAGTTGCTGATTCAGCATGTCCTACTTTACCAAAGAAAGAACCAGTATTAACAATAGTTCCACTTTCCTGCTCTTTCATCTGTTTTGCAGCATGTTTACAGCCAAAGAACATACCTTTAAAGTTAACAGCTAATATTTTATCAATTGTTTCTTCTGGAGTTTCATATACATTACCAGTTTCAATATGAATTCCAGCATTGTTATACATTATATCCAATCTGCCATACTTTTCTACTGTTTCTTCAACTATAGCTTTTACATCTTCTTCTTTAGATACATCTACAATTTTAGCAAAACCTTCAAGTCCAGGATTATCTTTTTTAATTTCTTCAAAAGTATCTTTAACTTTAGGCTTAATATCTCCCATAACTACAATACAACCTTCTTCTGCCAGTTTTCTTGCTGCACCAGCACCTATACCCTGTGCACAACCATTAACAATTGCAACCTTACCTTCTACACTTGTAAATTCACTCATTTAATTCACTCCTTTAGATTTTTATTAATTTTGATTTATTATTTTACACATCTAGCATTTATGTTAAACCTCTTTTACAGTCTGTAAATCTTTTTTTATAAGTTGAACTGGATTATCATTCTGCAGACTCAGAGGTTCGCGATCATAATAGTTTTCAAATACTATCCAACCTGAATAATCATGTTTTTTTAATACTTCCATTGTATCGTAAAAACCGGTATCTCCTTCACCAAGTAAAGCGCCACTTAAATCTTTGTTTTTACCATCTTTTACATGTACCTGGCAGACATATTCTATTAATTCATCTAATATCTCTGCAGTATTATAGTCTTTATGTAAAAAATGGTTTTGAGAATCAAAATATAATTTTATATTCGGTCTATTAACTTCTTCAATTAATCTTTTGATTTCAGAAACTGAAAGTGTGTTTTCTGTTGCAATTATTATGCCTTTACCTTCTGCATAGTCACATCCAAATTGCAAATAACTTACTGCTTCCTGAAATTCATCTTCATTTGTAATCTCACTTTCAACAAAACTGGGTATCATAACTACTGGAATATTCATAGCTTCTGCTGCATCAATTGTTTTAACTAGTGCTTTGTTCATGAGATCTCTTTCTTCAGTTCCCTCTGGTTTTGTCATTGCTACTTCATCTAATTCTCTAATAGTTATCGAAGGGAATGAAATTCCATATTTTTCAGCAAGCACAAGATAAGCATCCTGAACAAAATCATTTGAAAGCAAAAATCCTCTTGAACTATGACCAATATCCAGCTGTATACCATCTAAACCTATCTCAGATGCTAATTTACAGCCATATGGACCTTCCATTGGAAGGGACCAATGACAAATTCCAATCTTATTGTCCAAATTAATCACCTGCCTTTTAATAATTATTAACCAATTTCTGAAACTTTCACAGGTCTGTTTTCTTCATATGATTTTTTAGCTGCAATGGATAACACAACTGCTTTTCTACCATCTTCACCAGTTACTGGAGGTTCTTCATCATTATAAACAGACTCTACAAATGCTTTTACTTCTCCAAAAAATGCTTCCGGATATCTTTCTATATTAAAATAAAGTGGAACATCTTTGTGAGTACCTTCTGGATTAGTTAACTCTACTTGATTTGGTCTTTCATTTTTGCCAACTGCACAGCCATTTGAGCCAAATATTTCTACTCTCTGGTCATAGCTGTAGCCAGTTTTTCTAGAATTATTGATAGATCCAACTGCACCATTAGCAAATTTAAAGTTAATCATTGTAGTATCTAAATCACCAAGTTCTCCTATACGTTCATCAACAAGAACACTTCCTGCTGCATATACTTCTACAATTTCTTCATCAGCTAAAAATCTGGCCATATCAAAATCATGTACAGAAGTATCAAAGAATATACCTCCACATACTTTTAAATATTCAAGATGTGGTGGTTTTGGATCTCTACTTGTGATATTAACTATATGTGGTTCTCCAACATTTCCATCAATAACATGTTCTTTTACACGCATAAAAGTTGGATCAAAACGTCTGTTAAAGCCAACCATAAATTTAACTCCTGCTTTATCTACAATATCTAAAACTTCATCGATATCTTCAAGGGTTAAAGCAATTGGTTTTTCACAGAACATATCTTTTCCTGCTTCAGCTGTTTCTTTTATAATCTGTTCATGAGTATCAGTAGAAGTTGCGATAACCACAGCATCTATATCATCGCGCTCTAATATTTCTTTATAGTCATCATATAATTCTACACCTTCAATGCCAACTTTTTCTGCTCTTTCGATTGATATATCAGAAACACAAACCAGTTCTGCTTCAGGTATTTTATATGCTATGTTTTTTGAATGAATCTGCCCCTGTCTACCCATACCTAAAACAGCCATTCTCACTCTTTTTTTATCTGTGCTAAATACTTCTTTCATCTGATTTATTACCTCTTTTCATTATTATAATTTAGATTGAACAAACTTTATCAGCATGACTTGTAATCGACTGAATCAGTTTATTTTCAGTTACTTCTTCATCTGTAAATTCACCAGTCTGTTCTCCCTGATGCATAGTAATAATCCTGTGGCTTACACCCAAAATCTCTGGAATCTCAGAAGATATAACTAAAACAGCAAGACCTTTTTGTGCAAGTTCACCAATCAAATTATGTATCTCAGCCTTTGAACCAACATCAATACCTCGAGTAGGTTCATCAAGAATCAACAATTTTGGATTTAAAGAAAGCCATTTACCAATTACTACTTTCTGCTGATTACCACCACTGAGATTCATGACTTTTTGATTAGGCCCAGTTAAACTGATAGATAATTTATCCTTATATTCAACAAAAATATCTCTGACTTCTTTTTCTTTAATAAAACCAGCATTTTGTAAGTATGGAATTTTAGCTAAACTCATATTATCCAAATTACTCATACCAAGGACCAATCCCTGTTCTTTTCTGCTTTCTGGTATAAGTCCAATACCCATTTTAACTGCTTTTTTTGAATGATCAATATCAACTGCTTTTCCTTCAAAGTAAATTTGTCCAGAATCAGGTTGATTAATACCAAAGATAGTTTCAGCAATTTCAGTTCTTCCGGCTCCTAAAAGACCATAAAGACCTAATACTTCACCTTCTCTGATGCTAAAATTAATGTTTTCAAATTCATCTTCTCTACTTATATTCTCAAGTCTTATTACTTCATTACCATATTTAGTTATTTTTTTAGAGGTAAAATAATCTGTAATATCTCTACCAATCATTTTTTTGGTTATTTCTGGTTCATCTGTTTCATCTGCATTTAAAGTATCAATTTTTTGCCCATCTCTAAGTACTGTGATGGTATCTGATACTTCAAATATCTCATTTAATTTGTGTGAAATATAGATAATACCTATACCCTGTTCTTTCAGCAATTCAATATTTTTATATAAAACCTCTACTTCTTCTTGAGTAAGTGAAGCAGTAGGTTCATCAAAAATAACGATATTTGCATCATATGAGATAGCTCTTGCAATCTCTACCATCTGCTGGTGTGCAATTGTAAGGTCACTAATCAAATCTGATGGCTTAAATTGGCAGCCCAGTTTTTTAATAGCTTCACTTGCTCTATTATTTAAATCATCCCAATCAACTCTGCCGGCTCCTTTAGTCGGCAAACTTCCTAAAAGAATATTTTCTGCAACTGTCATCTGTGGTACTAAAGATAGCTCCTGGTGAATCAGGATTATTCCTTTTTCTTTTGCATCAAGAGGATTGCTAAATTTTACTTCCTCACCCTTATAAATTATTTGTCCTTCTTCTGGAGTGTATATTCCAGCCATTACCTTCATCAGGGTTGATTTTCCAGCCCCATTTTCACCAACTAAGGCGTGTACCTCACCCTTATTTACATTAAAAGAAACATTATCACAAGCTTTAACACCTGGAAAAATCTTGGTAATATTTTTTAATTCTAGAATCTTATCTTTGTTATCACTCATGGAAAATCACCTACTTTCTATAACAATACTGCTGCTATAATTTAATTTACTTTCAGGTGATTGCTGCAGAAGAGAAATTCCCTTCTGCAGATAAATCACCCAAATTAATGAGTTTACCAGGTTGGTCTTTCGAATTCATCAATATTATCATCTGTTACTTTTGGTGTTTCGAAGTACTGGAAGAATTCAACATCCATTCCTTTAGCTAATTTCAAAGCTGCTTCAACTGTATATTCAGCATCATCGATTGGAGACTGATAAAGTGTACCATAAAGGATATCTCCTTTGATCATTTCATCATAACCATCAGCAAACATTGTTGCACTTGTCATTTTAAGTTCTTCTCTTTCAGCAGATTTGATTGCATTAATAGCGCCCATACCCATATTATCATCACCAACATAAACACCATCTATTTCGCCTTCATCATATTTGGTCAGATAATTTTCCATTACTTCCTGCGCTTTTTCTCTGTTCCAGTTAGCAGGCTGAGTTTCAATAATTTCTAAACCTGGATAATTTTCTTCAACTTCATCATGAAATCCTTTAGATCTTTCTTCTGCAGTAATATAGCCAGGAGTACCCATGACTTCTACTATTTTTCCTTCTCCATCTAGAGCTTCTGCCATCATCTGGGCAGCATATTGACCCTGTGTAATATTATCTGGACCAGCAAACCCTTCCACTAATTCAAATCCACTTTCATCAATCTTAGAGTTAGCAATTAATACAGGAATCCCGCGCTGCTGTACCTGTCTTAAAACTGGCACAATTGCTTTTCCTGATACCGGCCATACAACAATTACATCAACATTTCTTGTCATCAAATCCTGGATTTGATTAACCTGTTTCATAGGTTCTCCACGAGCATCTAAAATAATAGTTTCTACGCCCATCTCTTCTGCTTTTGCTCTTAATGCTTCATCATGAAGGGTCTGATAACTGTCGACACCAGTATTGTTATTTGTAACTCCGATCGTGATATCACTATTATCCTGTGCCATAACAAATCCACTAGATACCATTAAAATCAAACTGAGTGTTAATACAATAAATAATTTGC
>JAGYNO010000043.1 GCA_018399955.1 Halanaerobium sp. | reverse complement strand
TAAAGTTGAAGTGTTTTTTGTTCTGCTTTCTGGCCCTTTCCATCTCTTCCTTCACCTCTGAACTAGAAAGCTGATTTATCTCTGAGATCTGCTTCGAGGTCAGTTCTTCTTTGGACCAGCCGTAAAAATTAACTGCAGCCGGA
Organism: Halanaerobium sp.; assembly: GCA_018399955.1. Classification (GTDB taxonomy): domain Bacteria; phylum Bacillota; class Halanaerobiia; order Halanaerobiales; family Halanaerobiaceae; genus Halanaerobium. The sequence goes on along the minus strand of JAGYNO010000043.1, from coordinate 12,458 downwards.
TTGGCATCGATAATACTGCCGTCTTCAGGATCAATGATCAGCATAACAGTACTTTCGTTTTCAAATAAGGCGCGGTAGCGGTTTCTATAGCTGTCATACTTCCTTTTCGCCTTCTCCAGCTCTGTAATATCACTGTAGATCACATAATAATTCAGTTCATTATCTTTTATTGAAACAGGAAAAGCCTGAACATTTACTGTGATTCTCTCACCATCTTTATGACTGCGGTAAGTATTTACGGCAATCTCCTGACCTTCTCTAAGTGCTTCAATGTGATGCTCTATCTCTTCCTTTTTTTCTGCAGGTGAAAGAATATTTTGCAGCTTTTCACCTATTATTTCATCCTCCTCAAAGCCAAACATCTCCAAAAAATATTGGTTTGCATTTTTCACGGCAAATCGATCATCTAAGATTACAGTTCCATCTTTGGATTTCTCAAATATTTTTTTAAAATAATCCTCACGACTTTCGTGCTGAATAAGCTCTTCCAGTTTGCTGAATCTGGCTTCAGCTCTCTCTTTAATATTAAGCTTATTATTTTCAAGCAGTCTTATAAAACTATCTACTACCTCAGGTGCAAATTGTTTACCTCTGTTTTTTCTGATTTCTTGACAGGCTTCTTTTCTGCTCAAAGCATCACGGTATGATCTATCTGATGTCATCGCATCCCAGGCATCTGCAACTGCAATTATCTGAGATATTAGTGGAATCTCATCACCCTTTAGGCCTTCCGGATAACCCTTACCATCCCAGCGCTCATGGTGATAAAGTACATATTCAGAAATATGTTCTAAGGTTTGAGAATCTGCAAATGCTCTACTGCTCCAGACAGGATGTTTTTTGATCAGCTCATATTCTACATCATTCAATTTTTCAGTTTTATTTAGAATCTGCACTGGAACCAAAAGTTTCCCTATATCATGAACCATCCCTGCCCAATAAGTATCTAAAATATCCTGATCACTAAGCCCCATCTCTTCAGCAGTCAAGAGTGCCAGTCTTGCCACATTTTCGGAATGACCTCTGGTGTAATAATCGTACATCTCCAGTATATTAATGATGGAAGCAATCAGTTCTTTTGTGAATGAATTCTGCAGGTAATTATATTCTTCAAAGTTATAAAAAATGCTGGTTATATTGTAGAAAACGCGGAATATCTTCTCAGAATTCTTATTGAAGCTCTGACTGCTCTCAGCAGAGATATCGAGGCTTAAACCACCCTTCTTTTTACCCTTTATTTCTAAATCAAAGCAGATATTTTCTTTAATCTTATTAGCTTTTTTTTGAAATTTTTTGTAGTTATCAGAATCCATATATTTTTCATTCTTAGCTTTTATATCTTCAAAACTCATGATTTCTATATTACTGTTTTTATTATAAAAAGCTTCAGCAGAAATATCAAGCTGCTGTAGTTCTTTTAAATCATAGCCGATGCTGTCGATAAACTCAACCTTCCCATCTTCATATTTATAGACAGTTCCGTAATCGGCTTCTTTGACTACCTCAATTGCAGTTTTTAAAATATCCTGCATAAATTCATCTTCATTATAGTGATTTAAATAATCAGTTTTGGAGAAAAGCTCTACCATTTTTAAAAATCTATCATTTAAATCCTTTATCTCCATTAATGACTCATCAATTTCTTCATTTAGTTCGTTCATCTGTTCATTATATGAGCTTAATTTTTTAGTTTTAGAAATCAATTCGTTTTTTTGCTCTCTCAAGTTACCAATGTATTTTTTCATAAGTGCCAAGAAAATCCCAGCAGTAACAATCACAAAAAATGTCCCCTTATATGTCTGCAGCTGGTTATAGTGATCAATATCTTCGGCCATCAGCAGCAGTAAGTCATCAGAAAAATAGATCCAGGCTAAAGCAATGATTAAATAGATAATAGTTATTTTGTATTCTTCTTTTATTTTTTTAATTTTATCCACCTCAAATCTTATTTGAAAACTTGATTTTCAAATTCAGCAGCTAGTCAAATTTATTTGCTTTTTTCTCCTGGTACATTCTCTGGTCAGCTCTAATAAAAATATCTTCCAGATCTTCATCCATCGTATTTTTCACAGCACAGCCGGTAGAAATGTGAAAGTTATCATCAATTTCAGATTCTTCACAGCTGCTTTTTAAGCGGCTGCTTATCTTTAATGCAGTCTTATAATCAGTTTCAGGCAGAAGTACAGCAAATTCATCTCCACCAATTCTGGCTGTTATATCATCTTCACGAAAATTATTCTTTATCATTTGTGCTGCTTTTTTAATATATTGATCACCTTTTTTATGTCCGTAATTATCATTGATTTTTTTAAGGTTGTCGAGGTCACCAACAACTACTGCAATCGGTAGCCTTCTAGAATTGTTAAGCCTTTCCAGCTCATTTTCAAAATAGCGGCGGTTGTAAAGTCCTGTCAGCTGATCATGAAAGGAGAGGTAAACAAGCTTATTTTCTATTTCCTTTTCCCTGCTGATATCCCTGCAGGCGATAATAACCTCTAATATTTCTTGGTCAGAACATACTGTCTCCACTTTATAATTTAGATATACTTCTTTATTCCACTTTGATTTAAAATTAATTTCTCCTTCAATAGCTTCTTTGTTTTCTGAAGAAATATAATCTTTATCCCAGATTTCTTTTATTCTCAGAATGCTGTTGAGATTATATTCTTTAACAGCCTCTTTATTAGGTGCCCCAAGCAGCTCGATCAGCTGCTGATTGCAGTCCAGTATATTTCCTTCAAGATCAGATTTTAATAATCCAATCGGGCTTTCTTCAAAAAGCTCTCTATATTTTTTCTCATTCTTTTTTAAAGCAGCTTCCATTTCCTTCTGATGGGTAATGTTTCGTGAGGTACCCAGCAGCTGCACAATATTATTCTGGTCATCAAAAATTGGGGTCAGCTTTGTATGCCAGATTTCCTTACCTGCAGGCAGGTCTAATTCTTCTTCATATAATAATGTCTGTTTATTTTCAAAACATCTTAGATAATTTTCCCTTACTTTGCTTCCCAGTTCTTCTCCCAATAACTCAGCTGGGGTTTTTCCCTGTACCTCTTCAGTCAAAAACCCGGTCATTTTTTCATGAGCAGGGTTCAAACGGTTGTATTGAAAATTAATGCTGTCATTTTTTATAACATCTATCAAAAATATTGCATCCTGGCTGTTTTTAAAAACACTTTCATAATCTTTATTTACCTGTTTAACCTCAGCTGATTTATTATAATAGCGGGATATGAAAAGATAGACTCCGAAGGTGAAGATAATCAAACCAAAACTCATTAATATCTTTTCAAATAAATGTATATATCTACCTGCCGAAAGAGTGAATTGCCTAATGAAATGTAAAAATGATGCAAAACTAAAGGCAGACCAACCGATGTAGAGAAAAGAAATTGAGAGGCGGGAGAAAAAATATAGTATTAATAAAACAAATATCAGATAGAAAGCTTCAGCAAAAATATAAAACAAGTCTAAATTATAGTTTACAGGCATAAAAACTAACCATAAAATTCCGACAGTTAAAGATATTAGAATAAAGTATGAATTCCATTTTTTATAATTTTTATCATTACTTTTTAAATCTGATAATTGTTTTTTAAATAACTTATCTTTTAATGACATAATACCACCACTTCTTATATTGTTATCATATTTATATATTCGTTAACTGTTATATTTTTCCTCCTTTTTATAGTGATTTTATTCATAATTGTTAATAATAAAGTCTTTTAATATTTTTCAAAAAAATAAACTTCCATCAACTTATTTGAATAAGCAGTGAAAGTTTATTAAAAAAATTTTAATAATAAATATTATTTTAAGATCTTATCTTTAAGCACTTCAGCATTGACCATAAAATTTATATCTTTTCAAATAATTATATATTTATTTTTGAAGAACATAGATAATATCATTATGGTTGCTTAATATAAGCTAAAAGTTCAAAATTTATTACTTTTTAATTAAAGGGAGTTTGTTTGTACTGCCAATTACAACTGGTATTTTATAATCTAACATTATATTGTACAGTCTTTCAATTAAATCATTTTGAGCTTTTCTGTCAGGAAAATTATAATCTTTCAAAGGATACTTCTGGCCAAGTGTTTTAAATTTGCTCTGTCCATATTCATGAAAAGGCAGCAGCTGTATCTGCAGAGGCATATTATCAAGTTCTTCTTTGATAAATTTTGCAGTTTCTCTCATGTTTTCTTCTGTTGCTATATGATCTGGAACCATGGGTATGCGGATAAGATATGGAATTCCTTCTTCTGAAACTTCAATAATGTTTTCTAAGATTATTTTATTAGAAACTCCAGTAAATTCTTTGTGTTTTTTTGAATTCATATGTTTAATATCTGTTATTAATAAATCACTATAATCTAATAATTGTTTTATGATATCCCATTTACCATAAAGAGTAGTTTCTATACAAGTGTCTATACCCAGTCTTTTGCTTTCTTTCAATAATTCTAAAGCAAACTCCCACTGCACCAGAAGCTCTCCTCCAGAAATTGTAATCCCACCACCTGATTCATCATAATATATTTTATCTTTACGTACTTCTTCAATTACCTCACTAACATTTTTAGTTTCCCCCCAGGTAATAATTGCATCACCTGGACAAACTTCAGCACATCTCAGACAATTTGTACATAATTCTCTATTAATTGATTCGACAGCATTATTTTCATTTATATTAAAGATCTGCTCTTCGGGAAAAGGACATGCTTCCAGACAATAACCACACTTATCTATCCCTATGCATTTATCAGGATATACTCCAATTTCAATATCTTTATTAAAACTTTCCGGATTACAGCACCAGAGGCATTTTAAAGAACAACCTTTTAAAAATATTTCAGTTCTAATTCCTGGGCCATCATGAACTGTATATCGCTGCATATTAAATACATTTCCTTTAATATCATTCAAATTTATCACCTCTAGACAAATTAGTATATAAGTGGTGAAGAAGCAATTCCTCACCACCTATATAATTAGTATTTATTCAAAAGCCTCTAATCCAGCCTTAGCACAGCTCATATCGTCCTCTACTGCCCCACCACTGACACCTATAGCTCCTATTATATTATCATCATTATCATTAATTGGAAAACCTCCACCGAAAATAACAAGCCTGCCATTATTAGTAGTATTTATACCAAACAAAGGTTGACCGACCTGAGATGCTTCTCCGAGAACATGAGTAGGCATTTTAGTAGAAACTGCACTATATGCCTTGTTAAGAGAAATATCTACACTGGCAAATATTGCATCATCCATCCGGTGTTGTGCAATTAGATTTCCTCCTTCATCTAATACAGTTATCACCATTGGTACCTCAATTTCTTCTGCCTTTGCTTCAGCGGCCTCAATCATCTTTAATGCAGTTTTTAAGTTTAACTTCATACTTATCAAACCTCCATTTTTTTAATATGACATCTCAGTTCTTTCAATTAGGTCTTTCTGCAAACTAGAATCAAGTTCAGTAAAGAAAGCACTATAGCCAGCAACCCTAACAATTAGACCTTTATATTTTTCAGGATTTTCCATAGCATCTTTAAGTACTTCACTGCTAATTACATTAATCTGATTATGCATACCTTTGCGTTCAAAATATACCCTCATTGAAGCCATGAAATTCTCGTCACCAGTTTCACCTTCAAGTGTTGATGGTGCAAACCTTGTGTTTAAAAGAGTACCATTTGATGCACGTGCATGATCAAGACTAGATACAGATTTAAATACTGCTGTAGGTCCAGAAATATCATGTGAAGCTCGACTTGTATGAACAGGTGATACACCATCAGCAACTGCTTCACCAGCTTTTCTGCCATCTGGTGTTGCAGCCTGCATAGCACCATGTGGAACATTGGCAGAAACAGGATATAGTCCAGGCTGGAAAATACCTCCATGAGCAGCTGGTCTTTCTTCTACTTCTTTACAGTATACATTAGCTCCATATTTAGCTAGAGTATCTGCATAATCATTATCATTTCCATAATGAGGTATATTGCTGCTGTTTGCTTTAGCATAGATGGGTTCATAACCTTCCCAATTGTTTTCTAAAGCTTCTAATAGGTCTTCTCCGCTTATCTCTTTTTCATCAAAGACAAGATATTTAATATTAGCAAGTCCATCAGCTACATTTGCAACTCCTACACCCTGAGGACCAATAAAGTTATATCTGGCTCCACCTCTTGTAACATCAACACCCTTATCAATGCAGTCTTCGATGAGCAGTGATAAATATGGCAGCGGCTTGCGTTCCATATGGGCTATATCACAAGAATTGAGAGCAGCGGTTAAACGATCAACCCAGTATTCCATCTGCTTTTCATATGCTTCTTCTACTTCAGCAAATGTTTCGAATTCAGCAAGTGAACCGGTCTCTAAGCCGAGCTGTGAGCCAGCACCTACACAATTTGCATAAATAGGACAGTCAGAACTGCAGTTGATACATTTTCCATTATTTATAGCAAGTTCAAGTACTTTATTCATATTAAAGAATGCTGCATCATGCCAGCCATATTCACGTCCTCCTGCATCAGGCTCAACACAGCCGAGTGCATTATAGTCACGACAATCTTCTATTTTTCTGCCGCGATTCAGCATAGAAGGAATAATTACTTCATCATTGAAAAATGAAGGTAAGCCAAATCCCATTTTTGCAACTTTGGTACATTTTAACATCCATTCTTTTGGTTGATCAATATGATGTCTTGTTGTGATCCAGGGGGCATGCAGCCTTACATGTGCTAAAGCATCAACTCCCATAAATGATAAATCATTTGTTGCATCATCACCATCTGGTGTTACTCCACCTAATGTTAAAGAAGGTCCACCTAGTTCAACACCACCAAAAGCAGCTGTAGAACCAGCATCTCTAATTTTGGTTAGTTCACTTATTTTTATCCAGCCACATTCAATTAATTCCTGCATAAATTCTTTAGAAAAAGTACCTTCTTCGAGATCATTTTTATAAAATGGATACATATACTGATCAAATCTTCCATATGCTATAGAATGTCCATTACCTTCTATAGTTATAGTAACTGTGATAAACCACCACATCTGCATTGCTTCCCAGAAATTTCTTGGTGGGTTTTCTGAAATCCATTCACAGTTATCGGCCATCTGCATTAATTCCTCTTTGCGGGCACCACTTTCAGCTTCAGCTTTTTCTCTCGCAAATTGAGCATATCTTTTTATATAATTCATTATTGCATCTACACTAATTAATTCGGCCCTGTAAAATGCTGCTTTTTTTATTCCTTCAGGGTCAGTCATATCTATTTTTGCATAATTCTTTTCTACTAGCTCTCTGATTCCCTTCCAGCCTAAATCTAAAAGTTTTTCGTATCTAGGTGAACAGTGGCCAACTCCACCATAAAAATAATTACCAAGTAGATAGACACCTTTTCCATAACCGCCCGTACCTTTTAATTCTTCTTCACTCATTAGATTCTTAGCTAAATCATGAACTGTTTGATCTTTCCAAAATTTGGCCAAACTCATTAAATTTTCTTTAGTTTTTTCATTATATTCAAATCTGTCTCCATCCCTTTCGTTAAAAGGAGCATTTTCTAATTCATCCAGCATCCATTCATAAGAAAACTCTGGAAACACAGGTGCACAGCGAGGTGGAGCAGCCATATTACCTAGAATTAATTCGTAATCACCGATATGAATTTGAATATTATCCAGCACATAGGCCAATGCTTCTGCATTTCTTATAATCTGAGGTTTATCTTCATTGCCTTTTAAAGCTTCTGTCCAGAGCACTGCTCGTTCTTCATCAAGAGTCAGCGGAGTATCTAGAAATTGTTTTCTCCAATTACGAATTCTTTCAAATGGAGAAGCAGTTTCAGCATCCATACCAGAAACACCAGTACCCCAATCTTCATTATAAGGCTTAATTCCATAGGTCAATTTGTCTTTTGTAATTGCCATTTTGATACCTCCTGTTAAAATTTTAAATTTAAAAAATACCACTCTACCTGTTGAAAAGATTAATACTAAAAACTAAAGTACTTAATATAGAAATCGATTCAAATAACCAGCTCCCCTCTTCTTTTTTCTATAATAGCTTTAATCATATGTTTTTACTGATAGATTAGACTTTACCTTATTCTGGATTTCAGCTATATCAGAATTATTATCAATTATTAATGCTTTAATTCCCTTGGCAGCTAAAACTGCACCTAATCCTCCTCCTGCAGCATATCTATAGGAATTACTATCCACATCATTAATGGTTATCCCAGCTGCAATCATTTTGTTTTCTGCTTCAGGTCCAATAGAAATCAAAGCAATCTGATTACCATATTCAGATATTATTAAATCAATTAAATTATGACTCTCTACACCTTCATATTCTTCAGCAAGTTCTAGTACAATTGATTCATTCTTTATTATGACCTTATAAAATTTATTTTCATCTGGGAGACCTTCTATTATTATCGCTTTAATAGCTAGTTTAAGTAATTTTTGGCTGCATATTGATTCAGAATTGTATTCCTCGATAGTTAAATTTAAAGGGCTTTTTGCCCCAATGGAAAGTTTTCCTGAACAGGGAGAATTAATATTTTTTAATAAACCTGGAGCGATTACAACTTTATTTTTTTCTCTCAGGGGATTACAATTTTTAGGTATTTCATCACTCATAATCTTTTTAGTTAATGATCCCCCATCTAAAAGCAGGTAATCTTCTGGAACTTCTTCTTCATTTATTTTAAGATCTGACATATTAATTCTTAAAATTTTACTCTTCATTTTAATCCTCCTTTACAAATTAATTAGGAGTTTACTCTACTTAATATAAATGCATTTATTATGCCAAGCAAATATAATAGCTCTCTTCCTTATTACTAGTGCAAGTACAAAACATTTTTATTGTTAATAAATTCACATTTTTTGATAATTTGTTAGATTTAAGAACATTTTTTTCATATAAAAATAAAAAAAACTTCCTAATCGTTAAATTAAGAAGATTAACAGTTGAGCTGTAAGGCTTTATCTACTATTTAATTAGTGTTAGATTTTCTAACAGCCATTAATATTATATTTTCTAAGCTTTCTATACAAGGTATTTCTGGCAATATTTAAGTGTTTAGCTGTTAAAGTAATATTGCCATCAAAATATATTAGAGTATCTCTAATAAATTTCTTTTCATATTCATCAAAAGTAGGTATCCGATTCCCAATATTATTATTAAGACTATGTTTGATGCAGTTAGGTAAATAATCTAATTTAAGTACAGAATTATCCATTAAGTTTAAAGCACTTTCAATTACATTTCTCAATTCTCTAACATTACCCGGCCAGTCATAATCTAAGAATATTTGTTTTGTTTCATTTCCAATTTTAATACTGCCCTTATTGAATTTATAAGCAATCTTTCTTAGAAAATAATTTGCCAGTACTAAAATATCAATTTTTCTATCTTTAAGAGGTGGAATATTTAGATTGACTACATTTAATCTATAATAAAGATCTTCCCTGAATTTATTTTCTTCAATCAGTTCAGCAAGCTCTTGGTTTGCAGCTGCAATAAATCTTAAATCAATTTTTTTGCTTTTGTTGCTTCCTAATGAAGTTATTTTTTGCTCTTCGATTACTCTTAATAATCTGGCCTGATTTACTTTGCTTAAATTATTAATCTCATCTAAAAATAATGTTCCTCCATCTGCATATTCAAGTTTTCCTACTCTACCGCCTTTTTTCCCGCCTGTAAATGCACCTTCTTCATAACCGAAAAATTCACTTTCAAATAAGTCATCCGGTACTGCACTACAGTTCACAGCAACAAATGGTTTATTTGAACGAAGACTATAATTATGAATCGATTGGGCTAAGAGTTCTTTGCCTGTTCCTGTTTCTCCCTGAATTAATACAGTAGAATCATTAAATGCCACTTTTTTTGCTGCTTTGATTAATTCTTTCATTTTTAGACTTTTATAAATTATGTCAGAAAAATTATAATCAGCAGTTTCTTCTTTTTTCTTGTTTTTTAAGCAGTAATTCAGCGAACTGTAATCCTTGCTCTTAATTATCAACTCTCTATTGATTTCCTCACAAACTTTCTTCAAAAGCGCAGATGTATGAGGATGAATATTTTTATAATTGGCTGCCATACACAATATTCCACATATATAGCCAAATTTATCTATGATCGGAACTGCTGTACAGACTAAATCGTGATTTTTTTTGAGAAGATGTTCTTTAGAAAATACTGTAATAGCTTTTTTATCTTTAATTAAAGTACCAACCGCATTAGTTCCCTGTACTTCTTCTGACCAATTTGCGCCTTCAATAATATCATATTTTTTGGAAAAAGCTGCACTGTTATCTCCCATAACTTTTAAAATATAACCTTTGTTATCGGCGAGGATAACATTATAGCCTGATCCCTTTACCAGAGAGTACAGTTCTTTCATTTTAGGTAAACAGTAATAAATCAGTTTGCTATTTTGTTCTTTAATTTCTTTCAGCTTATTTCCTCTTATTATAACATCAGTTGGTCTATCAGTTATTGGATTCAATTTATTATTTTCACAATTAATACATCTATTCCATGATTCTTTAATATTATCTCTGATAGATTCTTCTATATCACCACTTTGTGCTAATTTATCCCACGCATCACCTATTTTTTCTAAATAAAAAGTGTTGTCAGAAGACACTTATTTACCCTCCTTCCTTAAAAAAATTAATAACCGTTTATAGTTCTAATATTCACGAATATTCTGTAATCTCCTTTATTTTTAAAAAATAATTATTAGCTGTATTAATATGTTAAAACAATTATAAAAATAGAAAATAAGCAGAATAAATATTTTGCTTCAAAATAAGATTAGAATCTATAAAGCAATCTTTTTACCTTTCGATCTGAATCAACTTTAGATTCCACTTTCCAACAACTTCGGCACCCATTTTCAGATAAAATCCGGCAGCTTCCGGGCCAGCCACAAATTCAATCTTTCTAATCTTTTTCTCCTTATATTTTTTGATAACCCCATTTGACTTTAAGATAAGCATATAATATAATCTATTAATAGTAAAATATCATGGTGAAGGTGCTCACCTTAAACTGCTCATTAAATGAGATGATGGCCCCTATTTACAGGCAATATCCGAAAGATATAGCTTGTGGATAGGGGTTTTTTTATGTCTAAATATAATTTTATAAGAGGTGGATAATACATGGCATTAAGTTTAGCATTAATTTTGGTTCTCGCTCTATTGTTTATTGGTATTTTTGAAAAGCTGAAGCTTCCCAGTCTGCTTGGAATGCTTATCCTGGGAATTTTAATTGGCCCTTATGGTTTTGACTTGATAAGCAGTGATATCTTAACTATTTCAGCTGACCTGCGTAAAATAGCTCTAATTATAATATTATTACGAGCAGGTCTAGGTATAGAAAAAAAAGCTTTAAAAAAAGTTGGTATATCTGCAGTTAAACTGAGTTTTATACCCGGAATATTTGAAGGACTTACCATTATTGTGGTATCTACTTATCTTTTTTCTCTTTCAATTCCAGAAGCAGGTATGCTGGCATTTATAGTAGCTGCTGTCTCACCTGCAGTAATCGTTCCCCAGATGCTGTCTTTAATTGATCAAAATCGAGGTATAGATAAAGGTATTCCCACACTTGTTTTAACAGGTGCTTCAATTGATGATGTTTTTGCAATAACTATGTTTTCCAGCTTTTTAGGCTTCTATGGCGGCACTCATCTAAATATCCAGAGACAAATATTTAATATTCCCCTATCTATAATAATTGGTATTCTGCTGGGTTTAATAAGTGGATTGATCCTGGTTTATTTATTTAAAAAATATCATTTTAGAGATACAAGGAAAGCACTTTTGATATTAAGTTCAGCAATAATACTGACAGGTATTGAAGATTTTTTAGGAGATCTTATTCCGATTGCTGCTCTGCTTGGTGTAATGACTATCGGCTTCGTACTGCAGGAAAAATATAATAAAGTTGGCAGAAGATTATCTTCTAAATTTAATAAGATATGGGTTTTTGCAGAAATAATGCTTTTTGTCCTTGTTGGTGCAGAAGTAAATATTCATCTGGCTTTTGAGTCAGGGCTAGCAGGTATGCTGATCATAACAGCGGGTCTCCTGGCAAGATCTTTAGGTGTGCTTATCTCTATAGCTGGAACAGATTTCAACTGGAAAGAAAGATTTTTTACTATTATTGCATATACTCCCAAAGCAACAGTTCAGGCTGCAATCGGGGCTGTGCCTTTAGCAGCTGGTGTTGAATCTGGAGAATTAATACTCGCAGTAGCAGTATTAGCAATAGTTATAACTGCACCACTCGGTGCAGTTGGGATTAAATATAGTGGAGAAAGATGGCTGAGCAAGGGATTATAGTTTGGAAGAAAAAGCAGAAAACTCCGGGCACCTGATGAAAAGGGCTCGGAGTATAATTTGCAAAGTA
>JAGYNO010000042.1 GCA_018399955.1 Halanaerobium sp. | reverse complement strand
TGCAGTATTCCCTTGAGGGTGGTGCTAAATTAACGATTAGACCCTCAGGTACTGAGCCAAAACTTAAATTCTATTTTGCAGTTAAAGAAAAAAATAAGGCTGAAGCAGAAAAAGCCCTGGCAGAATTTAAAGAAAAAGTAATGGCTGAAATCGAAGCAATAATGGAGAGTTTTTAATCAAAGTATTAAATTAAGAGATTTTAATATTCTAATAAAAATTTAAAATAAAACTGGATAAGGGAGCCCAGGCTCCCTTTTCTTTTACTTAAATGGTCTAATTTACATAAGAAGAATCCAGTATTTCTTCTTTTAAGACAAAAAAGAAGAGGAGGGTCAACTGTTTGAAAAAATCAATTTTATTTGTTATTTTAATTATTGGCCTGGCTGCTCTATTTTCTCTGCCTGTATTTGCTCAGACAGCAGCTGATCAGGACTACATGTCTGAAGGGAATATCACCCAGATAGAATTTGACGGCGAAATTTATCTTGTCAAAGGTTATGACTATTTTAAAGAGAGGATTCAGCAAAAAGAAAGGCCGATTGTTGGACTTGCTTTATCAGGTGGTGGAGCCAGAGCAATTGCAAATTTAGGTGTCCTTAAAGCCCTGGTTGAAAATGATATTCCTGTTGATTTAATTACAGGTACAAGTATGGGTTCAATTATTGGAAGTCTCTACAGCAGTGGTCTTTCTATTGAACAGACAGAAGAAATCATTACTAATCTGCCATTTTCCAGCCTCTTTAATTTTGGTTTGGGTGGTGGACTGCTCAACACAAAAAAATTAAACATTTTTATGGAAAAAGTTATTCCCAACAAAAGTTTAGAAGAATTTTTAATACCAACAGCACAGCTGAGCTTTGATCTTAATGAAGGGAAAAAGTTTTTGATTGCAGAAGGCTATATCTCTGATGTTCTTCAGGCAACTTACTCTATTCCCGGCTATTTTCCTATTCATTCAGAGGGAGAACACTACTTTATGGATGCCGGTATCCTTGAGCCTTCACCGGCTAAAGCAGCAGAGTTAATGGGTGCTGATTATGTAATAGCTACCACAACTCCTGAGGCCGAAAAAACAGGAGATTATAGTGGGGCTTTTCAGTCAAGCTCCCGTTTTATGCAGATTTTACAAAATCAAAATTCGGAGAGAATTTTAGAGAATTACGCAGATTCTGTAATAGAATCAGATGTAAAAAATTATACATTTATGGATTTTAATTATGCTGCTCGCTTGATAGATATCGGCTATAATGAGGCTCTCAAAAATATTGATCAGCTTAAAGAAGAGCTGGCTCTAAGTGGAAAAGAACTGCTTAAAAGTGAGGAAAGACCCTATTATGATGTCGATGATCTGCTGAGAGATGTAGAGTTTGACCGGATTGTAACAGAAGAAAGAGCAGTCAGCCCTGTAATTCATTATGGTAGAGATTATTCATTTTTTAAACAGGATTTAATTCGTACACCTCTGAATAATTTTCAGATAGGTATGAATTTAAAAAGGAATAAACTTGATCTTTCACTGCTGGGCTCTAATGATTGGGATGATGGTTATGAGGCAGCATTTAGGATTACAAAGCTGACAGACAGCCTTGATTATGTTTTAAAATATCAAAACATATATGACAGCCCATCTGAAGATAATTATGAAACTGAGCTAAAATACTATGGGCCGAGATATAATTTTTCTGCAGGTTTTGGGAGGAGAAATGATCAGGACTATCTGCTTTTTGCTAATGACTTCCGCTATATCGGTAAAAACTTTCAGTGGCAGACAGAAAATGACTTATTTTATCTGCAGGATGATGCTGAATTTAAAATTTTAACATCTCAGATTATAAACTATGATTTTACAAGGTCCTGGAGCATAGCTGCCGAGCTGGTCTATAATAATACTGATATTGCAGAATCTCCAATTATTTACAAGGGCCAGGATTTAAATGATCTGCAGCCGGAATTTCAGTCAAGCCTGCGTTTTAACTATAATTATAATCTGCAGATTCCTTTTCAGGTGCTTAATTTTTTCCAGATGACTGATATTGGTGCTTATCTTTTTGCTGATTATTATGATGAGGGTGAGTGGGCAGATGGTGGGACTGCTGTAGGGCCTGCCTTTAATGCAAAACTTTATCTATTAGGTTTAAAACCGATTGAACTGGATCTTTTTGCAGCACATGATTTTGAAGTTGAAGATCAGCGCTATGGTATTCATTTAAGCTACAGTTTTTAAATCTATCCATAGGTATTATTGATTTACCAATCGATTTATTAATTTTAAATTGAAACTAAGAAATTATATTTAATTTAGGGAGAGTGGTATGATGAAGGTAAAGAAAGCAGTAATTCCAGCAGCAGGGTGGGGAACCCGTTTATTACCGGCGACTAAAGCACAGCCTAAAGAAATGCTGCCTATTGTTGATAAACCTACTATTCAGTATATTGTTGAGGAAGCTGTTGCAGCAGGAATTGAAGAAATTCTGCTCATAACTTCCAAGGGTAAGCAGAATATTGAAGATCATTTTGATAAGTCGGCCGAACTTGAGGCAGTACTTAGAGAAAAGGGTAAACTTGATATTTTAGAAGAAGTAAAAGATATTTCCGAGATGATAACAATTCATTCTGTAAGACAGAAAGAACAGAACGGTTTAGGACATGCGGTTTACTGTGCAAAAACCTTTGTCGGTGATGATCCATTTGCCGTGCTCTTAGGTGATGATATTATCAGATCAGATAAAGCTGTTATCAGGCAGATGATGGAAGTATATGAGGAGAACGAAAGTCCTGTCCTCGGCTGTAAGATTGTAGATGACAGTGATGTCAGCAAATATGGTATTGTCGATTACAGCTCAAGAGATGGGGATGTTTATCAGGTTGAAGGAATGGTAGAAAAGCCCTCAATTGAAGAAGCACCTTCTAATCTTGCGATTTTAGGACGCTATATTATAACTCCAGATATATTTCCTATCTTAGAAAATACTCCTCCAGGTAAGGGTGGAGAAATACAGCTGACTGATGCACTGCAGACTCTTTTAGAGAAGCGCACTGTTTATGGCTATGATTTTGACGGTAAACGCTATGATGTCGGCAGCAAAATGGGTTTTCTGCAGACAACAGTAGAGTTTGCTCTGCAGAGAGAAGATCTGGGCCCAGATTTTAAAACATATCTAAAAGAGCTTGTTAAGGCTCTTTAAATTTATAAAAAGTTGATTTAACTAAAAACTGCTGATTTATGCTAAAATTATAATAGCTGGGTAATTATTGGCCAAAAAAATCGCTGATTAAACTGTAGTCTAAATTAGCTCCCAGCAGTTTTCGTAATTCTTTCAGGGATTGGGGTTGTTTAAGCATAATTTTGGCTGCACGTCTGCTGCCGATACCGGGCAGTGCTTCCAGTTCTTTTTGACTAAGCTCACTAAATCTTTGCGGCCATTTTAGAGCGGTTATCGATCGATAACCGTGGTCAATAACCTTTACATTTTTAAAAAAGCTGTCATTTTGCTCTATCACGGCTGTTAAAATAGGGTAGGTTCCAAGCTGTCGGCTGTAGTTTAAGCTGCCCTTTTGTTTTTCTGAATAAAGATCTTTTAAGATTACCCCTGCCGGGAAAACCCGCTGCAGCATTTTTTGATTGATATTTTTATTGATTTTTTCTTTGTACTTTTTAAAATCACCCTGACTGTATTTTACATCAGGATAGCTGCCTAGTTTAACAACCTGTCTGATATTGATGCGCCTTAATAATAGATCATCTTGGAGCAGTTTTTCTAAAAACTGATAATTATATTTAAATGTTTCTGTTCTTTCAGCGATCAAGCCGTGCAGGAAATTCAGACCCGGCAGAAGTTTTGGGATGCCTGATTCTCTTCTGCCGCCGATCTCGTTCATCAATTTGATGGCAAAATAATTATCTTCTGCAGTGCTGTCAATATTATTTTTTTCAAGCACGAGCGGGTCTGCCGATTCAAGACCGAAGGCTGCTGTATCACCAGGGGTATTGTATTTTGCGATTATTTCTATTATCTCTGCAGCTTTTTCTGGACTGCGTGCTATTTCGGCAGGGTTCATATTATCCATATGCAGTACCTTCAGTTCGGGATCGGCATTTCTGATCCCCTGATAGAGTTCTTTGATATGGGGAGGGTTTAGTTTAAATCTGCCTTTTTCAGGTTCTGCACCATATAATAAGAGGTCGGTCTGACTGCCGAGGCGGTAGTGGTGAATACCTGCTGCAGCAAGTGCTTTTACCTCTGCTGCGATAAATTCGGGTGAGCGTGAATAGCTGATATTTTTTAGCCGTTCACTGCAGAAAGAACAGTGGCTGGCTCTGGGACAGCCTCTAAAGCTTTCCAGTTCAGCTATCAGGTGGGGGTAGTCGGGATGTTTTTTGACGACCTGTGCTCCCGTGATGGCCCACTGGTTGATTCTGGCTGTTATTTGATTTAACTTTATTTCTTCTCTGCTGAGGCGCTGATAGAGGTCAAATGCAGCAATTTCTTCACTTAAAATATCATATATTTCTGCAAATTTTTCCCGCATTTTTTTGATTAATGTTATCGGGCCGGCCAGGACCTTTGTTGGATAATATATTTCTGCTGCGATTTCTTTTATTTCAGCTGCAGAAGCTGGCTGACCACCGAGATAATGGCCCGGGACTGTAGTGCCCGCTATTATTATCAGCAGATCTTCATTTTCAAGTTCTGCAAAATATTTTTCTTTATCTGCACGCAGTTTGTCGATTGTTAAATAGTTGAGTTTATCAGGATTAACTCCTGCAGCAAGCAGTGCCCCCCAGAGGTAGCGGATATGTGGAGAAATATAGGGGGGAACTCCGAGACAGGAAGGTTCATCAAGGTAGCCATCTATTACAGTTATTTTAAGCTGGGTATTTTTCATTAGTTAATTCCTTTCTTTTTTACTTATATTTTTAAGGCCGAGCAGTAGTTTTTGCTTTTCTTTTCGCTAATCTGCTAAAAAATATTTAAAATTGATACTCAAAACTATATTATCATAATTTCTGCCTGCAAAAAAGAAGCTTTGCTAAATACTTAATTTTGACTGCTGATTTTATTTTTTTAAGCTGGACTCTAAATTTGTGCTCAGCTCGGCCTTAAATAATAATTGAGGGTTTAACATTATGCTGTTATTTGTGATATTTATGAAAAAAATCACAAATATTTAAATTTTTAGAAATAAAGAATATAATAAAGAAAAATTATAGAATTATTTTCTTTGATTGGGCAGGATTTGGAGTATTAAGATAAAATATATATAAGTAATAGTAAAAGTATAATTTGGCTGAATAGAGCTATTTATGGAGATGAATTAAATGCAGAAATCACTGTTTTTTAATATAAAAGCTAAAAAAATGATAATTTATATATTTTTAATCTTTATTTTTTTAATAATTATTTCACATACGGTGGCGGCAGAATATTTTCAGGCCGGGTTAAAAGACTATATTAATGATGAACATCTGATTAAGGTACCCGTTTTTAATCTGCTCACAAGTATTGAGCTTAGCTCAGATTATGGTGCTGTTCTATCTTCACCTGGAGCTGAAGATTTTACATTAAAAACTGGCCAAAAATATATTATAACTTTAGGCTCAACAGATTTTAAGACAGCTTTTCAAAAGCAGAAGGCTGAGGAAGAATCAGCTCCTCCCACAGCTGATAAAGCCAGTCCAGAAACTATTTTTTCTGTTCAGGTGCTTGCCAGTTCCACCAGGGAGAATGCTGAGCAAAAGATGAGTGAGCTTAAAAAACAGCTTGATGTGGAGATGAATATCATTGAAGAGGGTGGATTATTTAAACTTCTGCTCGGCAATTTCAGCACAAGAGAAGAGGTAGAAGCTTTTGAGTCAGAACTTGAAAGTTTAGAAATTGAAGGCTGGATTAAAGTGCAGCTAATGGCTCAGGATACTGAAACAGCAGCTCCTGAAGCTGGAGATGATTCGCTGGGAACTGCTGCTCAGCTTGTACTCTACAATTCCAGTGGAGAAAAGATCAGAGAAGCAGATAGCTTTCAGATCAGTGGTTATTTTAATGCCGGAGAAAAAGAACTATCTGGAGATTTTAAATTTAGCTCCTTAAATGAGCAGCTCATGCTGAGGGGGCTGACAGATTTGGATAGGTTAACAGCATCACTTTTGAGCAGTTACCTTAGTGTTGATACCCCACGTGAAGCTCTTAAAGCACAGGCGGTTATTTATAGAACAGCACTGCTTTATCAGCTGCAGACACATGGGCCTGAACTTGCTGCTGATCCTGCTTACGATTTTGGTCTGCTGGAGCCCGCTTTTAAAAATGCGGTTCGGGAGACTAAAGATCAGATTTTAGTTAGAGATGACAGCTTTTACTATGATACAGATTTTGAGCTGAGGTCGCTTAATAAACCGAGAACAGGTACTACAGCACTTGCACAGGCAGATTACAGCTGGCAGGAGATTATAGATTATTATTATAAGCGGGCTGAAGTTGTTGACCTAAATGAAGTTATGGATAGTGAGCTTAAGTTTACCGCAAATATCAGCTATGGGCTTAAATTTAAGGAGATGCGTCAGTTTAACTGGCAGGGTCCGCGCTTGATTACAGTTATAGATTATGACCTTAATGTAGAGAGGCTCAGTTTAAAGCCTGTACTTGCTGGTGGACTAGTGCCGGGCAGAGAAGATCTTGGTGAGCTTATTAAACGACATGAAGCACTTGCCGGTGTTAATGGCGGTTATTTTCACTACAGCGGTCGGCCGCTGGGACTGCTTTATTTAGAAGGTGAGCTTGTCAGTGAGCCCCTCAACAACAGGACTGCACTCCTCATTGATGAAGATGGTGGTTTGAAATTTGAGCAGGTCAGCTGGCAGGGTGTTCTGAACATTGATTCGGCTCAGCAAAAAATAGAGCTTGATGGAGTAAATAGAAGTACAGCTGCTGGGGAAGCAGTTTTATTTAACAGCTATTACGGTAAAACCGTACCCCAGCTGAAAAACAGATATTATGATATTGTTGTCCGCTCTGGGATCATACTTGGGGTAGAAGATCAAAAAGGCAGCAGATCAGTTATTCCACCTGATGGTTATATAATCAGGGTTGAGAAAACAAAAGAAGATATTTTGGCTTTAATACCTCAGCTTGGTGGTCAGAGTGTTCAATTGGAGATGGAATTCAGGCCTGATTTTGAGGAGCTTGGTGTTCTCCACGCTGTAGGAGGAGGCCCGGGGCTTATTGAAGCCGGGGAGATCCGTATTAGAGGTGCTGAAGAGAGATTTCAGCCTGATGTTTTGGATAACAGATCACCGCGAACCGCACTTGGACTTACGGCTGATCAGCATTTAATCATGCTTACTGTTGACGGCCGCCAGCAGGGGACAAGTATCGGCATGAGTTTAGAAGAGCTGGCCCACTTGTTAAAAGAGCTGGGTGCAGTTGAGGCGATGAACCTTGATGGAGGCGGTTCGGCGAGAATGGTTGTCAGGGGATTGACCGTAAACAGCCCCAGTGAAAAAAGATATATCAGCAGCGGTATTTTAGTTGATGATAAATAGTTTTAGAAAAATATTTTAGTGAAGGGGGAATCTAGATGAAAAAGACAGTTATTTTGCTTTTGAGCTTGATTTTGATTTTTGCTTCTGCAGCAGTTTCGGCAGCAGAAATGAGATCGGTCAAGTATTTAATTTCCGGTGATAGTTCAGATATCGATACACTACAGCTTGAAGCAGATTTTAATATAGACAGCCGTGCAGATGCAGTTTTGAACCTGGCCTTTGCTGGGGATGATTTTCATTTTGGAGCTGGAGCTGGGATAAATATATTAAATCAGGAGCAGCTGAAAATGGATATGCATTTACTCTTAACAGATCAGGTGAATAATCAGGATTTCGCTAAGGCTTTTGGCCTATCAGCAAGAACGATCAGTAGTGATCTTAATTTTTACTGGATTACTTACTATTTTATAGATGACAAAATAGATGATCACGCCTATTATAGAGGTGGTCTCGAGTATAAGATGGGGCCGAAAAGCTATTTCGATTTGAGCATCGGTAATAAATATTGGGATTTAAGTGAGGATGTAATTAACTTTGGTATAAAATTTGATCTTTAGCAGGAGGAATCTATGCAGAAATATTCTTCAGAAGAACTGATAAAATACATAAAAAGATTTGGTGAGCAGAGGATAATGGTGATTGGGGATTTAATTGCAGACCGCTTTGTAATTGCAGCTCCAGATAGGCTCTCTAGAGAAGCCCCTGTTCTTATTTTGAAGCATCAAAATGAGAAGATCTTACCCGGTGGTGGTGCTAATGCAGCTGCCAATATCGCAAGTCTTGGTGCAGAGGTTGAACTGCTCGGCATAACAGGTGATGATAAAGCAGGTGCTGAACTGAAAGAGGAACTGAGGTACAGGCATATCATAACAGAGGGCATATTAGCTGACCATACCCGGCCAACTGCTGAAAAAACAAGGATTTTGGCGGGTGGAGAACAGCTGGTAAGGCAGCAGGTGGTGAGGGTTGATAAGGTTGAGAGCTCTGCAATTTCAGCTGAGCTGGCAGCTGAAATAATAAGCCGATTTGAGAGAAAAATTGCCGCTTGTGATGCAGTGTTGTTTTCTGATTATGGTAATGGCATATTTAATGCAGATCTCTGTTCTAAACTGCTGCAGACGGCAGCGGAAAATAATAAAATCACCGCGGTAGACAGCCGCTATCAGCTTAAGCTTTTTAATGGTGCCTTTATAGCTACCCCTAATTTAGAGGAAGCATCAGCTGTTTATGGACAGAGGCTGAAAAGTCAAGCAGAAGTAGAAAAAGCAGGTCTGAAGATGAGAAAAGAGCTTAATCTTAAATATCTTTTAATCACCCAGGGTGGAGATGGGATGACTCTCTTTGCAGCTGAAGATCAGATAGAGCATATTCCGGCAGCAAACTTTACAGAAGTATTTGATGTAACAGGTGCTGGTGATACAGTTGTTGGTACACTTATTTTAGCTGCAGCAGCAGGTGCCCCAGCAGAAATTGCGATTAGGCTTGCCAATTATGCGGCAGGGATAGTCGTACGTAAAAGCGGTGTTGCTTCAGTTAAAGAAGAAGAACTGATCAAAGAAGTGGTCAAAAATGGCGGCTAAAGTAATGTGTTTAAATGAACTTAAAAAAGAAATTGAGAGCAGAAAAGAAGCTGGAGAAGTGATAGTTTTTACTAATGGCTGTTTTGATATTCTGCATGTCGGCCACATACGTTATTTAAAAAAAGCAGCTTTACTTGGTGATAAGCTTGTACTGGCAGTAAACAGCGACAGTTCTGTCAGGAATCTCAAAGGAGAGAATAGGCCATTTGTTCCTGAAGAAGAAAGGATGGAGATGCTGGCTGCACTTGATATGATAGATTATCTGATTCTTTTTTCAGAGATTAACTGCAAAAAGGTGCTTGCAGAAATAAAACCACAGATTTATGTCAAAGGTGGGGATTACAAAATCGAAGATCTACCGGAAGCAGAAACTGTATCTGCTTATGGAGGCAGAATAGAACTTATTACAGAGGTCAAGGGACGCTCAACTACAAATATAATTAATAAGATAAGGGAGAGTAGAGATGAAAAATAGTCATCTGCAGATCTTACTGCTGCTTGTTTTGCTGCTTTTGGGTGCAACAATGCTGGGGCTGGGAATTAGTTTTCAGGATCTGATGAATTTTTAAAAATCAGGTGATTATTGACCAGGATGGGGGGATTTGCTTGTTTAAAGAAAAAAGCGAAGAAGAGATAATAGAGATGGCTAAGGCAGGTAATGATCTTGCAATTGAGTATTTAATTGATCAAAATATGGATATAGTTTATGCAAAGGCAAGATTCTTTTTTATCAAAGGTCTTGATAGAGATGATGTTATACAGGAGGGAAGAGTAGGCTTATATAAGGCGATACGAGATTTTAAAAAAAACAAAGGTGCATCTTTCAGAGGTTTTTCACAGCTTTGTGTGCATAGACAGCTTGTATCAGCCATAAAAAAAGCGAACCGCCAAAAACATATGCCTTTAAATACATCAGCCTCACTTGATAAAAGCCTTGATTATGGTAATGAAACAGGTAGGACTTTTAATGAGATTTTACCTGATGAAGCAGAGAATCTAGAAAAAAAGTTCATCTGTAATGAAACATTGACCACCATTATAGAGGAATTATCTGAAGAGCTAACAGATTTGGAGTGGAATGTATTTATGCTTTATCTTGACAGCAGATCCTACAGAGAAATTGCGGTAGATCTTGAGATAAATGTTAAAACAGTTGATAATGCTCTGCAGAGAGCAAGGAAAAAGATAGACGATATCCGCGAAAACTATAATTTGAGAGGGGTTGTGGGATAAAGTTGAAGCTTCTAGATTTATTAAAAGACCTGGTTTACCCGGAAAAACAAGTCTGTCTTGCCTGCGGACGTCGTTATGATCATTCTGAGATAACAGGTATTTGTGACCGCTGTTTAGCAAAGTTTAGTTTTATAACTCAATCCTGTCCTGTATGTGGTAGAGAAGTTATCCCCCCTAATTTATTGGAGGATCACCCCTGCCCGGAATGTCAAAAAGAGAGACCACCATATAATTTTGCCAAAAGTGTTTTTACTTATGCTGGTTATGCAAGGGACATTCTTTTAGAATTTAAATACGGAGACCGACCCGATCTTTCTGATCCATTTGGAGAGCTGCTTCACCTTTATTACAGCGAATATTTTGCAGATAGAGATATTGATTATATAATACCTGTACCTATGCATGGAGAAAGAGAAAATTACCGAGGCTATAATCAATCGGCAAGATTGGCAAAAAAACTTGCTGGAAAAATCAATCTTCAATACAGAGATATACTGCTGAGAATAAAAAATAGTCTACCATTATATACATTGACCAAAAAAGCGCGCAAATTAGAGCTTGAAGGAGCATTTGAAATAAAAGAAGGCTGTGGTTGTGATGTTTTTGCAGAAAAAAATATTCTTGTCATTGATGATATCATGACAACCGGAACTACAGCTTCTGAGATATCACATTTTCTCTTTGAAGACTTAAATGCAAAGAACGTATATATACTCACTGCAGCTTCAGTTCCTGTTACAATTGACTAGATTTTTAAAGCATCATATAATAATCAAAAACAAGGCAGGAATCAGCTCAACTTTGTAGAATTATATTATTATAAGAAGCTAGCTATATAATATTAGATGTGAGAGGAAGTGATTTTTAATGAAAATTATGACCTATGGTAAAAACATCGACGTTACACCAGCATTAAAAAGGCACGCTGAAGAGAAGGTGCGCAAACTGGAAAAATACTTTAATGGTAATCAGGAGCCGATTGAATTTAATATTAGCATGGAAGTAGAAAAAGAAAGACACATCGTGGAGGTTACAGGTTATGTTAAAGGCTTAATTCTGAGGGGTGAAGAAGCCACAGGTGACATGTATGCTTCTATTGATGGAGTTATGGATAAACTAGAAAGACAGCTTAGAAAATATAAAACTAAAATTCATGACAGCTTAATTGAAAGAAAACAGGAATATAAGGAAGAATATAAAGAAGAGCGAAAAGAAAAAGCTTTAAATCATGAATTGGGTAATAATGAAGAAGGAATTGATACAGATATATTTGAACCTCAGGTAGTTAGAACCAAAAGCTTTCCAATGAAACCGATGAATGTTGAAGAAGCGTGTATGCAGATGGACCTGCTCGGACATGACTTTTTTGTATTCTATAATGCTGACTCTGAACAGACCAGTGTAGTCTATAAGAGAAAAGACGGAAATTATGGTCTGATAGAGCCAACATTTGGCTAAAAAGCGTTTATTATTGCATGGTGATCAGCCGTCTTTAATAAGGCGGCTTTCACCATATTTTAGAGCACTTAAAATTGACTGCGGGTTGACCAGAGTTAAATCTTGAAATTTTGTCATATTGTGTTATAATAGTACTGATACACAGGATTTATCAATTTAATTATAAAAAGTATGTAAATTATCCGGAAATACTGTCCAGAATGTTTTATTTATAGCTGGAAGTATGATATATTTAATTGTAGCCAGACTAAAAAGAATAGATTTTAAACAATTTTTATTATTTTAAAAGGACTTTTCAATTTTATATAGAAATATTTAAAGAATTAAATTGATGTCTATAAATGATATTAAAAGCACAGATGATATTTCTGAAAGGGGGGAGAAACTATAACCCAAACTTGAATTCATCCTGTTATTTTAAACAGATTGTTAAGAGAACACTAATAAGTCTGGGAATGGTGAATTGAATATGGAAAAAAAGGATGTTTGGGATAAAATAAAACAATACCTTGAAGAAATTGATTATGGAAAAATCATTGTTACTATTCATGAAGGGAAAATAAGCTACATAGAAAAACAGGAGAAAGAGAAAATCGATAAATGACTCTCCTTATCACTTACAAGGAGGTGGTATCTAAGATTCTGAGAGGGATTTTAGGTTTAAAAGTGATTCGCCCTGATTACTTAACCTAAATATTATTGTCTTGAGCTCAAACGGGCAGAGATCTATATTTTTTATATTATAGTAAAACACAAAAAACACAAGAAGATTATTTTAAAGGAGGAAGAAAATGATAACAAAAACGACAATGAAAAAGATTGGAATTCTGGCATTATCCATCGTTCTGTTGTTTGCTCTTACAGCATGTGACAGTGATGATGATAATGGTGCAGATGTTACATTAACTGGAGTTACTGCAGTTGA
>JAGYNO010000041.1 GCA_018399955.1 Halanaerobium sp. | reverse complement strand
TATAAGTGTTTTTTCATCATCAAAAAGATAGGCTGCAAGAGTTTTGGCCAGCTCAGTTTTACCGACTCCAGTTGGCCCCATAAACAAGAATGAAGCCAGTGGTCTATCTGCATCCTGAAGTCCTGTTCGTGAACGTCTAATTGCATTACTTACAGATTCAACAGCATTATCCTGACCAACAACTCTTTTTTCGAGTTCTTCTTCAAGATTAATCAGTTTTTCTTTTTCTTCTTCCATCAATTTCTGTAATGGTATGTCTGTCCAGAGAGAAACGATTTCTGCCACATCTTCTTCTGTAACTTCTTCTTTAACAAGATGGGTAGACTCATCTCTTTCAGCTTCGACTTTCTCACTTAATTCAGAAAGCTCTTTACGAAGATCATGCAGATCACCATATCTTAATTTGGCTGCTTCTTCATAATTTGCTTCTCTTTCTGCTGCCTGAGCTTTTATTTCAGCCTGATCAATTTTTTCTTTAAGTGCCTGTATTTTTGCCAGCTGATCTTTTTCATTTTTCCACTTCAACTGCAGTGGATCTCTTTTATCTTTAAGTTCCTGCAGTCGTTCTTCAATTTCTTTTAGCCTCTCTTTAGCTTCTTCATTATCCTCTTTTTTTAGCGCTTCTTTTTCTATTTCCAGCCTTCTTACCTTACGGTCTAATTCATCTATTTCTAAAGGCATAGAATCAATTTCTATTCTTATTTTAGAAGCAGCTTCATCAATCAAATCTATTGCTTTATCAGGCAGAAATCTTTCGGTTAAATACCGGTCAGAAAGCTTTGCTGCTGCTACTAATGCATTATCAGTGATTTTAATTCCATGATGAATTTCATATTTTTCTTTTAAACCTCTTAAAATTGAAATGGTATCTTCAATATCAGGTTCTGATACCTGTACAGGTTGAAATCTTCTTTCTAAAGCTGCATCTTTTTCAATGTGCTTTTTATATTCAGTTAGGGTAGTTGCACCAACACAGTGAAGCTCACCTCTTGCTAAAGCAGGTTTTAAGAGGTTTGCTGCATCCATAGAGCCTTCTGTAGCTCCTGCACCAACAAGTGTGTGCATTTCATCGATAAATAGTATTATCTGCCCCTCAGCTTTTTTAATTTCTTTGAGCACAGATTTAAGCCTTTCTTCAAATTCTCCTCTAAACTTTGTTCCTGCAACTAATGAACCCATATCAAGAGAAATAACCTTTTTGTTTTTTAAACTTTCTGGAATATCTCCATTTATAATTCTCTGGGCCAGCCCTTCTACGATAGCAGTTTTACCAACACCTGGCTCTCCAATTAAAACTGGATTATTTTTTCTTCTTCGCGAAAGAACCTGCATTACTCTTCTAATTAAATTATCTCGTCCTATAACAGGATCTAGTTTACCCTTTTCGGCCATTTCTGTAATATCTATTGTATATTTTTCTAATACATTAAATGATTCTTCTCCCTGTTGAGAGTCTATTTTGCTTCCACCTCTCATCTCCTGAATAACCTTTTTGATCTCATTATAATTTACTCCAATATCGTAGAGCATTTTACCAATATCGGTTTTACGTTTGATCAAAAATGCAAGCAGAAAATGTTCAGTAGATATATATTGATCATTTAAAGAATCTGCCTGTTTATCAGCTTCTCTCATTATCTCATTCAATTTATATGACATATATGCCTGCCCACTTTGTTCTGAATAAACTTGTGGAAGTTTCTGCAGCAGATTATTTGTTTCTTCTTTAAGCTTATTTAAATCAACTCCTGCTTTTTTTAGCAGAGGGATTACAATCCCATCATCCTGATTTAATAATGCCTTAAAAAGATGAGCCGGGAAAATTTCCTGATGCTGAAAATCTTTAGCTATATTTTGCGCCTCCACTAAACTCTGCTGAGCTTTTCTAGTGAATTTTTCCATATCCATAATTTTTTTTACCCCCTAATCAATTTATTTAATTTTATTATTCTCTATACTAATTATATTACAAAGGTCAGAGAAGGTCAAGTATGATAAAAGAGGAATTTAACTTTTTTAATAGAAATATAATAGTAGAGCAGCAGTTATTAAACTTAAAGAGAAAGGAATGATTAAAATTTCTCAATTAAACTTTTTAGCAGCGATAAATAAGTTTAAAAAATACCTCGATGTAGAAAGAGGTTATTCTAAACTTACAATCAAACAATATGAAAATGATATATTACAATTATATAGATATTTAAAAGAAGAATTGAATTTCAGCGATCAATTTAGTCCGACTGAAGTAGACAGATTAGATATTTCGGAGTTTTTAGCTGATGCTGTTATAGTAAATGATAATAAAGCAATAACAAGAAACAGAAAACTTTTTGCTGTACGTTCTTTTTATAAATATCTTTTACACTATGGTATAGTAGAAAGCAATCCTGCAGAAGCAATCGACAGCAGCAAAACCGACAGCAAATTAGAGCCAATTTATTTAAAACTAAAAGAAGCACAAAAATTTATTGATGCAGTTAAAGAACATGGTGGAATAAATAAACTAAGAGATTTAGCAATTACTAAACTTTTTCTATATGCTGGTTTAAGAATATCAGAACTTGTTAATTTAGATTTTGATAATATTGACTTTGAAGATGGATCAATAAAATTTTATGGAAAAGGTAATAAAGAAAGATATGTACCATTACATGAAGATGTTGTAATATCTCTCCGTAAATATTTAAGAGAGAGAAATTCAATAAAGATTAAAAAAGCTGATGCAAGACATGCAGTGTTCTTATCTCGTCACGGCCGCAGAATTAATCCAAGGACTATTCAGTTATTTGTTAAAAAATATGCAAAAGCAGCCGGTTTAAGCAGGGCTGACAAGATAACTCCTCATAAGCTGCGGCATACATTTGCAAGTATGCTCTACAGACAGACAAAAGATATTAAAGTGCTGCAGGATCTCCTCGGACATGAAGATATTTCTACAACTCAGATTTATACTCATGTTGATACAGAAGAAAAGAAAAGTGCTATTAATGAGATGCCTGATATTTAGAAATTATAATTTAAATTATTAAGAAGCAAAAGAAAATAATTATTAAAACCTATAAAGAGCATTCAAACTCTTAACAAGCTGAATGCTCTTTCTTTATACATATATTTATTTCTAATTAAATATTTAAGCTCAAATTAGCTCTTTAAGTTTAATGATAATTGCATCAATTTCTTCTTTAGTAATATTAAGGGCGGGTAAGAATCTAATCGTTTTTCCCTTTAATACATTTAATAAAATACCATTTTCAGCTGCTTTATCCCGGAGATTTGGTATTTCATTTTTTAGTTCAATGCCAAGCATTAAGCCAATACCTCTAACCTCTTTAATATTCTCAGATTCAATCATTTTTAATTCTTCTAAAAAGTAATTACCTCTTTCAGTAATTGAATCCTGCATTTTTTCTAATTTTTCTAGTACTACTTTCGCTGCTCTCAATGCAAGCGGATTTGGAGCAAATGTAGAACCATGATCACCTGGCTCAAGAACTTCTGTCATTTCTCCTGCCATGATGACTGCACCAAGCGGCAGACCTCCACCCAAAGCTTTTGCAGCTGTAGTTATATCAGCTTCAAGATCAAAATGTTCATAAGAATATCGTTTTCCTGTTCTATATAAACCTGCCTGTACTTCATCAACAGCCATAATCCAATTATTAGCTTTACATAAACTTTTAAGTTTATCAACAAAATCTTTATCAGCAGGCTGCACTCCTCCAGAACCCTGCAGGGGCTCAAACATAACTGCTTTAATATCTGGATTTTCTGCAGCAGTTCTTTCTAAATCTTCAATATTATTAAATTCAGCCTCTACCATGCCTGGTAATAAAGGTTTAAACTGATCTCTAATTCCCGGAAAACCATTAACAGAGAGTGCACCCAGGCTTCTGCCGTGAAAAGAATTACTGAAAAATAATATTTTAGAATCTCCAATTTTCTTTTTTATAATCTTAAGAGCCAGCTCAGTTGCCTCAGTTCCAGAATTAACAAAAAAAGCTTTTTCTCCTTCTGAAGTTATTAAATCTGCAACAGTTTCTGTATCTTCATCTAAAAAGAAATTAGAAGTATGTGCATAACGGTCAAGTTTAGATTTAATTTCTTCTGTTACCTCGGGATGACTGTGGCCCAGAGCAAGAACTCCTATACCTGCAAATGTATCAATATATTTATTACCCTCTTTATCATAAATATATACTCCATGAGCATGGTCAATTGATAAATCATAATTATTATATATATTTAAATAACGCATTTTTAAAACATCCTTTTTTCTAAAAATTATAGTAATAAAAATTAGAGCTTACGCAGACTTGCAACTACTTCTGTCTTCTGTTTAGTTTTATCATCAACATCTTTTATTTTTTTGGCAGGTGCTCCAGCATAAACGCTATCTGCTGGTACATCATCAATTACTATCGATCCTGCTGCAATAACTGCACCTCTGCCAATTTTTACTCCTTCAAGAACTACAGCATTAGCACCAATTAGAACATCATCTTCTACTATAACAGGATCAGCACTAGGAGGTTCAATAACACCAGCCAGAACAGTTCCTGCACCTATATGACAGTTATTTCCAACTGTGGCTCTTCCACCTAAGACGGTATTCATATCAATCATCGTATTTTCACCAATTTTTGCCCCAATATTGATAACTGCTCCCATCATAATTACACATCCATCACCAATCTCTACCTGATCTCTGATATATACACCTGGCTCAATACGTGCATTGTATTTGCTGTAATCAGCAAGTGGAATTGCGGAATTTTTGCGGTCCATTTCTATTCTTTCTTTACTCAATTTATCTCCAAGTTTTGTTTTTATAGCCTCTACTTCATTATAATCACAGAAAATTATCCCAGAATTATCATCACCAAAGTAATCATAGTCATTCAGGCTCTCATTTAAATCTTCACCCTGCACATAAAATTTAACAGGTGTTTTTTTAACTGAATTAGAAATGTAATCTATTAATTGATAAGAATCCATTTTCATATCACTCCATTTTATTTTTTTCTATTAATTTAAATTATTATTATGTTATCATAAAAGATCCAGGCTTAAAAGCAATAAGTTTTAAAATTATTGGAGTCAACCTGGATCATAAAAACTTTAATATTTTATTTGTTTAAAATATCCTTAAATGAATATAATCCTGCATCGAGATCAAGAATTTTTTCAGCGCTCATTAAAACTCCTCTGCTGAAAGCCTCTCGAGAATAAGCTCTATGTTTTAAAGTAAGTACTTCTCCAGTGCTTGCAAAATCTACTTCATGTTCACCAAATTCTGAGCCAAGTCTCTTTGAATGCATCTCTAAGTCTCGATCAATTAAATCCCCAAGCATAATTGCTGTGCCTGAAGGCTTATCTTTTTTAAAGCGGTGGTGAGTTTCAGAAATCTCAATGTCCCAGTCTTCATCTACATATTGGTTTACTTTTTTTACTAATTCACTCAGAATATTGATTCCAATTGAAAAGTTAAAGCTCTGAATCACCGGAAGATCTTCAGCTAGATCTTTTAGCATTTCAAAATCAGAAACTGTTAGACCTGTTGTGCCAATAATTAACGGTACTTCTTGTTCTTTAACAATTTTTATTGTTTCAGGAAAAACCTCTCTTAAAGAAAAGTCTATTAGAAGTTCAGGTGTTTCAATGACTTCTACACCATCTTCATCTTTTTTATAGACAAGTTCATGACCTGATTCTGAAAAAAGTCTTTTAATTTCCTGACCCATCCTACCTGAATAACCTATAATTCCATATTTCATATAATCTCAAGCCTCCTCATTTCATTAAGAATTAATTCCTGGTGTTCAACCCCTAAAGGAATAAGTGGTTTTCTGAGATTGTTATTTGCAAGACCAATCTGTGCCATAGCAAATTTAATTGGAATCGGATTTACATCTATAAAGATCAGCTGCATGAGTCTGTGGTATTTATAAAATATATTTCTGGCCTCTTGAAAATTATCTGCCAGAATATTTTCTGTTATTTCTCGCATAACTCCAGGTACAAGATTTGACAGTACTGAAATCACTCCACTTCCACCTGACATCATGAGTGGTAATGCCTGATCATCATTTCCTGAATAACATATTTTAGAATCTCTGGTCAGTGATATTACTTCTAATATTTGGCTCATATCTCCACTTGCTTCTTTAATTGCGATAATATTATCTGCCTGATCTGACATAGCTTTAAAAGTAGCAGGTTCTATATTGACTCCAGTCCGGGATGGTACATTATATGCAATGATAGGAAGCTCGGTTCTTTCTGCAATATATGTGTAATGATCAATTAAGCCAGCCTGACTTGTTTTATTATAATATGGAGTTACTATTAAAACTCCATCCGCTCCACTTTCTTCTGCAAGAATATTCATTTCAACAACCTTAGAAGTATCATTAGTACCAGTACCTACTATAACAGGCACTTCTCCATCAGCTTTTTCTACAGCTATTTTAGTTAATTCTTCTCTTTCTTTAAAATGTACAGTAGGTGATTCACCTGTTGTGCCTAAAACAACTAATGCATTAACACCATTTTCTAATTGATTATCGAGTATTTTTTCAAACATGGCATAATCAACATCACCATTTTCTTTAAACGGGGTTATAAGTGCTGTACCAAAACCTGTAAACATATTAATAGCCTCCTATTATAGTATTAGTGTAGTCTTGAAAATTTTCATCTCTTCTTATTTTTTTAAATTCACCATTTTGGGTATATAAAAATTCAGCATTGCGCAGCATACCATTATAATTGAAGCCCATTGAATGACCATGTGCTCCGGTATCATGAATAATAATCAGATCCCCTATTTTACTTTTTAAAAGCTCCCTGTCAACTGCAAACTTATCATTGTTTTCACATAGTGAACCAACTACATCATAAACTTCTCTTTCTTCTTCTCCTCTTTCTTGTGCAGTGATATTAGTTAAGTGATGATAACTTCCATACATTCCTGGTCTCATTAAATCAGACATTGAAGCATCTACACCAAGATATTTTTTGAAAGTTTCTTTTTCTTTGATAACCTCTGTGACCAGATATCCAGATTCACCTGTTACATAGCGCCCTGACTCCATAAAAATCTTAGCTTCGATATCACTATTTGACAATACTTTTACGTATGATTCTTTAACAGCTTCTGCGATTGCATTAACATCAACTTCCTCTTCAGACAAATAAGGAATACCAATCCCTCCACCAATATTGATAAAGTCTACTTCAATTTTAAACTCATCAATTAATTCTCTTGCAAAAGAAAAGATCATTTCAGTGTATTCTTTAAATATCGCCGGATCATTTTCATTTGACACAACCATCGTATGAAGACCAATATTTTTAATATCTTTTTTAGCAAGAAAAGCTACTGCTTCTCTAATTTGAGAAGCTGTTGAACCAAATTTAGACTCTGAAGAATCACCCATAATTTCATTTTTGATTGAGCCTGGATTCAATCTAAAACAGATGTTTTCTGGAATTATTCCAGCTTCATATAATTCATAAATATCAGCAGCCCAATCAATATTAATAATACAGCCTCTCTCAACAGCATATTGATATGCTTCTAAAGTAGTAAGATTAGAAGTAAACATGATGTCTTCTCCTTCAAAACCAACTTCTTCAGCCAACTTTATTTCCGATACCGTAGCTGCATCAACTCCACAATCATTTTCCTTCATAATTTTTAAAATATGTGGATTTGGATTTGCTTTAATTGCAAAATACTCTTTAAATGGTACCCAGTTAAATGATGAGATAAGCTGATTTAATCTATTAACTATAACTTTTTCATCATAAATATGATAAGGAGTTCCGTGTTCTCCTGCTATTTCTTTGATTTTCTGAATAGGTATTGTAATATTTTTCATAAATCTACTCCATTTATATATTTTTTTATCTGTATTTTAACTAATAATCTAAATTAATAAATAAAATTTATTTGTCAAATTGAAAATAATAATAATAAAAACTCAGCGAAATCGCTGAGTTAAATTGCTTAATCAGAGAAATCACCTCTTCCAAATTTAGAGATAGCTCAACATTATGAATCTGAATTAAATTCATAATGACAGTCCTGTATATTTTTTATACAGACCCAGCAAATATCTGCTGAACCACAGATAAACGCTTCGGCGAATCAGCCTTTTGCTTAAATTTAGTGGTTCAACTAAATAATTTAAGCTAATATTCCTTTTCGCGCCTCTACCTCATCAAAAAGATGAGGCATTTTCCTATTTGCTTTTCTTATTAAATTATATTTAAATTTAGTATATACAATGATAGTTTCATTGTCAAGAATAATTCTCAGATATAAAAATTCATTGTATACAGGTATACTTGTACTACAATAATTGATTTTATGTGAAATATATATTAATATTGAGCTAGTGATAGTTTAATAATAAAAAATTTGAGGAGTGAATAGTTTGAGTACTTATACCGAAAAAGTTTTAAAAATGGTTAAAAAAAGAAATCCTGGAGAAGCGGAATTCCATCAAGCAGTAGAAGAAGTTTTCGAATCTTTAGATCCAGTTTTTGAAAGACATCCAGTATATGAAGAACACGGCATATTAGAAAGGTTGGTAGAACCAGAAAGACAGATCATTTTTCGTGTTCCATGGGTTGATGATGAAGGTAATACAAAAGTAAATAGAGGTTTTAGAGTCGAATATAACAGTGCTTTAGGACCATATAAAGGCGGCCTGAGATTTCATCCATCCGTAAATGTTGGTATTGTCAAATTTTTAGGTTTTGAGCAGATTTTTAAAAATGCTCTAACTGGACGTCCAATTGGTGGGGGAAAAGGTGGAAGTGATTTTGATCCAAAAGGAAAATCTGATGCTGAAGTAATGCGCTTTTGTCAAAGCTTTATGACAGAACTTTCCAGGCATATCGGATTCCAGACTGATGTTCCCGCAGGAGATATTGGTGTTGGCGGAAGAGAAATCGGTTATCTATTCGGGCAGTATAAACGTATTAAAAATAAATATGAAGCTGGAGTTTTAACTGGTAAAGGTCTTGACTGGGGTGGAAGTCTTGTGAGAACAGAAGCAACTGGATATGGTTTGGTTTACATATTAGAAGAAATGCTTAAAGATAATAAGATTTCTTTAAATAATCAAAAAGTTGTAATTTCTGGTTCAGGTAATGTTGCAATATATGCTGCAGAAAAAATTACCCAATTAGGAGCTAATGTTATAGCGATGAGTGATTCATCCGGCTACCTTTATCATGAAAAGGGTATTGATCTTGAGCTTGTAAAAGAAATTAAAGAAGTTAATCGCGGACGCATTAAAGAATATCTACAAAAATATCCTGATGCAGAATACTGTGATAAATGCACTGATATCTGGTCAATTAAATGTGATGTCGCATTACCATGTGCTACTCAAAATGAAATGGATGCAGATGCAGCACAGCAGTTAATTGATAATGGTGTTATTGCAGTAGGTGAAGGAGCAAATATGCCCCTAACACCTGAAGCAATTAAACTGGTTAAAGATAATGATCTATTTTATATACCTGGAAAAGCTGCAAATGCAGGCGGTGTTGCTACATCTGCAATAGAGATGACACAAAATGCCATGTTTGATGATTGGACCTTTGATAAAGTCGACCAAAAATTAAAAAGTATTATGGTCAATATTTATGATGATGCAAGTGCAGTTGCAGAAGAATATGGAATGGAAGATGATCTTGTTGCTGGTGCAAATATTGCTGGTTTCTTAAAAGTTGCTAATGCAATGATAGACCAAGGTGTTGTATAAGAAATAAAAGATCAATTAATTTCAATTAAAGTTAAACTTATTTTTATAAATAGTAGAATTATTAAAACCCCCGATAGATTTATCGGGGGTTTTAATATATCACTTATTATTTAATATGTTTTTTTACTCAAAATTATATTCTGTAACAATTTTATCTCTATCAGTTGTTTGATCTAAGAAGAACTCATAGAAACAAACACCCATAAAGGAACCAGATATATTAGTAACATTATCATATCCTCTTCCCTGCAGTGCTAATACTGCATTATAACTTCTTTGACCTGAACGGCAGTGTAAGTATACAGGTTCATCCTTAGGAATTTCATCAAGCCTATCTCTTAATTGACTTAAAGGAATATTTACAGAATTCACAAGATGTCCTTCTTCATATTCATAATCTTCTCTCACATCAACTATAAAAGCATCTTTTTCTACAAGTTCTCTCACCTTAGTTACAGGTACTTGGTTATAACGGTTGTTAATGAGATTATTTGCAACTAATGAAGCTTGATTAACTGCATTTCTAGGTGTTGAGAAAAGTGGTGCATAAGCAAGCTCAGATTCAATTAAATCTTGAACTGTTGCATCTAATAAAATAGAGGTTGCAATTACATCTATTCTCTTATCTATATTACCTTTACCTACAGCTTGAGCACCTAAAATCTTTCCTGTTGGTACTTCATATAAGAGTTTAAAATGAAGCGGATTTGCATCAGGCATTAAACTTACCTTATCCATAGGAATAACATAGACAAAATCATAAGATATACCTGCATCTATAAGCTGTTTCTCGTTAAGACCTGTTGTACCTGCATTGTAATTGAAAGCTCTAATCGCTGAAGTTCCAATTACACCATTATTTGTGCTGGGGATATTATAAATATGATTTGCTGCAGCTCTTGCCTGTCTTTGAGCAGGTCCAGCTAAAGGTAGTCTTGTTTTGGAGCGGGCAATTCTTGAATATACTTCAATAACATCACCAACAGCGTAAATATCAGGATCACTTGTCACATAATTATGATTTACCTCAATTCCACCTGTTTCTCCAATCTTGAGTCCTGCTTCTTCTGCAAGTTCTGTCTCAGGGCTGACACCAATTGCCAACACTACTGCACCTGCATCGACTTTTTTGCCTGATTTTAATACAACATGATCATCATGCACTTCTGTTAAAGGATCTGATAATAATAAATCAACCCCATTATCATAGAGCTCTTTATGTAAAATTTGTGCCATATCAAAATCTAAAGGCTGCATAACCTGATCCATTGCTTCGATTAAAGCTACATTTTTATTTGAATGTACAAAGTTTTCAGCAATTTCAACACCTATATATCCAGCACCGACTACAGCTATATCTTTTATATTATTTGTTTCAACATACTGATGTAAGCGATCAATATCATCTACATTTCTGATTGTAAATACATTTTCGTTGTTAACACCTTTAATACTACCAGGTTTAATCGGATTTGCTCCTGGAGAAAGTACAAGCTTATCATAACTTTCTTTATAAACTTCTCCAGTTCCAAGCTTTTCTACTTCTACTGTTTTTTCTTCTCTATTAATCTTAGTAACTTCACTTTTTACCCTTGCATCAATATTATATTGTTCAGCAAAAGCTGTTGGGCACATTAATACTAAATCATCACATTCTTTAACTATACCGCTTAAATGATATGGGAGTGAACAGTTTGAAAAAGAAACATGTGAACCGCGCTCAAACATTACAATTTCTGCTTGTTCATCAAGCCTTCTTACTCTTGCAGCTGTACCAGCACCTCCAGCTACACCACCAACAACGACAACTTTTTTACTCATTCTTTTTCCCCCTAATTTTTATAAATTATATTATTGGCTGTAAAGCATATCATTGAATTTATTACTTAAGATTCCACCTACAACCATGAAAATCAAGAATACCCAGCCAGACAATGAGAAGTTAGCGATTGGAGTATAAAGTGCTCCAACATTACAACCATTTGCCAGACGTGTACCAAATCCCATACTGAAACCACCAAGTGCATATAATACTGCTTCCTTACCTTTTATATCTAAAGTAGAGCTAAAAGCTTCTTTAAATTTACCGGCTGTTAATAAGTAGATTACTGCCCCACTAAGTATACCAAAGTTCTGGACTGAAATTTGATCCTGGAAAAAAGGAGTTGAAAATACATTAGGAGACATCAAGGTAAATTCAGATAAAACTTCTGGTGAAAATCCAAATAACATTAATATTTTACCAAACCAATACCCATAAGGTTGAGATGCACCCCAACCTGCTCCAGTAACTCCCATCATCAAAGCAAATATTGCGCTAATAACAAGAAAGCCCTGCATTAAAGTCCATGGTCTAACAAAAATTTGCTCATATGTTTGATCACTAAACAATTTAAAATTGCTTAAATCCATAGGTTCTAAGTTATCCTGTATTTCTTCCATAGGATGGCCTTTATATTTATTTGTATTCTTTTGTCTTTTTTCAAAAAGAAAAGTTAAATATATAACTAGACCACATATAAGAGCTATTAAAGTTAAAGCACCTAAATATCCTTCCATTCCATCGCCTCTAAAGTAATCGGGCAGAAAAACTCCCCCCATTGTCTCTCTACCAATAAAGGTACTCATCCATGAATCACGTACTATATCGGCTGAATTCTGAACAGGAAATCCAAAGAAAACTCCTGCCATAAAAAATAGTAAAGTAATACCTGCTCTTGGAAAACCCTGAGGTATATCTGTTAAAACACCACTCGCACAGCAAACTGATAATGACATACCAAATCCAAATAAAAAGCCGCCAAGTATTAAACCAAGATTTATTGGTTTAATCCAGATATTAAAACTTGTCGGATCATTACCAAATAAGAATGCTGTTGTAATAAGAGCTGTAAAGAAAAATAAAAACATCATAACTCTCATTAGTTTAGCAGAACCTGTTCTATAAGCTCTATTCACACTACCCGCAAAACCTGTATAAGCACGGGCCAGAGCATATCCAAGTCCACCTCCAACTAATAATCTAAAAAACAAAATATTTGTGTTTAACCAAAATTTTGCTCCAACTACTACTAATAGAATTGCAATAAATCCAAGAATATTTTCCGTTTTTTTCATCATTAAACCTCCTGATAATTATAATTTTAAAAAAGGTTATAACTTAGTTAAACTAATACTTAAAATTAGATTAAATAATAGAAATATTAAAAATACTGAAATAATATAAATAAATTAA
>JAGYNO010000040.1 GCA_018399955.1 Halanaerobium sp. | reverse complement strand
CTGAATTATCAGAGCTGGACAGTCAGGGTCTTC
This sequence comes from Halanaerobium sp., assembly GCA_018399955.1. Classification (GTDB taxonomy): domain Bacteria; phylum Bacillota; class Halanaerobiia; order Halanaerobiales; family Halanaerobiaceae; genus Halanaerobium. The sequence goes on along the minus strand of JAGYNO010000040.1, from coordinate 13,419 downwards.
GTAATCTCACTGATCAGATTAAAGATAAAATTGATTCTGCTGTTATTGTTCTTGCCAGTAAGGGAGAAAACAAAGTTGTGTTTGTAGCCTCAGTTACTGATGATCTGGTAGAAAAAGGATTTAATGCAGGTCAGATTATTTCTAAGGTTGCTCAAATTGCTGGTGGTGGTGGTGGAGGCCGTCCAGGTATGGCTCAGGCTGGAGGAAGCAAGCCGGATAAGACTGCCGAAGCACTGGCAGAAGTGGAAAATATCATAAAAAATAGTCAATAAAACAAGGATTTGCAGGCTGACTGAAGAATTAAATAAATAAGGCAAATAAAAGGACAGGATGTGATAAAATGGCCGCAGAGGATATCAATGATAAAACGATGCGTTTTAAAATTAAAAAAGAAGAGATTAGTGAGGCTGGTTTTGTACTAAAAAAGGTCTGTAAGGCCTTAGAAGAAAAAGGTTATAATCCTATCAATCAAATTGTCGGATATTTACTTTCAGGAGATCCTGCATATATTACAAGTTATAAAGAGGCTAGAACAATGATCAGAACTATTGACCGGGATGAAATATTAGAGGAACTGCTGAACAATTATTTAGAAAACAATTAATAAGAGACTTTTTGCTAATTAAAAACTAAAGAGAAATTAAATCCAGAAATTAAATATATAATAGTAAATAAGATTAAACTATAATCGCTTCTTAGCTCGGTTTGAGTTGAGAGGCGATTTTTGTAGGTGGAGATATTTGCTTATTTAGATAAATAATTATATAATATTTAATTGAAGTATAAAAATTGGGGGCATTAAGATTGCGAATACTTGCTATTGATTATGGAAATAAAAGAGTTGGCACAGCAGTTAGTGATGCCATGGGCTGGACAGCACAGCCGCTCAGCACAATAGAAATGCATGGACATCGAGAACTTTTAGAAGAATTAAATAAATATATAGAAAAATATGATGTTAAAAAAATTATTGTAGGTATGCCTTACAATATGGATGGAACAAAGGGAAAAAGGGCAGAAATAACACAGGCTTTCATAAATTTTTTAAAAAACAATCTTGATATTCCCATAGAAATTCAGGATGAGCGTTTGACAAGCAGTCAGGCCGAGAATATTCTTTTAGAAGCAGATGTGAGCAGAGAAGGAAGAAAAAAAGTTATAGATAAACTAGCTGCTTCTCTGATACTGCAGTCATATCTTGATGCAAATTAATAATTTATTTAAATAAAACTTTAAATTTGAAAGGAGAAATAAGATGAGTGATGGACAGTTTTGGATAGACGAAGAAAAAAAGGAATTAGTTTTATCTGATGGTGAAGAAGAAAGCCGCTTTATTATTGAAGATGATATTATAATTGAAGGAAGCAAATATTTAATTATTGTTGATTCTGAGGCAGATGAAGATGCTGCAGCAACAGTTGTTAAGATAATAAATGAAGGTGATGAAGAAGTTATTATACCTGTAGAAGATGAAGCTGAATTTACAAGAGTTAAGGTCGAATATATGAATAAATAGTTTTGTCTTAATTGTTTTAAATGAAATGAGGTAAAAGTTGAAGAGAGCAGCATATGTTTTACTTATCTTTATTATAATAATCAGCACCTATCTCTGGTTTGAGGATATGATGCTTCCGGTTAATAGAAGCAGTCCCGAAGAGGTAGCTTTAGAAATAGAACAGGGAATGACCGGAAGAGATATTGCCAATCTGCTTGAAAAAAAAGGATTAATAAAATCAGCTGATCTCATTTATTATTTGATGAGATTTAAACAGATTGATAATCTAAAATCCGGTTATTATTCTTTTTCTACTGCAGACAGCCCCTATTATATTCTTGACATTTTAGATCAAGGATTAGAAGAAACTTTTAGCTTTACAGTACCTGAGGGGTTTACTATCAGAGAAATTATAAATAGATTAGTTGAGCTGGATAAAGCCAGCTTTACAGAGGCAGAACTTGAGGCATCTTTGACTAAGTATGCTGAAAGCGCAGCTTTTAAGAACAAACCCCATTTAACTGAAGCAGTAATTCAATCTGCAGAAGGTTTAATAATACCAGACACATATAATTTTCCAATGAGCTATAATGAAGATCAGCTTATTGATGAATTAATTACTCGATTTAAAAATGAGAGACTGCCTTTATTAAAAGAAAAGGCAGCAGAAGTTGAGTTATCTGCCTATCAATTATTAATCATTGCTTCTTTGATCGAAGAAGAGGGGAAAATTCCTGAAGAAAATAAAATAATTGCTTCTGTTATCTACAACAGGCTTGAGGCAGGGCAGGCACTGCAGTTAGATGCAACAGTACAGTATGTACTGCCCGAGAGAAAAGAAAGGCTGCTCTATAAAGACCTAGAGGTTGATTCACCTTACAATACTTATCAGGTAAATAAGCTGCCTCCATCTCCGATCGCAAATCCTGGAAGCCTGGCACTAGAGGCAGCCTTGAACCCTGCTGAAACAGATTTTTTATTCTACTTTGCCAGAGATGACGGCAGTCATATCTTTACAAAAACATATCAGGAACACCTTGCTGGACAAAATGAGCTGAACCGTGAATAATTATCTAACTGCGACTATTGTAGATAAATGTTGGTATCAGGTACCAACATTTATCTACATATATCAACATGTACCGGGTACCTAAAGAAAAAAAGGGGTTAATATGAAGTTTAGAGAGCTGAATAAGTATTTTTCTAAAAGTAAATACATCGACAGCGAGTTTAGAGAGCTGGAAAAACTCTGTATTAAGGATAAGATACCGATACTGGACAGAGATGCAGCTGATTTTTTGAAGCTGCAGCTTAAAATAAAGCAGCCAAAAAGGGTATTAGAGATTGGAACAGCTTATGGATTTTCTGCCCTGATTACTGCAAAGAACACTCCTCGATCTACAGAGATCATAACGGTAGAAATCGATCTAGAGCGAGCAGAAAAGGCTAAAAGGGAAATAGAGAAAACAAAATATAATGATAAAATTAATATAAAAATAGGAAATGCTCTGGATGTGCTGATGTATTTAAATCAAAAATTCGATTTTATTTTTTTGGATGCTGCTAAAGGGCAGTATCTTTATCTTTTTGAATATATATTTGAGCTGCTTGAGCCGGGTGGAATTTTGCTTGCAGATAATGTGTTATATAAAGGAAAGGTTCTATCAAATAAAAAAAATGAACATAAAAATAGGACGATTGTTAATAATTTAAAAGAATATTTAGAAATAATAATCAACCATCCTCAGCTGGATTCAACTTTAGTTTCAACAGGTGATGGAATGGCATTAAGCAGGAGGAAAGATAATAATGGATAAAATAGAACTGCTTGCTCCAGCAGGCAGCCTCGAAAAATTAAAAACAGCAATTTTATTTGGCGCAGATGCTGTATATTGTGGTGGTTTAAATTTTGGATTAAGAGCTGGTGCAGATAATTTTACGCTGGAAGAATTGAGAGAAGGGATTAATTATGCCCACAATCGAGATAAAAAAGTATATTTAACGATGAATATGATCCCACACAATCAAGAACTGGCTGAACTTCCACAGTATATAGCTAAATTAAAGACCTTAGATATTGATGCTCTGATTATTTCTGATCCGGGAGTTTTGGCTCTGGTTAAAGAAAAGATGCCGGAGATGGAGATTCATATCAGCACCCAGGCGAATAATGTTAACTGGGCTTCAGCACTTTTTTGGGCTGAGCAGGGTGCAGAGAGGATTATCCTGGCCCGGGAATTAAATTTTGAAGAAATAAAGGAGATAGCTGAGAAAACAGAAGGCAGAGTTGAACTTGAAGTATTTGTCCATGGTGCGATGTGTATTTCTTATTCTGGAAGGTGTCTTTTAAGCAACTATTTTGTGGGAAGAGATGCCAATAGAGGTGACTGTGCTCAATCATGCCGCTGGAAATACCATCTAGTCGAAGAACAGAGGCCGGGAGAATATTTTCCGATTGAAGAAAATGATCAGGGAACCTTTATAATGAATTCCCGGGATTTAAATCTTGCTGAAGAAGTTCCCCAGCTTATCGAAGCAGGCCTAAGCAGCCTCAAAATAGAGGGCAGGATGAAAAGTGTTCACTATGCAGCAACAGTTGTCAATACTTACCGGCAGATCATTGATCAGTATTATGCTGATCCGGATAACTATCAGGCTGACCCTGAACTTTTAGCTGAACTGAGAAAAATAAGTCACCGTGATTATACAAAGGGTTTCTTTTATGGGCAGCCTGGTTCTGAAGGACAGCGTTATCAGAGCTCATCATATCTTAGAACTTATGATTTTGTTGGAGTGGTAAAAGAAAGAATGCCTGAGAACAGAGAAATTTTAGTTGAAGTAAGAAATAAGATTTTTAAGGGGGATATTCTAGAAGCAGCTGTTCCCGGCAGAAAATCATTTGAAATAAATGTAGACTATATAATTAATTCTGACGGAAAAAAGGTAGAATCGGCACCTCATCCAAAAGAAAAAGTTATTATTCCCTGTGGAGAAATAATGAAAAAAGGTTCACTTTTAAGAAGAGAAAAAGATGAAGTTAAAGCTTAGTGGTAAAGATTTTTAGATTAAGATGAATTTCAGATAATAATTTAAGCTGTAATCTTTAAAATAAAAAATGGCTTTAAATAAATGACGATGTTCGGAGTTTACTGAAGTAATTAAATGAGGAGAATTATAATGAAAAAAGATACGAAAAAGCTGAGATATAAGGTAGATAAAACTGAAATAAATTTTATCGATATGATTATCAAGGCATATGAGGGTATTGGAATTGTTAATGTTGATCATGATAATCCAGGTCAGATTTGGATTGATGTAACAGAGGGCACAGCAAAAGAAGTTAAAGAAGTAATGGAAGATCTTTCTGAGCAATTTTATGTAGAGCTGATTAATAGCTGAATATTTTGTCCATCTACAGGCAAGTCGATTAGCTTTGCCTGCAGCCTTTAACTTCTATCACTGCAAATTGTAAAATAAGAACATTTGACTTTGTGATGCTTTTTGTTTATTATTAGGTATAAGCTTGTATAAAAGATTATAAGCATAATAATATAATAAGAAAATCATAATTTGATAAGGCAGTTTTTATAAAAGGAGGAAATATATTTTACATTTAACTATCAGACAACAACAAGGAGGTTTAATATGCTGCTGAGAAGAACTAAATTTTTAATCTCGGTGATGATGCTCCTAATAATGGTTACTTTCGTAAGTTTTGATCAGGTGGAAGCTGAATATTTAAATGAATTTGGTACTCGAGTGCTGAGACCAGGTCACGAAGGTTTAGATGTAGCAGTTTTACAGCAAAAACTCAGTCAGATGAACTATTATAGTGGAAGTATAGACGGAATCTATGGGAATGGGACTGTTCAGGCAGTCAAAAATTTTCAGGCAGAAAACGGAATAAAAAATGATGGCATATTTGGAAACAGTTCTTTTGAAGCTATTCCAAAATTAAATATATCAGCACAATACAGTATATCAAGAGATGATGTGCTATTACTTGCCAGAGTTATTCATGGTGAGGCAAGAGGCGAGAATTTCAAAGGGAAGATTGCTGTTGGCTCAGTCATACTTAACAGAATAAAGAGTCCACACTTTCCAGATACAATTAGAGGCGTAATATTACAAAAAGGGCAGTTCAGCAGTTTAATGGATGGACAGGCCAATTACTATCCAGGTGAGTCAGAACTAGCAGCTGCAAGAGCTTCACTTTTAGGTTATGATCCAACTAAAGGATCAATATATTTTTACAATCCAGAAGTAGCAACAAATACTGCCTGGATTTCAAGAAGAAACTTTGTAACCAGAATAGGAGAACATGTATTTTTACGTTAAGTATAAAATAAAAGATAGCACCTCAGCTGAGGTGCTAATTTTTTTTAAATAATATATCTAATTTTTGTAAAAAGAGTATAATATTATTTATTTATCTTCGGTTAATTTCTGCATGTTTTTCATGCATTCACCACAGATTGTTCTACCTTTATATTCTATAGTATCATCAGCACTACCACAGAAAATACAAGCAGGTTCATATTTTTTTAGGACAATTTTTTCTTCATCAACAAAAATTTCCATGGGATCTTTTTTATTAATATTCATTGTCTTTCTCAATTCGATAGGAATAACCATTCTACCAAGATCATCAATTTTACGTACAATACCTGTAGATTTCATTTTAATTCTCCTTTCTTAACAAATTTCGACAAATTATTCTTGTTTATTACATTATACTATTTATTAAACCGCTAGTCAATAGTAAATCATTATTTTTTTAAGAAATTTATGGATATAATTTATGGAAATATATTCAAAATTGGTCAAATATAATAATTATGTGTTAAAATATAAATAGGCTTAAAGGAGAGAGGTGGCAAAAATGAAAGAGTTGAAAGTTGAATTCAAAAGAAAACTTTCGGAAAAAAAATATAAATTTACCAAACAGAGAGAATTGATTATTGATACAATTATTGAAAAGGGAGGCTGGCATTTTAGTGCAGAAGAACTTTTTGAGGAGCTGAGAAAACTAGATAGTGAAATCGGTATGGCAACAGTTTATAGAACAATTGAGCTGCTCAAAGAACTAAAGATGATACATGTACTTGATTTTAAAGAAGAATCCAGAAAATATGAACTTAATTTAGATGATTCTCATCATCATCATTTAATTTGTAAAAAATGCGGTAAACTTATAGAATTCAATGATCAGGATATAGATTATTTAGAAAAAGAGTTAGAAAAGAAATATGATTTTAAAGTAACAGAACATAAATTAAGCTTTTATGGTTACTGCAGTGAATGCCGCAAGAAAAAATGATTTTTAACAAGGATTTTTTTTAGTTTTAGAGAATATACTAAATAGATAAAGCAAGAAGTAAGAGAGGTAGGTTTAAATATGGAAAAAACTACAAAACAGTGTTTAAAAGATTTAATTGTTTTTCAGAATCTAGATCCTGAAGAACTGGAGATGATTTGTCAACAATCATATGCAAAGTTTTATCAAAAAGGAGAAGTTATATTTTTTGAAAATGATAGTGTCAAAAAACTGTATTTACTGATCAATGGCAAGGTTAAACTTTCTATGCTTTCTGCAGAGGGAAAAGAAAAAGTGCTGACAATACTGCAGGAAGGTGATATTTTTGGGGAACTTTCTCTTTTTGATGAAGATCCACATCCACTTACTGCTGAAGTTTTGGATGATGCCAGACTTTTAATTATTCCCTGGCAGGAGATGGAAAAGATAATTATGAAAAGACCAAGTATGGCCATTAAGATTATTGAAGCCCTCTCTAAAAAAACAAGATTATTGACAAGTCAGGTTAGAGAGCTCGTTTTTCAGGATGCTGCAGGAAGATTAGCCAGTTTACTTTCCAGGCTTGCAGATGATTTTGGGAGAGAAATTAAAGATGGCACAGTGATTGATTTGGTATTAACTCATCAAGAGATAGCTAATTTAATTGGTTCATCAAGAGTTACAGTCACAAAGTTGATCAATCGTTTTATTGATCAAGGTATGATTACAATTAAAAAAAGAAAAATTATCATAAAAGATTTTGAGTCACTGGGGGAAAGACTGCAGACGATTTTTTAGCATTATAAATAAAGATTATTACCAGTGATCATGAGGAAAAATATACATACTTTAAGACGCTGGCTTTTCAGCGTCTTATACTATTTAAGGAGGCAAAAGATGGATATTTTTATACCTGATAGTGAAACAAAATTATATGGATTACTTGGAAAAACACTAAGCCACTCTATATCTCCTTCTCTGCATAATAATGGATTTAGAGATTTGGATTTAAACGCGATTTATTTAATGCTAGAGGTAAAAGATAGAGATTTGGAAGAATATATTCTCTCATTAAAAAATCTGAATTTTGCAGGCTGGAATGTAACAATACCTTATAAAGAAGAGATTATTCCTTATTTAAATGGTTTTTCTTCTCTTGCAAGAGATGCAGAAGCTGTTAATACGGTTTTAAACCGTAGAGGGCGCCTTACAGGATATAATACAGATGTCATTGGTTTTCAGCGCCAGATTGAAGAAGCAGGTTTTGTAGTTAAGGGAAAAAGAGCTGTTATCATAGGAGCAGGTGGGGCAGCTAAGGCTGCAGCAGCAGCTTTGATCCACCTCCATCTTGCAGAAGTTACCATTATCAATAGAACTTTAGAAAATGCAGCAGAAGTAGTGGAGACTTTTAGAGAAAAAACCGATAAGGTAGAATTTGATTATAAAGCTTTAAAAGAGAGTGAATATAAAGATAAAATTAAAAACGCAGATTTAATTATAAATACAACTCCTGTTGGGATGTACAGCAAAAAAGGGAACAACAATATCGCTATTAATCCTGAGTATTTAAATGAAAAACAGTTTGTTGTTGATTTGATTTATAATCCTCTAAAAACAGAGCTGCTTAAAGAAGCAGAAAAAAGAGGTGCTCAAATAGGTAATGGCTTACCTACTTTAATTTATCAAGCAGAAGCTTCATTTAAACTCTGGACACAGGAGATGCCGAATAAGAAGAAATGGAAGCAAATTGCCGAAAATGCAGTAAAAGATATAGAAGCTAAAGATATAGAAGCTGAAGAATAAATAAAACTTATATCTGGATAAATTTTTCTTATAAAATCAATATTTTTAGCTGTATACAAGTATACTTACAGCAAAATATTATCAAAACAAAAAAAATGTAAAAAAAAGTTTTTTTAAGCAGGAATTTAGATAATATTGCAGAAATATACAATAACAACAAGATATTATTACAAAAAAATACTTTTTTCGACAAAAAGTATTTAAATTAAGGAGTAATTTTATGAGTCCAAAACATCAGCAGAGAATTGGAGATCTGCTTTTAGAAATTGGATATATTACTGAATCTGAACTTCAGGATGCCCTTTCATTACAGGATGAAATGAACATGAAGCTTGGAAATGTATTAACTGAGCTGGGTTATCTTTCTGAAGAAAGACTTGTTGATGCATTAGAAATTCAGCTTGGTATATCAAGAGTAGATCTTTCGAATTATATATTGAATTCGCATTTATCTCAGTATGTTTCAGAAAATATAGCTAGACGCCACAATGCAGTAGCATATGAAGTTGAAGATGGAACACTTAAGGTTGCAATTGAAGACCCCACAGATTTAGTTGCTATTGAAAATATAGAAGTTAACTCAGGGATGAAGGTTGATATAACACTTGCAACTCACAGTGAGATAATGGATGCAATAAATCAGATTTACACTTTAGTTGAGGCTGATACTTCTGATATTTTTGAAAGTTTAAATCAGTATCAGGATATGAATGATGAGCCAGAAATAGATCAGTTAAGGCAGATGGTGGAAGATGCACCTATAGTACGACTTACAAACCTTATTATAACTCAAGCTATCCAAAAGATGGCAAGTGATATTCATATTGAGCCTCTAGAAAAGAAAGTTCGGGTTCGTTATCGTGTTGACGGTGTTTTACATGAAGAGATGACAATACCAAAACATTCTCAGGCTGCTTTAATATCTCGCTTAAAAATTATTGCAGACCTTGATATTACAAAGAGAAGGATTCCACAGGATGGCCGAGTACAGATGACTTTTAAGAGTATGCAGATTGATATGCGTGTTTCTAGTCTTCCGACCATCCATGGAGAAAAAGTAGTTATTCGACTTTTAAATAAAGATGATAGTCTTTTAAATATTGATAAGCTTGGTTTTAGAGAAGCTAATATGGAGAGATTCAGGCGTTTGATTAAAAAGCCTTATGGAATTTTACTTGCTACTGGACCAACAGGTAGTGGAAAATCAACAACTCTTTTTGCAGCATTAAATGAAATAAATACACCTAAAAAAAATATAGTTACAATTGAAGATCCGGTTGAATATCAGATAAGTGGAATTAACCAGGTTCAGGCTAATGTAGCTGCAGGTTTAACATTTGCTAAAACATTAAGATCAATTTTGCGTCAGGATCCAGATATTGTCATGGTAGGTGAGATTAGAGATGAAGAGACTGCAGATATTGCTATCAGAGCAGCTCTTACAGGACATCTAGTTTTAAGTACTCTGCATACAAATGATGCAATCAGTGCTGTGACAAGATTGACTGATATGGGGATACCTGGTTATCTGGTCGCATCAACTGTGATCGGTGTTATTGCACAGAGACTTGTTAGAACACTCTGTCCCAGCTGCAAAGAAGAATATGAACCAAGTTATGAAGAGAAAGCTTTTCTGGATGAAGAAGTCGACACTCTTTGGCGGCCATCTGGAAAAGACTGCGATAAATGTACAACAGGTTATAAAGGTAGAATTGCTATTCAGGAAGTAATAGAGATTACACCAGAAATGGAAGAAATGATTGCTGAAGGGGCAAATGAACCTACCTTAAAGAGATATGCAAGAGAAAAAGGCATGGAAGGCCTGTTAACAGATGGGAAGGAAAAACTTCGCTCTGGTATTACAAGTTACAAAGAGTTAGTTAGTGTTATTCATTGAGTTTAGTTTGCAGAGAGGAGATGTTTTAATGAAGATTTTAGATTTAATGAAAGATATATCTCAAATGCCTGCAGTATCTGATCTTCATCTAACAGGAAGAACTAAACCAGTTATCAGAAACAATGGAAAATTAGAATATTGTGACGATTATCCCCGTGCGATGGAAGTTGATCAGGTAGAAAAGATTGCAAGAGAATTAATGGATGAAAGACAGGCAGAAGAATTTGATGAAAAAGGAGAGGTTGATTTTTCTTATAGTCTGCCTGGTTACTGCCGTTATAGAGTTAATGCTTACAGACAGCGGGGTTCAGTATCAATAGCATTACGGATTATACCACAGGAGATACCGACTGTTGATGAACTTGGTTTACCTCAAGTATTAAAAAAGCTGGCCATGCAGCGCAGAGGTCTTGTGCTCTGTACTGGACCAACAGGTAGTGGTAAATCTACAACACTTGCTTCAATGATCAATGTGGTTAATAAAAATAGAGCAGCACATATCATTACTTTAGAGGATCCAATAGAATATCTGCACAGTCATAATCAATCAATTGTACATCAGCGGGAAATTGGACATGATACGATGAGTTTTGCAAATGGATTAAGATCTGCTCTGCGCCAAGACCCAGATGTTATTTTAGTCGGTGAGATGAGAGACTTAGAGACAATTTCTATCGCTTTAGAGGCATCAGAAACAGGTCACTTAGTACTTGCAACATTACACACAAATGATGCACCAAGTACAGTAGAGAGAATTATTGATGTTTTTCCTGCTCATCAGCAGCAGCAGGTTAGAATTCAACTCGCTTCTTCGATAAGTGGTATTCTATCTCAGCAGCTTTTACCAAAAAAAGGTGGTAATGCCAGAGTTGCTGCATTAGAAATACTGATCGCGACATCGGCTGTCAGAAATATCATCAGAGAGGGTAAAACACATCAATTGGTATCTGCAATGCAGACTGGTGCTAAATACGGTATGGTTATTATGGATAATTATTTGGTTCAGCTGTATAATGAAGGTCTTATAGAATATGAGGTAGCTGTTCGTAGATCAAATGATCCAGATTATGTGAAGAAAAAAATCAGCGGCAGCAGATAATTCCCGGGAAGGAGGTAATTATGGCAACAGAATTTGTTTATGAAGCAAAAAATAAAAGTGGTGACAAAATTAAGGGCAGTATTGAGGCAGAAAACAAGTCAGTTATTGCACGACAGCTTAGAGAAAAAGGCTATTATATTACTGAAATCAATGAGAAAAGAAGTTCAATCGATGTTGGAGAATTCTTAAAGATGCATAAAACTGTAAAACTCAAAGATTTATCAATTTTTTCTCAGCAGTTTGCTGCAATGATCAATGCTGGGATAAGTCTTGTTGATGCTCTAAATATTCTGCAGGATCAGACAAACCACAAACATTTACAGAATGTGCTTACAAGTGTTAGAGATGATGTGGAAACAGGTGTATCTTTAGCTGATGCTGTATCTAAACATCCTGAGGCTTTTCCGGAACTATATACTCAGCTTATTAAAGCTGGTGAATCTGGTGGTGTGCTCGATTCTATTTTAGATAAGCTGGCTTCTCACTATGATAGACAGGATGAACTTAACAGCATGGTTAAATCAGCTTTATATTATCCAGCAGTTATTTTACTTGTTGGGATTGCAGTTGTAATTTTCCTGGTGACAAGGGTTGTGCCTCAGTTTGTAGGTATGTTCCAGGATTTTGGGACTGATTTACCACTGCCGACAAGGATGCTGCTTGGTATAAGTGCTTTTATGCAGAGTTATTGGTGGGTTTTACTATTAGCTCTGATAATAATGATCTTTATTATTGGAAGATACCGAAAAACACCAATTGGAAGAGCAAAAACAGATAGTTTAATATTAAAAATACCTGTAATCGGTGATATGATGCAGAAAGTATATATATCCCGGTTTTCAAGTACTCTGGCTATTTTAATTGAAAGTGGTGTTGATCTGCTCACAGCTTTAACAATAGTTGAAGATGTGGTGGGAAATAAGGTCTATGCAGATGTTTTAACAGAAGCAAGAATCAAAGTAAGAGAAGGTAGTACATTATCTGATCCGCTAGAGGAGAGTGGGGCATTTTCACCAATGCTTGTTCATATGCTCCGGGTTGGAGAAGAAACAGGTGCAATTGGAGATATGCTTGATAAGGTTTCAAGATTTTATGACCGTCAGACAGAGGCAGCAGTTGAAGGGGCAATTTCTTTAATTGAACCGATAATGATAGTTTTATTAGCTGTAATGGTTGGTTTTGTTGCAATCTCTATTGTTACACCAATGTTCGATATGTTCCAGCAGTTTTAGCCCATAATGCATAATAATAAGAGATTTAACTATTTTTTTACAAATTGTAGTCTAAAAACTATTGCAATTTATAGAGTATATAGTATAATAATATTAGGTTAATATAAATTACAAAATTCGACAAAATAATCGGAGAAAGGAAGAGGCTTATTGAGAGAAAAAATAAAAGATAAACTCTATGTTCTGCCGATTGTTTTAATTGCAGCAGTAGTTCCTTTGATAGTAAGGTATAAGAGGATAGAATTAACAGAAGTTGTAGCTTCATACTGGATCAGAGATTATAATACTGATTTTTTCTCTTATTATAAGATGATATTTTTACTGGGCTTTACTTTTCTGGCTTTGATATCATTTTATATATATTCAAAAAAGGAGCCTCATGCAATAAGAGAAAATAGCAGAATAAAAAGACTATATTATATTCCAATAGCTATTTATATGCTGATGGTTGTTCTTTCAACAGTATTTTCTGAAGCACAGCTAACTTCTTTAACCGGATTTCCGGATAGGTATGAAGGAATGCCTGTTTTACTCTCTTATATGTTAATTGTAATAATTACAATTAACATATTTCATAAAAAGGAGCAGTTCCAGTTT
>JAGYNO010000004.1 GCA_018399955.1 Halanaerobium sp. | reverse complement strand
ATAACTGCAGATCCATTAAAATAAGGATTGAAACCTACATTAAAGTAAAGTCATTACCTTTATATCTGATGGGCCATAACTGCAGATCCATTAAAATAAGGATTGAAACCTCATCATCTGTATATGATAATCTAAAAGTGACCCAGGATAATAATTTAAAATTGACCCATTTAAATAGATAATATAAACTCTCCATAATAAAAATTTAATTTAAGAAAAAAACATCTTCTGAATTCCATCTGAATTATCTATTAAATCAATACAGAGGAAATCAGAAGATGTTTATATTTTAGTAGGGTTTATTTATTATTAGATTAAGTTTGATTCGATCAAAGGACTCAATTAATCTACATATCACCACCTTCTGGAGCAGGTACTGGTTCTTCTACTGGTTCTTCTACTGGTTCTTCAATTGGTTCTTCAATTGGTTCTTCTACAGAACATCCACTCAGAGATAGTGCAAAAAGAGCAATAATACTTAAAAAAATAATAAGCTTTTTACTTCTTAATTTTTTAATGATGATCCCTCCTTTCTGCTTAATGAATTTATTTATGTCAAGCTTAGCTTATTTAATTTTTTGCTAAAATTGACAATTAAAAGACTAATCTATTTTACAAGTTATTGATATTAAAAATAACTCCTGCAGTTTATTAATATTCTAATCGAAATCTAATTATTATCTAATTTAGATTTAATATTGGTAAAAATATATATATATTGTGTTTAAATAAGGAAATATAAAATAATAATTAAAACCCGCCTTCGGGAAAGGCGGGTAAACAAGGAGAAAAGCATTAATTTATATAAAACTGCATTAAGCAGCTGTTAAAAAGGGAGCAAAAATTTATTATCTTTTTTTCTTCAATTAAAGAATATCAGCTCTTTATTAAAAAAAATTTAAATTTACATTAAAATATTATTAAAAACAGGCAGAAAAATTAAATTCATTTGAAATAAAGGGATTTTAAGGACTTTCAGCAAATATATATATATAGAAAAAATTGCTAAAGGAGCTGATATTGTGCCTGATAATAACCGTTTATTTAGAATTATAAAGATCATGATGCTTTTGAATGATCCGTATGGGAACTGGGATGCAAATAAATTTGCTGATTATTTTAATATCTCTGTGAGAACTTTTCATCGTGATAAAAAAATGATGGAAGAATTAGGTATTCCTATTTATTATAATAAGCACTTAAAAGAATATAAGATTTTAGATAATTTTAGGTTTAAGTCACCAAATCTTGATCAAAAAGAAACAGAGGCTGTTTTGTTGGCAGCAAAAGAATATCAAAATCGAAGTTTTCCAATGAAAAAAGAACTGGAATCAGGCCTGGCTAAAGTTTATAATTCACTACCAGAATTTTTAAAAAACAGTATGGGCAGCTATATAAAAAATTATGAAATAATATCTGATCCTTTTGTTAAATTAGATGAACATCAGAAGAAATTTGATATCTTAAAAGAAGCTATTAGCAATAATTTAAGTGTTATTATTAATTATTATTCTATGAGCAGTGATGAAACAGTTAAAAGAAAATTAGATACTTACAATATATTTTTCAATAATGGAGCACCTTATTTAGCAGCCTACTGTCATCTTAGAGATGGTATAAGAACTTTTCGAGTTGATAGGATTAAATCTATAAAAATGACTGATGAAAAATATACTATTCCTGGTGATTATTCACTTTCTGAAGAATTTAAAAACGTATGGGGAGTTGAACAGGGACAGAAAGAACTTGATATTAAGATTAAATTTATTGGTAGAGCAGCTAGATTTGTCCCGGAATATCAGTGGAGTGATAATCAGGAAATAGAAATCAAAAACGAGAATGAAATTATATTCTCTGTACGAACATGCAGTAGAGAAGAGATTAAAAAATGGATGCTGGGTTTTGGTGCAGAAGCTGAACTATTAAAACCGGTTGAACTGCGCGAAGAAATAATTGAAGAAATTTATGCTATGCAGAAAAATTATGTAAATTAAAACTAAATTGACTATTATTCTTAATCTTGTTAACATAATACAAAACATTAGAGAGAGGGATAATAGTTATGAAAACTTTAGAAAGAATAGTTGAATTTATTGGCAGCTATTTTGTGATATGGACAATTGCTGCAGCGGTTTGGGGATTTTTTGATGTAGAGGCTTTTGCCTGGGTACTGCCGCAGATTCCACTTTTATTAGGAATTATTATGTTTGGTATGGGAATGACATTAGAGATTAAAGACTTTAAAAATATTTTTAAACAACCAAAAAACGTTATTATTGGCTCATTTTTTCAATTTTCGGTGATGTCTTTTTTAGCTTTTTTATTAGCTGTAATATTTAGGCTGCCGCCCGCTTTAGCTGCAGGAGTAATACTTGTAGGTACTTGTCCAGGAGGTACAGCATCAAATGTTATGACCTTTTTAGCTAAAGGTGATGTTGTTTTATCTGTTTCTATTACAACTTTATCAACATTTTTAGCTCCAATTTTAACTCCGTTTCTGACGATGATTTTTGCAGGTAGATGGATACCAGTTGATCCTTGGTCAATGTTTATTTCAATTGTTCAAATTGTAATTGCACCTATATTATTAGGTCTTATTATTAATACTATATTTGGAAGCAGTATTAATACATTGACAAAATTACTTCCTGCAGTTTCTGTAATTTCTATTGTTTTTATTGTTGGCGGAGTAGTAGGAGCAAATGCTGGACAGCTCATTAGTTCAGGATTTTTAATATTTTTAATTGTAATTTTACATAATTTGTTGGGACTAGCAGCAGGATATTTCTTAGGAGATAAGATTGGATTGGAAGAAGCAAAAAAGAGAGCATTGAGTATAGAGATTGGAATGCAAAATTCTGGTTTAGCAGTTTCTCTTGCAGTTGCTCATTTTAGTCCTGCAGCTGCTATACCAGCAGCTATTTTTAGTGTTTGGCATAATATCTCTGGGCCATTAATTGCTACTTACTGGTCCAGAAAAGGGATTGATTCCAAACAAGTTGAACAGCCTAAAGAAGCTAGAGCTTAGATATTTAAAAAAAATCTAAGCTTTAATATAAAACAAGGAATATTTCCATAAACATAGAATATATATAATAGAAAGAATTCTAAATTATGATAAAACTACTATTAAATTAAATTTAAATATAATAAAAAATTATAGTATAAATCTTTTGGGGAGGCGTTAATTTGGAAGCTTTTAAGGCTTATGATATTAGAGGAGTTTATAATAAAGATTTCAATAAAGATGATGTATATAAAATAGGATATTTTCTACCTGAACTACTGGAAGCAGAAAAAGTTCTAGTGGGCTATGATGATAGAGAATCTACTCCAGAAGTTTTTGAAGCTTTAGCAGAAGGTATTACTGATAGAGGTGCTGATGTTTACAAAATTGGCTATGCAACAACACCTATGGTTTATTATGGTACAGCTAAATATGGATATAATGCTTCAGTTATGATAACAGCTTCACATAATCCACCAGAGTATAATGGGCTTAAAGTTTCAAGAGAAAATGCTCTGCCGGTAGGATATGACTCAGGTCTAAAAGAACTTGAAGAAATGATAAAAAGTAGAGGAATTAATCCAGTAAGTCCGAAGAAAAAAGGAAGTATATTAGAGCATGACATTAAAGATGAATATATAGAATTTCAAAAAACTTATCTTCCTGATTTATCTAATTTAGATATTGCTGTAGATATTTCAAATGGCATGACAGCAATTATTTCTAAGCAAATATTTGGTGATAGTCCCCATTATATATATAATGAACTTGATGGGACTTTTCCTAACCATGAAGCAAATCCACTTACTGCAGAAAACAGGGAAGATTTAAAGAAACTTCTGCTCGAAAACAATTCAGATATTGGTTTGATCTTTGATGGAGATGGAGATAGAGTAATGTTTTTAGATGAGAAAGGTAAGTTTATTGCTCCTGATTTAATTATAGCACTTTTAGCTGAATATTATATCAATCAGGATAGAGGTAAAAATATTCTTTGTGATATTCGTACATCGTGGTCTGTAACTGAACATATTAAAAAATTGGGTGGTAAACATTATCTTTGGAAAGTAGGACATGCATATGCAAAATTAAAACTGCGTGAGATAGATGGAATTTGTGGTGGTGAACTTGCAGGACATTATTACTATAAAGATTTCTTTTATTGTGATTCTGGTGTATTAACAGCTCTGATTGTGCTTAATGTAGCGGCACGGATAAAAAAGGAAGGCAAAACGATTTCTAAATTAATCTCTGAATTAGATAAATATGCAAGTTCTGGAGAAGTTAATTTTAAAATAGAAAATAAAAAAGAAGTAATGGAAAATTTAAAAGATTATTATTTTGAGAAAGAAGAACCAGATGAATTTTATGATTTTGATGGGTACAGATTAGAATACAAAGATTGGTGGTTTAATGTTAGACCATCAAATACTGAACCATATTTAAGACTTGTTGTAGAAGCAGCTGACAAAAAAATGCTGGATGAGAAGTTAGAAGAGATAAAAGCAGCTATAAATATTTAATATTTATGTTAATAAAGGTTTTAAGTTAAAAAAAATAAATAAGAGAGACTTCTTTAAGAAAGGAGCGGATCCTTATGAAAATTCCTATTAAAAAATGGTATGAATCAGTTCAGACTCGTTATTCTCAACAGAAATATATGAGTAGAGAAATCAAGCCATTTACTTTAAAAGCACTGGAAAAAAACATTAAAGATTTAAATGAAGTTTATGATGAGGTTCGTTTAAAAATCTATAAGAATTCAATTACAGAAATTCTTCCTGCTCTTAATGGCAAATATGGTAATTTTACTGATTCACCAGCATTTATGGTAATAATTATTAAAAGCACTGGTGAACACCATTGGACTAAAGCTGGTTATATTGGTGAAGCTGCAGTTTTAGAAGCAACTGCTCATGGTCTTGGTACTTGTTGGATTGGTGCTCGTTTTGAACCCAGCAAAACTAATGTTAATATTGAGATGGAAGCAGGAGAAAGATTAGCGGCAGTAACTCCTTTAGGTTATTCATCGGAAAGTTATAATATAACACGACATTTTATTTCAAAACTCTTTCCTCATCGTGACCGCAAATCTCTAGATGAGCTATGTCCGGATGGATATAATAAAGACTGGCCTGGCTGGGTTAAAAATGCTATTAAAACAGCAAGCTCGGCACCTTCTAGACTGAACAGACAACCATGGCAGTTCTTTTATGGTGATAACCGCATTGTAGTAGATTGTAAAGGTAAATCTTCTGCATATAAAAGATTAGAATGTGGAATTGCTCTACTCCATATAGAGATTGGGGCACTGGATGGAGGAGCAGAGGGTAGAGTTGAATTTGGAGAAATGGGAATAGCTTCTTTTATTAAAGAAGGAGAAAAATAAATAGTTATTAAGAATTTGATTTAAATATTTAACTTAGTTTTTTAGTAACACTGTGGAATTCAGTTAAAGCAATTTAATATATTGATATTTAATTAACCGCAGATGAAATATATCTGCGGTTTTCATATTATCTTCACAATTTTATGTTTATAATAAAATATAATTACGCTTCAAGTTAATAAATAACAGTAAAAACGATAAACAGATTTGTGTGTTTATTGAAATAAGATTTTTAAAAAAATATTCACAATCATGAAAGAGGAGGGTTTTTAGTGGAAAAAAATATTTTAATTTTGATATTAACAGTTTTTATTTTATTTTTTTCATCAGCTGTATTTGCAGAAGAAATAGAATTAAATTTAAGCGAAACATTAGAACTAGCAGAAGAAAATAACAATTCACTATTGAATGCGGAATTAGCTTTAAAAAAATCAGAATTGAACTATAAAAAGGCAAAGTCCCAAAATAAATTGAATCAGTATCTTAGTCAAGAAATATTAGCTGAGAAGGATTTTATAAGTGCAGAAAAAAATTATGAGGATAAACGGGCTGAGGTGGTTAAAGATATTATTAATAAATATTTAACAATTATCTCAAATGAAAAAGAGATTGAATCTCAAGAGTTAACTGTAATCGCAGAAAAAAGGCTTTATAATGAATTCGAAAAAAGATTTGAATTATCGGAAGTAAATAGAGTTGAGCTTTTAGAACAGCGCAATATATTTAGAGATGCAGAAATGAGATTACAGACATTAAAAGATGAGCTTGAACAGCATTTAAATGATTTTAAAAATATGCTTAAATTAGATAGCCTTAAATTTGAGTTAAGTGAATTTCCTGAGATTAATTTTTGGGAGATCAGTCAACAAGAAGCTTTAAAAATAGGATTTGAAAATAATAACGAAATTAAGATAAAGAAATTGGATATAAGACTTGCAGAAATTAATAATGAGGTAGAAGAGATAGAAGCCGCTGAGATAGATAAAAAGATTGCAGCTCTTTCAATTCAAGAGGCTGAGATCGCTTTAGAAGAAACAGAAGATAGCTTAGAGAGCAGAATTGTTTCTGCTCAATTAAATCTAGTCCAGCTTGAAAAGAGATCTGAACTTGAAAAGCAGAGATTAGAAAATTATGAGAGAGAGTATAATCGAGTTAAACGCGAGTATCAACTTGGTTCAGCAGATTTAACAGCTCTTTTGCAGTATGAAGCCTCATATTATAATCAGCAGTTTAATTATCATAATACTATTTTAAATTATTATCTAGCAGCAGAAGAACTGGCTGATATTTTAAACTTAAAGCCAGGGGTGATTCTTAATGAATAATAAGAATAGATTTAATTCTGGAATAATATTATTAGTAATTTCTATAATAACATTTTTTTCAGCATCAGCATCAGCAGAAAAAATAACTTTAACTGATGCTTTTTTAACTGCTTTAAAAAATAATATAGAATTAAACGAAAAGGTAAATCAAATTAATAGTTTAGAAAAAGATTTGGAGATTGTTAGAGCACAACAGTCTTGGAATATTAATATAAGTGGAGAATATAATGAAGTTTTAAATGAAGCTGAAAAAGATTATTCAAATAATAATACTTTAGAAGAAAGAAAAACCTTACTCAATTTAAATAGAGAATTTAGTTCTGGTTTTAGTCTTAATCAGCAGTTAAATTACAGTGATAATGATGGGGAAAATTATTTAATTAATTTTAATAAACGTCTGCTGCCAATAACTGACAGCAATTTAGAACAGGAGTATTTTATAAAAAGCAGAGAGCTTTTAATAAGTGAATCAGAATATAAAAATTTAAAAGAAAACAAAATTATTGATTGGGTAGAAGACTACCTCAATATTTTAAGACTCTCAGTAACCCAAAAGAATCTAGAAAGAAGTGTTAATAAAGCAAAAAATAATTTCGAAGATTTAATGGAAAAAGCTGAAGTAGGTGAAGCTGCTAAAAGTGAAGTTCTTAATGCAGAAATCACATATTTAGATGCAGAAAATGAGTATTTTGATATTGATAATCAGTTTGCAAATGCTAAAAAAAGTTTTGAGTTAAATTTAGGTTTGGATAAAGACCAGGATTTAATTTATGATCAAAATGCATCCTTATTAAATTTATTCGAAAATATTCTTTACAATTATGAAGAAAATAATATAAATAATTTATATGATAAATTATTAAGTACTGATTCTGAGCTGAAAGTTCAGCAGCTCAATATAACTATTTTAGAGAAGAATTTAGAATGGATAGAAGATGATGCGAAATTAAACTTAGATTTAAATGGAAGTTATAATCAATCATCAGAAGAATCAATACTCGGTTTAAGCATTAGTTATGATTTTTATGATGGAGGCGCAAATGAATTGAGGCAGCAAAAAGTAACTGATGAAATAGAAATTGAAAAAAGAAAAATAGAAAATTTAAAAAGAAATAAATATCTTCAATTAGAGAGTTCTATAAATAATATTAAATCTGCAGTTAGAACTTTAAGAAAAAATGATTTATCTTTAAAAAAAGATGAACATTTATTAACAATTAGAAAAGAACAGCTTAGTGATGGTTCAATTGAAAATAGTGAAGTTTTAAAAGCAGAGATTGATTATTACAGCAGTTTAAATGAATATCATAAATCCAGAGATCAACTTTTGATTGAAGAACTTAGTTTAGTTAGAATAATTAGTGATAAGATTATAAATACTGTAGGATGGAGTGATCAAAGTGAATAAAAAAATTATATTTTTTATCTTAATATTATTCCTTATTTCAGCCCTAAATTTAGTTAATAATGAAAATTTTAATCTAATAAATAATGTATTAGCTCAGGGTACTGGTGGAGGCCAGGGAGGTGGGGCAGGAAGTGGAGCTGCTAATAGTGGAGATGAGTCAGAATCAGCTGCTTTAGCTGTAGAAACTGTAAAAAGCAGAAAAGGTGATTTTACCGATCAAATAACTGTAAGTGCTTTGGCTGAAGCTGCTCAAGAGGTAGAAGTTATGCCGAGAATACAGGAAGTTGTAAATACTGTAAATGTTAAAATTGGAGATAGAGTAGAGGCAGGAGATATTTTGATAGAAATGGATAATCGCAGTAGAGAGCTTGATTTGTTAAATGCAGAAGCATCCTTAAAAAAAGCTAAGGCAGATCTGCAGTCTGCTGTAAATGGTGCCAGAAAAGCAGAAATCGAACAGAAAGAAGCACAGCTGGAGCAGACAAAATCAGAATTAAAATTGAGAGAAGAAAATTATCAGAGGAAGAAACAGCTTTTTGAAGAAGAATATATTTCAAAACAGGAATTAGATCAAAGTGCCAACGAATTGACTGCAGCTAGAAGCAGCTATCTTTCAGCCTTGAAATCTTTAGAACTTTTAGAAATGGGAGCTGCAGCTGAAGAAATAGCTGCACTTGAATCTCAAGTTGCTCAGGCTGAAGTTAATTTAGAAAGAACAAAACTTAACAGCAGTTACAGTAAAGTCGAAGCCCCAATTTCTGGTATAGTAGCAGATTTGAATGTGGAAAAAGGTCAGCTGTTATCAAATCAGAGAATTGCAGTAATTACAAATATTGACCAGATTGAGCTTTTAGCTTATATTAATGAGCTAAATGTTAATAAACTGATCACTGGTGAAGAAGTAAATGTTAATTTTAGATCATTAAATAGAGAATTTAACGGTATTATTACAAGTATTTCACCGAGAACTGCAGATAACAGGCAGAGCTTTCCTGTGAGAATAATTGTAGAAAACCCTGAAAATATTATTAAATCAGGTATGTCAGCACAGGTTGAACTGATAACTGCCAGGGCAAAAGATATGGTGTTGGTAAGCCAAAATGCTGTTTTAGAAGATAATGGAACAAATTATGTTTTTTTATTAATAGATGGAAAAGTAAAAAAACAAGAAGTCGAAATTTCAGCTGAAAATGAAGATATTGCAGTTATAAAAAGTGGCTTAGAAGCAGAACAAGAAGTAGTTACTACAGGTAAAGAAAATTTAAATGATGGTATGACTGTAAATGTTGTCAGTCGAGGTGATAATTAAATGAAACTCTCTGATATTTCAGTTGATAGACCAGTTACAATTACAATGTTTATACTGGTTGTTGTGTTAATAGGAGCTATTGCCTTAACTAGACTGCCGATGGATTTAACTCCTGATATAGAAGTCCCATTTTTAATGGTAACAACTTCATATAGTGGGGCAAGTCCAGAGGAGGTTGAAGAATTAGTAACCAGGCCAATAGAACAAAGTGTGGCAGTACTTGATGGTCTTGATACTTTAAATACCACCAGCAGTGAAGGTTTTTCTAGAGTTATGCTGCAGTTAAATTATGGTACTGATCTAACTGAAGCAAAAAATGATTTAAGAGATTATATCTCTCAAGTAGAAAATAGGCTTCCTGATGGTGCAGATGCACCAAGAATTCGTAATTTTGATCCAAATTCACAGCCAATAATGGAGCTTTCTTTAGCAGGCTTAACTGCTGTTGAATTAAAAAATACTGCAGAAGATTTAATTCAACCTGAATTAGAAAAAATAGAGGGTATTGCTTCTGCAGAGGTTACTGGAGGTAGAGAAAGGGTAATTAAGATAAATGCAAACCAGGAACAGCTTGATGCTTATAATATTAGTTTGAGTCAAATGACATCAACTATAAGAACCAGCAATCAGGATGGTGGTTTGGGTAATGTTATGGTAGGAGATGAGGAAATTTCTGTAAGAGCAAAAGGTAAGTTCAGCAGTATAGAAGATATAAAAGAAATAGAGATTAATACTTCAGCAGGTGATAAAATACCAATCACATTAATTGCAGATATTGAGGAAGGTTTTAAGGATATAAGCAGTATAAGTTATTTAAATGGAGAAGAAAGTGTTGGAATATCGATACAAAAACAGGGAGATAGTAATACTGTTGCTGCTGCTGCAGATGTGAAAAAAGCTGTAGAGCGGCTCAAAGGTGAATTAGGAGAGGCGAAACTTGAAATTACAAGTAATACAGCAGAATATATAGAAGATTCAATTGCTGGGGTACAGCAGAACTTTATAATTGGTGGGATATTAGCTGTTATTATTCTGTATTTTTTCTTAAGAAACATAAGCAGTACAATTGTTATTGCAGCAGCAATACCTATTTCTGTTCTGGCTGCTTTTGCTATGATGTTTTTTGCTAATTTAAGTTTAAATATTATAACCTTAGGAGGTATCGCCCTGGGTGTAGGTATGCTGCTTGATAACTCAATAGTTGTTCTTGAAAATATTTACAGACATAGAGCAGATGGTAAAGGCCGTCTTCTGGCCGCAAAAGAAGGAACAGCTGAGGTAGCAGCAGCAATTTTTGCCTCGACAATGACAACAGCTGCTGTATTTTTGCCAGTTATATTTATCGAAGATATGATGGCAGAACTTTTTACTCCGATGGCACTGACTGTAACTTTTTCACTTTTTGCTTCATTATTTGTTGCATTAACTTTTATCCCAATGCTTTCATCTAAAGTGCTGAAAGTAAGTAAAAATGAGTCTGATAAAAATATTAAAGATAAAAAATATATAAAATTATATCAAAATTTACTAAATAAATCATTGGATAATCGGTATAAAGTACTTGCAGCAGTAATGATATTTTTAGTTATTTTTGCTGCTGGGATGTTAACAGGAATAATTCCACTTAAAACCGAATATATGCCTTCATCTGATCAGGGTTCAATTAGAGTATTTGTTTCTATGCCTGAAAATTCAACAATCGAGAGTACTGATAAGATAGTAAAAGAAGTGCAGCAGCGTTTAAATGATGTTGAAGAAATTGATATTACTACTACTAGAGTCTGGCGGGGAAATGCCCGTTTTACTATTGAACTAGTTGATTTAGAAGATAGAGATCGCGATATAAATCAGATTGCAGAAGAAATTAGAAGCAGGACTTCTAGAATAGCTGGTCCTAGAATTAATGTATCAGCTCAAACATCAATGATAAGAGGTAGTGGTGGAGGTTCTGCACTAGAAGCAAAGATTAAAGGACCTGATTTAGATAGGCTTTTAATTCTTGCTGGGGAAACAGAAAGAATTTTTAATCAAGTGGAAGGAATTCGGAATACAGATATATCTTTAGAAAAAGGTAATCCTGAAATTCATGTAAATATTGATAGAAAACAGGCAGATTATTATGGTTTTAGTGAGAGTGAAATAATAGATTATGTGAATATGGCATTTAGCGGCAGTAATATTGACAATTTAACTTTGGCTGGAGAAGAAATTGATATCAATTTAAAATTAGCAGATGCTGACAGCACTTCACTTAATAATTTAAGAAATATTAAATTATTTAGAAATGATGGATCAAATGTTATTTTATCACAGCTTGCTGAAATTGGACCTGGAACTGGGTTTTCTTCTATTCAACGTGAAAATCAGCAGAGAGTTATATCTATAACTGCTGATATTTTTGAAAGACCACTTGGTGATGTTCAAACCGATCTGGAAAACATAGTAGCAGAAAAACTTGAAATACCACCTTCTTATACACTTAGTTATGGTGGTGAAGCTCAAGATATGGAAGATTCTTTTTCTCAACTATATTTAGCTGTCATCCTTGCTGTATTACTTGTTTATATGGTTATGGCTTCACAATTTGAGTCTTTAATTTATCCATTTGTAATAATGTTTACAGTTCCCTTATCTGTTGTGGGGGCGGTAATTGCACTTATAATTTCAGGTATGGCATTAAGTGTAAATGGAATGATAGGTGCAATAATGCTGGTCGGTATTGTTGTAAATAATGCAATTGTAATGATCGATTATATAAATAATAGGCGAAAAATAATGAAGAGAAGAGAAGCAATATTGGAAGCAGCTCCTATTAGGTTGAGACCAATATTGATGACTACTTTAACTACAGTTTTAGCATTATTACCTTTGGCTATTGGGTTTGGTACTGGAGCAGAAACTCAACAGCCGATGGCAGTTGTAGTTATAGGTGGTCTATTATTTTCAACAATTTTAACATTAGTCATAATTCCAGTTATATATGATATAGTCGCTGAGATTAGATTAAAAGTAGTAAACTGGTTCAGAAAATCAGTTCATAAAGAAGATGCTGTTTCTGAAGAATAGAAGCAGGTATTTAAAGAGATCTCTTGAAATATAAAAATTAAGAAATCATAAAAATTAAAATAATTTAAATATGATAACTGGAGGGGCAAGAAATGCAGTATAGAAAATTTGGGGATCTTGATATTGAGGTTTCAGCACTCGGTTTTGGAGCAATGCGGCTGCCGATAAATGGTGATGATTCTGCAGATATTGATGAAGAAAAAGCAATTGAAATGATTCGTTATGCTGTTGATAAAGGAGTTAACTATATTGATACAGCCTGGCCCTATCACCAGGGTGAAAGCGAAAGACTTGTAGCAAAAGTACTTAAAGATGGCTACCGCGATAAAGTATATCTTGCAACAAAACTCCCAATGTGGGAGCTTGAAGAAAAGGCTGATCTTGATAAATATTTTAATAAACAGCTGGAAAAATTGGAAGTCGAAACAATAGATTTTTATCTACTGCATGGACTTAATAAAAAAAGATGGGAAACAATAGAAAATCTAGATATCTTAAATTGGGCTGAAGAAAAAAAGAATCAAGGTAAAATTAAGTATTTGGGTTTTTCTTTTCATGACAGCTATCAAGTATTTGAGAAAATTTTAGATAGTTATGACTGGGATTTTTGTCAGATTCAATATAATTACTTAGATACCGAGTATCAGGCTGGGAAAAAAGGATTAAAACGAGCTTATGAAAAAGGTATTGGAGTAATAATTATGGAACCTCTCAGAGGAGGCTGGCTGGCACAAGAACCACCAGAAGAAGTAAAGGAGTTATTTGCTTCACAAAATAAAGATTGGACACCTGTTGAATGGGCACTCCACTGGCTCTGGAGTCAAAAAGAAGCAGCATTTGTCTTAAGTGGTATGAGTACTATGCAGCAGGTAGAAGAAAATATTAAAGCTGCAGATCAATCTAAGGTTGGATTATTTAGTGATTCTGACTATGAAATGATGAAAAAAGCAGCAGAAAAAATGCGAGGCCCGGTATTATGTACCCGCTGTGAATACTGTCTACCCTGTCCGGTAGGTGTTGATATTCCAGGTAACCTTCATCTCTACAATCAGGCTAAACTGCTTGATAAAGGTGAAGAGATAGCTAAAAAATATTATGGAATGGATGAAGCTGCCAGAGCAGATAACTGCATTGAATGTGGTCAGTGTGAAGAAGCTTGTCCTCAAAATTTAGATATAATTGATCTATTAAAAGAGGTGCATCAATTTTTTGAACAGTGATCATATTTGTAATACTAATATTATTTTGTAAGCAAACTCGATAGTTATAAAAAATATGAATCATCCATTTCTTTTCTAAAATAATTATTAATCATTATCTAAGATTCCCTTTTTAGGAAGATAAAAGGGGAATTTTTTTGTTTTTAAAACTCTTTCTATGATATAATAATATTAGAAATAGGAGCTGATTTGATGACTGCAAAAATAATTAAATTAATATATAATCCTGCTGCAGGTGATAAGTCCTTTCCCAGATATCTAGATTCTTTTATTGCAAAATTTCAAAAAGCAGGTTTTCAAATTAATATTTTCAGAACTAATGAATCAGGAAACTTTGATTCTGCTTTTATTGATATTAATAACAGATATAGAGCAGTAATTGTTGCGGGTGGAGATGGCACAGCAAGTAATGTTCTCAATATTATGCAGAAAAATAATATAGAGCTGCCTCTAGGAATTATCCCTTCTGGAACAGCGAATGATTTTGCCTCTTTTTTAGGAATGTCTCAGAGTATAGAGAAAAGTATTGATAGAATTTTAAAATGGAATATAAAAGAGATAGATATAGGCAAGGTAAATAATCGCTATTTTTTAAATGTATGTGTTGGTGGTATAATTTCTAGTATTGCACACGGCACAGAAACAGAAATGAAAAATAGACTTGGTAAAGTTGCCTATTATCTATATGCTTTAAAAGAACTGCCGAATTTAAAGCCCATGTCACTTAAAATAAGTACATCTAAAGAAAAATTTGCTGGTGATTTTCTTGCTTTTTTTATTTTTAACAGCAAAGATGCAGGTGGATTTAAAAATATAGCTAAAAATGCATCTGTAGATGATGGATTATTTGATTTTATTGCTGTTAAAGCAGGTAATATTTTAAAGGTTGGTTCAGCAGCTGCAGAAATTTTTCAGGGTAATTATGTTAATAATGATAATTTAATATATCTTCAGGATAATCACTTTAAAATTGAAGAAATTAATATTAACAAGAATATCGATCACTGTGATATTGATGGAGAAAAAGGTCCAAGATTTCCTTTAGAGATTAAGCTTTTACCTTCAGCTTTAAAAGTTTTTACAGCATAACTTTTAAATTAATGCAGGATAAAATTAGATTATGACTAAATATATTATATATGAAAGAAAAATATATAATTTATCAAAACAATTTTGCCCTGCTGCCAGGTAAAAGCCTCTCATTTGAGAGGCTTTTATCGTCTAGATACATTTTTTATTTAATCAAAACAAATATTATTAGCTATAAGATTGGAGAAAACTATGAAAATTATAATAAATCATAAAGTGAATCAAAAAATATTTTTATTTAGTATTATATCTTGTTTTTTACTTATATTTTTATTCCCTTCATTTTCAGCTGCCGCAGAAAACAATTATAAAGAAGTTGAGTTCTGGACAATCAATTTAAAATCTAATTATGAAGATTATTTTTTAAAGAAAATTAATGAATATCAATTTAAAAATCCAAATATAAAAATCAAATGGGAAGATTTGAGTTTTTATGCAGTCAAACAAAATTTAATGTTCAGAATGGGAGGAGATCTTCCTCAATTGGTAAATTTATCTCCAGAATTAATGTCTTCACTTCTGAATGAAGGACATCTTTATCCTATTTCAGAATTCAAAAAAGATTATAGTAAGCAATTTTATCAAAAATTATGGGAAACAGGTCGCTATCAAGGAAAAGTTTATGCTTTTCCCTGGTATTTAAGTTCAAGAATTATGGCATATAATAAAGAAATATTTATGATTGCTGGTTTAGATCCTGCCAAACCGCCTGAAACATATAAGGAATTATATGCTGCAGCAGAAGTTATAAGAGAAAAAACTGATGTTTATGCTTTTATGCCGAGAATAAAAATTTATCAGGAATTTTTAAAAGCAGGAATAAAATTATTTGAAGAAAAAGAAGGAAATTTAATACCGGCTTTCAATACAGAAAAAGCTTTAGAAATAATTCTTAATTATCAAAGACTGGCAGAAAAAGATATTATTCCATCAGATAGTCTGACAGCTGATTTCAATATTGCTGTAGAAAGATATTTGGAAAATGATTTAGCTATATTAATTACTGCACCTCAATTTTTAAAAAGAATAGAAAATGATTCTGAATATATTAGAGATATGACAGGATTGGCTCCACTTCCTACTGGTGAAGCAGGAATACTAAATGCTTCACTGATGAATTTTGTTATACCAAAGGATGCAGAATTCAAAAAAGAAACAGCAGAATTTGCAGCTTTTATCACAAATTCAGAATCACAGCTTGAGTTTTCTGAATTAACAGGAGTACTACCATCTGCTAAAATAGAAACAGATAATTTAGATATAACAGAAAATAATTTTTTGAATGAATATAATAATAATTATTATACTTCAAGTGATTATAATTCTTTAACCGAAAATGCAAGACAAGTATTAATGTCTAACTTAGATAAAACTACGGACTTAACTCTGCTTGAACAAAAATCAAATGATATAATAAAATTAATGGATCAACAGTTTGCAAGAGCTTTTGCGGGTAAAATTTCTGCTGAGGAAGCATTAGAATTAATGGAGATTGGCAGCAGAAGAATTTTGAATAAAGAATAATATTTTTATAAGGAGAAAAAGATGAAAAACATTAAAATTAATTCAATTCTATTATTAGTTTTATTTTTAATTATTATATTTTCTGTTAGTTCTGCTGCTTATTTTAAGACAGATTATCCAAGACCAAGTCTTCTCAAAGTTCGAGATGCAGAAAAAGCCTTAAGAGAAGCAGAGTTAGCTGTAAATAATATAGAAAATAAATATAAATTAGTGGATCAAGAAGAAATAGCTAATAAAATGAATAAGCTTGAGAATATGAATAAGGAGATGGCTAATGCTTATCAAGTGATGGATGATGAGCTAACAGTTATTAAAGCCAAAGAAATTTTAGAATTAAGTAAAAAAATAGAATTAATGACAGTTGAATCAAAACCTGTCCAGTTTAGAGCCTTTTGGCTTGACAGCAGAACTCTCTCTCAAAAAAGAAATAGAGAAGATATAGCTGAATTTTTAGAAAGAGCAAAAAATTCTAATTTTAATGTTATAATACCTGAAGTTTTTTTTAAAGGTTTAAGCATTATTCCAGATAATAATTATTTTAAGCAGGATCCACGTTTTAAAAACTGGCAAGAAGATCCTCTTCAGGTTTTAATAGAAGAAGCACATAAAAGGGGAATTGAAGTACATGCCTGGGTCTGGGTTTTTAATGAAAACACTCTTGGAAAAGCCGGAAGACTTCTGCAGGAAAATCCTAATTGGGCAAATAAAGATAAAGATGGGAATATTGTTACTTATCATAATTCCACCTGGCTTAGTCCCTCAAGGAAAGACGTTAGGAAATATTTACAGAAAAGATATCAGTATTTAGCTGTAAATTATAATTTAGACGGCATAAATTTAGATTATATTCGTTTTCCTGAGGAATATAGAGCTAGTTTTGGTTTTGATGAACATACAATTAATTTATTTGCAGAAAAAACAGGATTTGATATCCTTGATATAGAAAATAATAAAAGAGCACAGAGTGAATGGAATAAATTTAGAGAAGATTTAATTACACAAATGGTTAAAGAAACTACAGAAATTTTGAGAAGTGAAAATCCAGATATTTTAATTTCTGCTGATGTTATACCAGGTATTAGTGAAGCCAGATACCGAGCTCTGCAGAATTGGAAATTATGGCTCGATGAAAATTATTTAGACTTTGTTTTACCAATGACATATACTACAAACTTGTTTTCTGAACTTCAGAACTGGGTTAAAAAAGACCGCAGTGCAGTTGATAAGGCTATTTATCCAGGAATATCTGTATTTAAACTTTCTCAGCAGCAGATGTTAAAACAGATTTCAGAAATAGATAAGATAAACCCCAATGGACTTTCGTTTTTCGCCGCTGCTCATTTAACTGAGCAGGATTATGAAGTTTTAAAAGAAGGCTATTTTAAAGAAGAAGCAGTACTGCCTCATCAAGACAGAGAAGAAGCTGTTGATTCAGTAAAAAAAATGATTTTTAAAAGAATTAAATTTATTCAATCATCTGGAGAAATTAGTAATTATACTGCATCAGCAGTTAATGATTACTTAAAACAGTTTGATGAAAATTACACCTTTAACTTAACTGATAATTATTTAAAAGAAAATAACCAGCAGATTACAAATATTGAAGTGATACTAACTCAGGATTTTGTTGATTATATGAAGCGAAGAGGTTTTTTGATATCAGATGAAATTTTGGAAGTTCTGCTCGATGATTTTGTTTATCTTTATGAAATATTGAATCTATATTAAAAAACTTAAATATTAATTGGAGGTGAATCATATTGGCTGATTATCCTTATATATCTGTTCAGATAAACTTTTATCCCCTTTATACAGAAAAGGTGGGAGAAAAGGTAAAAGAGGTTATTAAAATTATAGATAAGACTGGTCTTGAAACTGAGACTAACCCTTTATCAACTATCGTGTATGGAAGAAGTAATGAAATTTTTGAAATGTTAGGAGAAATAACAGATAAAATGACTGAAGAAAATGTGCAATTTTCTATGAACTGCAGTATATCTAACAGCTGCGGCTGTGAAATTTAGTTATAATTATATTAAATATCTGATATGTAGATTAAATTGTTTTCAAGACTGGAGGTCAAATAATGGCTTTAAATTTAAAAATGACTATTTTAGTAGAGAATACAGTTTATAAACAGGGGCTTTTGGCTGAACATGGGCTTTCAATATATCTTGAATTTGACAGCAAAAAATATTTGTTTGACAGTGGTCAAGGAATGGTTTTAAAACAAAATGCTCAAGACTTGGGTATTGCTCTTAATGAGCTTGATGGATTAATTTTGAGTCATGGGCATTATGATCATACAGGTGGAGTTCCATATCTTTTAGAAAAAAAAGCAGATCTTGAGATATATGCTCATCCTGACTTTCAAATAGATCGTTATTCTATGCGGGGTAAAAGATTGACTCCAGTATCTTATTCTGGCCCTCAAATTAAAGATTTTAACGAAATAAAAAATTTGAGTGAAATAGAAAAAGGGATGTTTTTAACTGGTGAGATTAAAAATGCTAAAAATTATTTAAATAAGAAATATAGACGTAAAAATAACAGTGGTTATAAAACAGATGATTTTTCAGATGATTTAAGTTTATATTTTGAGGGAAAAAAAGGTTTAATTATAATTTTAGGCTGCAGCCACAAAGGTGTAAAAAATATAATCAAGGAGATTATAATCAAAAGTGATTTAAATAAAGTTGATAAAATTATTGGTGGTATGCACTTAATGAATGCTGATAAAAATAAGTTAAAAGAGCTCAGTGAATTTTTTGCGAAAATAAATCCAAATGAGATTTATCCACTTCACTGTACAGGAAAAGAAGCTGCATCATATTTTAGAGAAAGTCTGGGTGATAAAGTTAAATTTGCTGGAGTTGGAAGTATAATTGAGGGGGAAATATAATGAAGAGCTCATTTACAATTGGCCAGCTATTTGACATACCTGTTAAAATTCACTTTAGCCTTCTAATTATTCTACCTTTTTTTGCCTGGGCTTTTGGCAGCAATATAATTTATCTTACAGAATATACAGATATAGCTAGAAGAGAATTGATCTTTAACCCATATATCTTAGGTGCTGTTATGTCAGTTTTAATTTTTATAAGTGTTTTGATTCACGAATTATCACATGCACTGGTTGCCAGAAAAAATGGTCTCGAAACTACTGACATTACTCTGATGCTTTTAGGTGGATTGGCAAATATGGAAGATATGTCAGAAGATCCTAAAAAAGAAATTAAAATAGCTGCAAGTGGTCCAGCAGCAAGCCTGATATTAGGGGGAGTGCTTATGCTGGCAGCTGTGGGCTCACCTGACTTTATTATTGAAGATATTCGATTAGTAATTCTTTATACCGGACAGTTAAATATTTTTTTGGCTGTATTTAATCTGCTGCCGGCTTTTCCATCAGATGGAGGTAGAATACTAAGGGCATTTATTGCTCAGAAAAAAACACTGCGTGAGGCAACCGAAATAGCTGCCAGAGTAGGTAAAGGATTTTCTTTGTTTTTTGGTATTATTGGTTTTATGACTGGAAATTTTTTGCTTGTTTTTATAGCTATTTATTTATATATTGCTGCAGCTCAAGAAGATCAGTTCAATAATATAAAGTCTGCTCTATCTGATCTGACAGTTGGTGATTTGATGACAGAAGATGTAAAAACAGTACCTGTTAATCTAAGTGTTCACCGTTTGATAGAGAAGATGTTCGAAGATAAGCATTCAGGATTTCCTGTAACTAGAGATGATAAGGTTGTTGGGGTTGTAACTATGGAAGATGCTCAAAAAATACCTCAGGAGGAATACAGCAATACTCCAGTCCAGGCAATTATGGAAGAAAATATTCACAGTGTAAAAAAAGAGGATGCTTTATTTAAAGCATTTGAGCTTTTATTTCAAAAAGACATTGGAAGATTAATTGTACTTAATGATAATGGCAAACTTGAAGGAATAATTACCCGATCAGATGTGATGACGGGTATTAGGGTTAGACAGTTGGAAAATATTAAAAAAGAGAGGGAATAATTTTCATGACTTTAATTAAATATTATTTAATTACATCTTTTGTTTTTTTAGGTATTGATGCTGTTTGGCTGTATTCTACATCAGAAAATTTATATAGAAAACAGATTGGCTTTTTGATGAAAGATAACTTTAATTTTAGAGCAGCTTTAATATTTTATTTGTTTTTTGCTGGTGGATTAATGTTCTTTGTTGTAAACAGAGCGGTTGCTCTGTCAAGCTGGCAGTATGCATTATTTGCAGGCATGTTTTTTGGATTTATTACTTATTCTACCTATGATATGACAAACTATGCGACAATTAAAGACTGGCCGCTAATAATAACTGTGATTGACATAATATGGGGTAGTTTTTTATGTGGAATTACAGCTTTTTTAAGTTATCATATTATAAATTATTTTGAAATTTAGGTGGATAGTTTTATTCAATGATATTTATTTTTTTAAGTTTAATTTAATAATAATTTATTTTTAGATAAATAAATGTTATAATATTATTAATTATTAAAATATTCAATTGATCTGGAGGTGTTTAAAATTAATGATGATTATTCTTTAAAAGAAGTAATAAATGTTGGAGTTCTGCAGAATATTCAGGATAAATTTGCAGATGCTACTGGTCTTGCAGCTGTTATTGTTGATAGAGAAGGTATACCTGTTACAAAAACAAGTAATTTTACTTCTTTTTGTAAAACTATTCGTTCCTGTGAAAAAGGTTTTCATCACTGCAAAGTTTCAGATGCTCAGGGTGGTGAAAGAGCCAGAGAAAAAGGGAAAACAACTCCATATATATGTGAATCTGGTCTAATAGATATGGCTGCTCCAATAATATTAGAAAATCGTTTTATTGGAACAATTTTATGTGGACAGATAATTATGGAAGAAGAAGGCCGTGAAAAAACATTAAATAGAATAAAAGAAAGAACAGCTGATATAGAAATTGATTTTGAAGTAATTAAAGAACACTACAAAGAAATTGATATTTTACCAAGGAATAGATTAATTGCTGCTACAGAGTTTTTATCTCTTACAGCTAATTATATTGCTGAAATGGGATTAGTCAATATTTATCAGAGAGAACTGCTTGAAGAATCAAGAACAAGAAGGAAGTTGGAGGAATATCTCCGTATTAAAAAGTTAAAAATATTACAGTCTCAGGTCAATCCTCATTTCTTATTTAATGTATTAAATTCAATTGCAAGGCTTTCATTAATCGAGAATGCCAGAGAAACAGAAGAAGTCGTTTATGCTTTATCAGATTTACTACGCTACAGTTTAAAAAATGTTGAAAAATTAGTTAAACTTGAAGATGAGATAAATTGTGTTAAAGATTATATTACAATTCAAAAGAAACGTCATCAGGAGAAATTTGATTTTAATATTGATATTGATGATAAATTAATGGAAATGAGCATACCGGTTTTGACTATTCAACCTTTAGTTGAAAATTCTATAATTCATGGTTTTAAAGATAAAGATTCAATTGATATAAATATAAAGTCTGAAATTTGTGATGATAAAGTTATTTTGAAAGTCGAAGATTCTGGAATTGGTATAAATAATAATATAGTCGGCAGCCTACTCGAATCAGAAAACGAACACACAGATAAAATGACAAGCCATATCACTGGAATTGGTATTAATAATGTTCACAAGCGTATTCAGCACTATTTTGGCAGTGATTATGGACTTGAGATTAACAGTGAAATAGGTAAAGGTACAGAAGTAAAAATAAATTTACCGAAAAACTAAATATTGACATCGTAATATTTTTTCTATTGGAGGTGTGAAATTGTATAAAATTTTGATAGCAGATGATGAATATTTAGAACGGAAAGCACTTGGGATTATACTAGAAGACAAAATTCAGCTTAATGAGATAGAAATTGTTGGTTTTGCTGCAAATGGAAATGAAGTTGTTAAAATGGCCAGAGAAAGAGAACCTGATATTATCTTTATGGACATAAAAATGTTGGGATTAAATGGGCTCAAAGCTATCAAAATGATTAAAGAGTATTTAAAAAATGTTAAGTTTGTAATACTTACTGCCTATGATGAATTTGATTATGCACATAAGGCGTTAGAATTAAACATTGATGAATACTTATTAAAACCAGTTCGGCCAGATAAAATAAGAGAAGTTGTTGAGAATTTAATTGAAAAAATAAAAAATACTAGAGAAGAAGAAGAAATGAAGCAGGACATAAGGGAAAAACTTGATATGGTTTTACCATATATTAAGATGGCTTTTGTTTTTGATTTGATATATTTAAATATTGATACAGTTGAAGAGATAAAAAGCAGGACTCAATTTTTTGATATAGAAGATATGCCATCTGCAGTAATGATAGCAGATATAGATAAATTTGCTAGAACTACTTCTGGTGCAAATGAAGTTAAGCGTCAGCTGATGAAAAAAGAAGTTTTTAGTGTTATTAAAAAATTTGGCGAAAAATATTCTTCATTAATGGTTGTTCCAATGTCAAGTGATAAAATAGTAATTCTATATTTTGGAGGCAAAATCTATGAGAATCGTCAAATAAAAAATTGGCTGCGTCAGATTGGTGAAGAAATGTGCGAGGAAGTTAAAAGTAAGACTGAATTTACAATTACTATTGGTATTGGAAGTTATTATGAAGATCCTAGAAAGGTAGATCGTTCTTATCATGAAGCAGTTGCAGCGGTTAAAGATTCTCTGCTTTCAGGTGTTAATTCTACTATACATTGGGAAGATATAAAAAGTAAAGATTTTGCTGATATCGGTTATCCATATGAGATAGAAAGAAAATTAGTAGAAAAACTAAAATCAAGAAAAATAAAACAAATACCAGAAATAGTAGATACTTTATTTAAGAGCTGGTGTATTAGCGATGATTTTGATTTGAACTTATCAAAGTCAAGAATGCTTGAACTATTAGGTGTATTATCACGATCAGCTGTTGAAGTTGGAGCAAATTTTAAAGACATATCACCTTTAAATTACGAATATACTCAAAAATTATTTAAAATTAGTTCATCTGAAGCAATGAAAGAATGGCTAAAATCACTTCTATTTATATTGAGTGATCAGATTGACCAATTTGCTGATGATTTTAAAGATAATATAATTTATGATGGGATAAAATTTATTCAGTCTAATTATGAAAAAGATATTACTTTACCAGAGGCAGCTGAAGCATCTAATTTAAGTGTTCATTATTTTAGCAGGTTATTCAAAAAGGAAATGGGAATTACTTTTAAAGAATATCTAACAAAGCTGAGAATGGAAGATGCTAAAAGAAAACTTAAAACCAGAGATGCTAATATTTCTAGGATAGCAAAGGAAATAGGTTATAGAAACCCTAGTTATTTTAGCAAAGTTTTTAAAGATTATGAGGGGAAATCTCCTTCAGAATACAGAAATTGTTAAATATAGACAAAGTAGAAAAGAAAATGACAAATATTTTATTAAAGAATGACATTTTTCTGTCATTCTTTTTTTTTATTATTTTAAATATTTAGAAATAATATAATAATTGAAATATAACAAATTATTATTATAGGAAAGCATTTTATTGCAAAGGTAATTGACCACTTATTTTTAATATTAGTAAAGAGGGATAAAACTTAAATATAATTTTTTTTAGTCATATTTAATATTGAGAGGAGGGATATTAATGGCCAGAGAGGCATTAGGCCTGGTGGAAACTATTGGTCTTGTTGGTGCCATTAAAGCTGCTGATGCTATGGTTAAGTCCGCAAATGTTAAATTAGTTGGATATGAAAAAATTGGTTCTGGATTAATTACTGTTATGGTAAGAGGTGATGTAGGAGCTACCAAAGCTGCTACAGATGCTGGGGCTGCTGCAGGTAGAAAGGTTGGAGAAGTTGTCTCCGTACATGTAATTCCACGCCCCCATGAAGATGTAGATTTACTTCTTCAACAAAAGTAAAAAGAATAAAAATGGAGAGGAGGGTTAAATGATATGGATGAGCAGAAGATTAATGAACTTGTTAATGAGGTATTAAATAGGATTCAAAATTCTGAAGATGTAGAAAGTGAAAGTGATGAAGTTGAAAAGAACACAAATAAAAAAGGTGGTGAAGCTAAATTGAATCTGGCTAATGAAGTAACTGAATTTATCGGAACAAGTATTGGAGATACAATTGGTCTTGTAATTGCAAATCTTGACCCTAAAGTAAGAGAAATGATGGGTATAGAGAAGAAATATCGTTCTTTAGGTATTATTGGTGCAAGAACTGGTGCAGGACCTCAGATATATGCTGCAGATGAAGCAGTAAAAGCTTCAAATACTGAGGTAGTAAAAATAGAGCTTCCAAGAGATACTAAAGGTGGGGCAGGACATGGTTCTTTAATTATCTTTGGTGCTGAAGAAGTTTCTGATGCTAGAAGAGCAGTACAGGTATGTTTAGAAGAATTGGATCGTACATTTGGTGATGTTTATGCAAATGATGCAGGACATTTAGAGTTCCAATATACAGCAAGAGCAAGTAAAGCTCTGCAGATTGCTTTTGATGCTCCTGAAGGTAAAGCATTTGGTATCAGTGTAGGTGCTCCAGCTGCAATTGGTGTTGTTATGGCAGATGTAGCTGTGAAAGCAGCAACAATAGATGTTGTCGGCTATGCAAGTCCAGCAGATGGTACAAGTCTAACTAATGAATCCATATTATTCTTCAGTGGTGATTCAGGTGCAGTTCGTCAAGCTGTAATTGCTGCAAGAGAGGTTGGTTTAAAACTCCTCGGCAGTTTAGGTGATAAACCAGAATCAGTAACTGAACCATATATTTAAAATTAAATGCAGTATACTATCTCAAAATTTGTTTAAGGAGGGAAAAAAGTGAAAAGATCCAAGCGATTTGAAATATTAGATGAACGTCCAGTCCATCAGGATGGATTTATAAAAGAATGGCCAGAAGCTGGTTTAATAGCCATGGAAGGTCCAGAAGATCCAAGGCCAAGTGTTAAAATTGAAAACGGCAAAATAGTTGAACTAGATGGCAAAAAGCGTGAAGATTTTGACATGTTGGATCAGTTTATTGCTGATCATACACTTGATATTGATATTATTGAAGATGTAATGGCCCAGGATTCACGTGAGTTAGCACATAAAATTGTTGATGTAAATGTAAGCAGAGATGCAGTTAAAAGATTAGGTCTTGGTATGACACCTGCAAAAGTAGTTGAAGTTGTAGGACATATGAATGTTGTAGAGATGATGTTTGCTGTACAAAAAATGAGGGCCAGAAAAACTCCTTCAAATCAGTGTCACGTTACTAATGTAAAAGACCATCCAGCTCTACTTGCTGCAGATGCAGCTGAAGCAGCCATGCGTGGTTTTGATGAGTTAGAAACAACAGTAGGTATTGTTAGATATGCTGCTTCTAATGCTATTTCCATTATGGTTGGTGGACAGACCGGGCGCGGTGGAGTTTTAACTCAATGTGCAGTAGAAGAAGCAATGGAATTAGAAATGGGTATGCGCGGATTTACCGCTTATGCTGAAACAGTTTCAGTTTATGGTACAGAACAGGTATTTGTTGATGGTGATGATACTCCCTGGTCTAAGAGTTTCCTTGCATCAGGCTATGCTTCTCGCGGACTAAAAATGAGATATACTTCTGGTACCGGTTCTGAAGCAGAGATGGGTTTTGCTGATGGTAAATCAATGCTTTATCTTGAAGCTCGCTGTCTCTATATGACAAAAGGTGCAGGAGTTCAGGGTATTCAGAATGGTTCAATCAGCTGTGTTGGTGTACCAGGTGCAGTTCCTTCTGGAGTTAGAGCGATGCTTGCAGAGAATTTAATTGCAATGCTGCTTGACTTAGAATGTGCATCCGGAAATGATCAGACATTTACTCATTCACGTACTAGAAGAACAGCAAGAATGTTAATGCAGTTCTTACCAGGAACTGACTTCATCTTCTCTGGTTACAGTGCAGTACCAAACTATGATAATATGTTTGCAGGTTCAACACATGATGTTGATGATTATGATGACTATCTAACTCTACAGCGTGATCTCAAGGTTAATGGTGGATTAGTACCTGTAGAAGAAGAAGATGTTATAAAAATTAGAAACAAGGGAGCTAAAGCTTTACAGGCAGTATTTAAAGAATTAGGAATGCCTGATATTACAGATGAAGAAGTAGAAGCTGCCACATATGCACATGGAAGTAAAGATATGCCTGATCGTGATGTAAGAGAAGACTTTAGAGGCATTGAAGATATGTTAAATAGAGGAACTACAGGTGTAGCTATTGTGCAGGCACTGGAAAAAAATGGATTTGAAGATGTTGCAGAAAACTTCTTTAATCTTCTAAAACAGAGAATAGCAGGAGACTATCTTCATACATCCGCTATCTTTGATGAGAATTTCCACTGTATTAGTGCTGTAAATGATCAAAATGATTATGCTGGACCTGGAACTGGATATAGAGTACCAGATGAACTCTGGGAAGAATTAAAAGATATCAGGTTTGCCAGAGATCCAGAAGATATTGGAGAATAAATTATATTATATGGAGGTGCAAAAATGCAGTTAAACGAAGATGCTATTCGCCAGATAGTTGTTGACGTACTTTCGGGTATGTCTGATCAGGGCAGTAACTCTGAAACAAAATCATATTCTCCTGATAGATCAGGTAATATGGTTCTTAGAGAAACCGGCCGTGCATCAGAAGGCAGAGATAATGATGAAGTTGTGATTGCAATTGGTCCTGCTTTTGGAAATAAATTATCCAAAACTATGATAGATGTTAGTCACAGTGAAATATTAAGAGAAATTATGGCTGGTATAGAAGAAGAAGGAATTAAAGCTAGAATAGTTAAGAATTATATTACAGCTGATGTTGGTTTTATGGGTCATCAGGCTGCAAAAATTAGTGGTTCAGGTATTGGTATTGGATTACAGTCTAAAGGTACAATTTTAATTCACCAAAAAGATTTAAATCCACTTGCCAATTTAGAACTTTTCCCACAGGCACCACTAGTTGATTTAGCAACTTACAGACAGATTGGTAAAAATGCTGCTAGATATGCTAAGGGAGAAAATCCAGAACCAGTAACAACTAAAAATGATCAAATGGCCAGACCTAAATATCAGGCAATATCTGCTGTGCTTTATAATAAGGAAGTAAAATATCTTGATGCAGATAAAAAAGTAGTTGAAGTTGAAGTATCATTTAAATAATTTTTTAAAAATCAGGAGGTGGATTTAATGGATAAGGAATTAGTAGAATCTATCGTACGTGATGTTCTAGGTAATCTTGAAAATCAAGGTAGTTCAGCTCCCCAAAAAAGTGGAAATGGATTAACTGCAAAAGATTATCCTATGGGTGAAAAAAGTAAGGATAAAGTTAAAACTCCTTCAGGACATACATTAGATGATATTGAGTTTAAAAAGATAATTTCTGGAGAAACATCTGGTTCTGAGTTAAGAATTACTGCAGAAACACTCAATCATCAAGCTGAAATAGCAAGATCAGTAGATAGAGAGCAGTTTGCAAAAAACTTAGAAAGAGCTGCAGAATTGACAAAGGTTGGAGATGAAAGAATTCTTGAGATCTATAATGCATTACGCCCTTATCGTTCAACAAAACAAGATATGCTTGATATCGCAGATGAATTAGAAAATGAATATGGTGCAGTAATAAATGCTGAATTTATTAGAGAAGCTGCCCATGTATATGAGAAGCGGAAGCGTCTAAAAGGTGATAGATAAGCTAATAACAGGTAGGTGGGATCATGGAATATATTGTAGGAGTTGATATCGGTAATTCCACTACAGAAGTAGCTGTAGCCAAGATTTTTAAGGAAGAACAAAATATCGACTTTATATCACATGGTATATATAAGACAACTGGTTTAAAAGGTACAATTGACAACATAGAAGGTATTATAAGATCTCTTAATTCTGCATTAAAAAAAGTAGATCTTAACTATGATGATATTGAACTAATTAGATTAAATGAAGCTACTCCTGTTATTGGTGATGTAGCGATGGAAACCATAACAGAAACAGTAATAACAGAGTCCACTATGATTGGGCATGATCCCTGGACACCAGGAGGAATTGGCCTGGGTGTAGGATATACAATAAAAATAAATAATATAGACAGCTGCACAGCAGGTGATGATGTAATTCTTATTATACCAGGAGATGTAGATTTTGCAGATGCTGCTGAGATTATTAATAAAGCAATTGGGCGTGGTGTTAATGTTAATGGAGCAGTAGCGCAAAAAGATGATGCAGTTTTGATTGTTAATCGTCTTGATAAGCAGATTCCTGTAATAGATGAAGTGAAATATATTGATAAGATTCCACTTGCTAAAAAAGCAGCTGTAGAAGTTGCCAGGCCAGGAGGAACAATAGAAAAACTGTCTAATCCATATGGGATTGCTACAATCTTTGAATTAGATTCTGAAGATACCAAACATATTTTCCCAGTTGCCAGATCTTTAATTGGTAACAGATCTGCTGTTGTAATTAGAACTCCAGAAGGTGATATCGAAGAACGTAAGATACCAGCTGGTAAGATAACAATACTGGGAGATCGGGGAAAATCTGAAATAGGCGTAGATACAGGTGCAGATGAAATAATGGATTCACTGGAAAAAATACAGCCTATAAAAGATGTTACTGGAGAATCAGGCACAAATGTTGGCGGCATGCTTGATCGAGTTAAAAAAACGATGAGCACAGTTACAGATCAGCCGCTCTCAGAAATTAAGATCAAAGATATTTTAGCTGTAAACACATTTGTTCCTAAAAAAGTTACAGGTGGTCTTGCAGAAGAGCATGCAATGGAAAATGCAGTTGGTTTAGCAGCTATGGTTAAAACAAGTCAGCTGCCTATGCAAAAAATAGCTGACAGATTAGAAGAAGAAACAAATGTGGAAGTAGTTATTGCAGGTGTTGAAGCAAATATGGCGATCTTAGGAGCACTTACAACACCTGGCAC
The DNA here is from genome assembly GCA_018399955.1 of Halanaerobium sp. GTDB lineage: Bacteria > Bacillota > Halanaerobiia > Halanaerobiales > Halanaerobiaceae > Halanaerobium. The sequence continues at coordinate 35,192 of JAGYNO010000004.1, read as the reverse complement.
AGAGAAACCACTTGTAATCCTTGATATGGGTGGTGGCTCAACTGATGCAGCAATGGTTACATCCAAAGATAAAGTATATACTACACATCTAGCAGGTGCCGGTGATATGGTTTCACTTTTAATTAATATTGAATTAGGACTCAATGATCTTAAATTAGCAGAACTTATCAAAGAAAATCCTCTTGCTAAGGTAGAAAGTGTTTTTCATATCAGACATGAGGATGGAACTGTTAAATTCTTTGATCAAGCCTTAGATCCAAAATTATTTGGAAGAGTAATTATTCTTGCTGATGATGAAAAGGTTCCGATTCATTCTGACCATTCATTAGATAGGATCAGACAGGTTAGAAGAGAAGCTAAAAATGATGTTTTTGTAAGAAATGCAATAAGAGCATTAGAAAGAATTATTCCAACCGGAAACATAAGAGATATTGATTTTGTTGTTATGGTTGGCGGCTCTGCAAAAGATTTTGAAATTCCAACCCTAATATCTAATCGACTTTCTGAATATAGTGTAGTTGCAGGAAGTGGAAATATTAGAGGTGTAATGGGACCCCGAAATGCTGTAGCTACTGGATTAGTGCTTTCCTATCTTGAAACGGAGGGAAGTGTCATAAATGGTTGATCAATCTAATAGACCTTCTGTTTATATAGGACTGCAGAAAAAGTATGAGTCAAATCATCTTTTTGATAATATCTGTTATGGGTTAGAAGAAGAAGGAATACCCTTTGATTACTATTTCAGTGAAGCAAATGTTAATCAACTTGCACTAGATGCAGCCCAAAAATCTAGACTTGGTGTAGGAATTGCTCTTGGAGATGAAAGTCAGATAGTAATTCAGCATAAAAAAATGAATGTCAACAATCCTTTTTTCAAGAAAAAGATTGATAAATATTTTCAGGCAAAGATTATGGGCTCAAATGCAGCAAGGCTTGTAAAAGGAATTCCAATCAAAGAAATTACTCAGGAAGATGATTATTATACTTTAAGTGAAAATGAAGACAATACACATAATAATCCAGTTACTAAAAATACAGAAAACAATACAACTAAAGACGCAGAAAAAAAGACAGTAGACAGTAATTCTGTTAATAAAGCCGAATTAGATTCTAAAGATGGTATAGATTCTAATCATGAATCAGATGCTGTAAAAGAAATAACACAACTAGTAATGGAAGCACTAAAAAATATAGAAAATAGTAATTAAATAGCTAAGCAAAGGAAGGAGGGAATATGTCCAGAACTGCAATAGGTATGATTGAGACAGTAGGACTACTTGCTGCTTATGAAGCTGCAGATGTAGCACTAAAATCAGCTAATGTAAAATTTGTTGGTTATGAATTAAGCAGTGGTGGTATGGTAGTTATTAAGTTTTCTGGTGATATAGGAGCAGTCAAGTCTGCAGTCGATGCTGCAGCAGCAGCTGCATCCAGGTTGGGAGAAGTATTTGCTTCTCATGTAATCCCAAGACCTCACCAGGATGTTGATAAAAAAATGATCTTTACCGATGATACGGTAGGATATAAAGAAGATAAAACTCCTGAAGAAAGCGCTGATATAAGCACAAATGAACCTCAAGAAATGGTAGAAGTTAAGGAAAGTAAAGAAGAAACTGAAGAGCTAGATATCGAAGATCAACCAGAAGAGGTTAATTTAGATGAGCAAGAGGAAGAAATGGAGGCTGACATTCAAGAATCTGATCAAGAACAAGAAACAGCAGAATCTGAAGAAGAATTAGATGAAGCAGAAGATGAAGTTCCAGATTCTGAAGAAGAGTTTGATTCCGAAGAAGAGGAAGAAGAATCAGCATATGATGATGAACCTAAAAAAGAAGTTGAAGAAGAACTAGATGAAACAGAATATTTTGATGAAGATGCAGAAGATGAAGAAGATGAAGAAGATGAAGAAAAAGATGAAGAAAAAGATGATGAAGACATATGTAACCTCTGTGGAGATCCAGATTGTCCGCGCAGAAAAGGAGAATTAAGAACAGACTGTATTCACTATGAAGAAATTATGGGTGATGATGAATAAATAGAAGGGGGAATACAAAAATGAACGGTGAAGCTTTAGGTCTTATTGAAACTAAAGGGTTTATTGGAGCAGTTGAAGCTGCTGATGCAATGGTAAAAGCAGCTAATGTTAAACTAATAGGCTATGAAAAAATAGGTTCAGGTTTAATCACTGTTATGGTAAAAGGTGATGTTGGAGCAACTAAAGCTGCTACTGATGCAGGTGCAGCAGCAGCAGGTAGAGTTGGAGAATTAATTTCAGTTCACGTAATTCCAAGACCACATCAAGATGTAGAAACACTTCTACCTAAATTATTAGCAGAAGAAGAATTAGACGAATCACAATTATAAGATCCTATTATATATAAATAATCCCCCTTCATCATAATTTTGAAGGGGGATAAAAAAAATGTTTTTAATCTTTGATGGAGGATTATAACTTATATGGATAAATTTGTTGAGAAAGCTAACTATACTTTAGATTTACTAGCAGATTTAATTAAAAATAAACCAAAAAATTTAGCTTATGAGGGTAAAATTAAAGCAGGAATTGATCTTGGTACAGCAAATCTTGTTTTAACTCTACTTGATGAACAAAATAAGCCTCTTTTAGCTTCCAGCACAGAAGGAACAGTTATTAGAGATGGATTGGTTGTAGATTATCTAGGAGCTATGAAAATAGTAAAAAATATGAAATTAGAATTAGAAAGCATATTAAATAGGAATATTGAATATGCTGCAACTGCCGTACCACCAGGTACTGGTGATAGAGACATAGATACCTTTAAAAATGTAGTTCAAGGTGCAGGTTTTCAAGTCACAAATGTTGTTGATGAACCAACTGCAGCAGCAGCTGTACTTGGTATAGAAAGAGGAGTAGTTGTTGATATTGGTGGTGGAACAACAGGAATATCTATTCTCCAAGAAGGTGAGGTAGTTTATACTGCAGATGAAGCAACTGGAGGTACACATTTAAATCTCGTTATAGCTGGTGGTTTAAAAATTAGTGTTGAAGAAGCAGAAAAGATGAAAAGATCTCCTGAACATCAGGCAGAAATTTTTCCGATGGTAATACCAGTTATAGAAAAAATTGCTTCAATTATTAATAATCATATAGGAAAATACAAGGCAGAAACAGTTTATCTTGTTGGTGGGACAAGTGCTATTAACGGCATAGAAAATGTACTTGCAGATAGAACGGGTTTAAAAATCGTTAAACCTTCACAGACATTACTGGTAACTCCCCTCGGTATTGCCTTTTACTGCAGTTAGTTGAAGATGGAGGTAAGAATATGGCTGAAGTAAGTGTTGAATTGATAAGTAGAATTGTAAAAGAAGTTTTAAATGCACTAAATTTAGATCAAAAAACAAATATCAGCAAAAAGAAGATTACCGCTGTTTTTACAGGTGGTAAAATTGATTATCAAAAAAGTATTAATCAGCTTAAAAATCTTGATAATAAATTTGAAATAGATTGGCAGTTAATTTTTTCAGAAAGTGCAGAAGAAGTTTTAGATTGTCAAAATATTGCTGCAGAATTAGGAGCTCAAATAGTAGATGCAAAATCTGCTCTGACTAATATTAAAGATAGAGATTTAGTAATAGTTCCTATCTTAACTATGAATTCTGCTGCAAAGCTTGCTTCTCATTTTTTAGATACAGATGTTATTTATTATATTTTTAAATCATTAATTTTAGGGCTTCCAGTTATTGCAGCTAAAAACGCAGCTGATTTAAATGGAGAAGGCTGGCAGGAATTTGGTTTAAATAAACTGCCGGAACCACTTTTAGCAGATAATCAACAACATCTGGCAAAATTACAGAGTTATGGCATAAAAGTTATTGATGCTTTAAAAATCACAGATACAGCATTAAAAATATTTGATTCTAACATTACTCAGAATGATAATTTTGATCATGAATTTAAAATAGAAAATGACAAGATAAATAAATCAACAGATAAAAATACGGTTTTTTTAGATAGTAAAGTGATTACTTATAGAGAAATTAATCCTTTGGCAGAGCATATAGAGGTAGTTCAGGTAAGAGAAGATGCTGTAATTACACCATATGCTAGGGATATTGCAGAAAATAAAGGGATGATAATATGTTCATAGCAAAAGTAGTTGGAAATGTAGTTGCTACTCAGAAAGACGAGGGATTAGTGGGTACAAAGCTGCTTATTGTTTGTCCACAATTTGAAGAATTTAGAAAAGATAAATGTGTGGTAGCAGTTGACAGTGTTGGCGCAGGTATTGGAGAAACAGTACTTGTAGTTAAAGGAAGTTCAGCCCGTTTAACTGACCACCTGAAAAACAGTCCTATAGATCATGCCATAATAGGAATTATTGATGAAATTGAACTCGACGAGTCGAGTTTTTAGGAGGTGGTAACTTTGTCTTCTATTGCTACCAAAAGAGGTGATAAAGGGAAGACAAGTCTTTTGAGTGGAGAAAGAGTTTTAAAATCTGATCCACAAGTTGAAGCTTATGGTGTTGTAGATGAGTTAAATTCATGGCTTGGTTTAATCCGTGTCAAATGTCCCTATCAGGATATCGAAGATGTCATCTGTCATGTGCAGAAAGATTTGTTCATTTTATCGGCAGAATTGGCTTCACGTCAAAAAAAATACAAAAAGAGAATCACTCAAGAAGATTTGGATTATATTGACAAAAGGTTAGATTATTATCAGGCTAATTTTGATTTTGATGGTTTTACAATACCAGGGCAGAGTGAATTAGGAAGTTACCTTGATATTTGTAGAACTATCTGCAGAAGAGCTGAACGAAGAATGGCTTCTGCAGAATTAATAGAAGGTGTAGAGTTTTCTGAGTTGGTCCACAGTTATGTAAATAGATTATCTGATTTGATCTATATTTTAAGCAGGACATCTGACCAAAGATATTTAATTGAATTAGTTACAGAAAAAGTCTGTAACATCTTAGAAAGTGAGGAATATTAAAATGAAAATTAATCTTAATATTGCTGAAAAAATATCTGAAAAGTGCTTGGAAAAAGCAGAGCAGATTAATGTGCCGATGATTATTTCAGTCGTAGGTGATGATGGAAGATTAATTACCTTTAAAAAAATGGATAACGCACTTCCTGTTAGTATAAAAATTTCTCAGGCCAAAGCTTATACAGCTTATGCTTTAAAAATGAGAAGTGATGAATTAGGTGAACTTTCTCAGCCGGGGAAAATGCTGTATGGAATAGATACTGCCTGTGATGATATCGTACTTTTTGGTGGTGGATTTCCATTAAAAGCAAATGGAGAAGTTGTTGGAGCTATAGGGGTTAGTGGTGGTTCAGTTGAAGAAGATATGTCAGTAGCTGAGGCAGGAGTGGAATTCTTTAATAACCGTTATACCAATAGTTGATAGATATTTTTAAGGAGGTAAGAGAATGGATTTCAATAAAGAAGAGCTTTCGCAAATAATAAATAAAGTGCTAAAGGAACTAGACCAAAAGCCTTCAGGTTCTTCCGGAGATTATGGAGTTTTCAGCACAATGGAAGAAGCTATAAGTGAAGCTAAAAAAGCTCAAAAAGAGCTGCAGTCTAAATTTTCAATTGAAGAAAGAGAACCGCTAATTACAGCTGTTAGAAAAGAGCTGCATAACCATGTAGAAAAAATGGCTGTAATGGCAGAAGAAGAGACAGGTATGGGCCGCTGTGAAGATAAAGTTATTAAAAATCAGCTGGCTATTGATAAAACTCCAGGGACAGAAATATTAACTACTGAAGCTTATAGTGGAAAATTGGGACTTGCAATTGTTGAACAGGCACCATTTGGGGTAATATGCTCTATTACTCCTTCTACAAATCCAAGTGAAACGGTGATTAATAATGCAATTAGCATGATTGCAGCCTGCAACAGTGTTGTGTTTAATCCCCATCCTAATGCAAAAAAAGTATCACTATATGCAATAAAAGCAATAAACAAAGCTATTATTGATGCAGGTGGTCCAGCAAACCTTATTACAGCAGTTGCAGAACCAACATTACAGACTGTTGAAAGATGTATGAAAGATGATAGAATTGAAATGATAGTAGCAACAGGTGGACATGGTGTTGTTAGAGCTGCATTATCTTCAGGTAAAAAAGCGATAGGTGCAGGAGCTGGAAATCCCCCAGTATTAGTAGATGATACTGTTGATTTTCCTAAAGTTGCTAATGATATTGTGAGAGGTGCAGCAATGGATAATAATCTTTTATGCACTTCGGAAAAAGCAATTGTTGCTTTAGACTGTATTGCGGATAAGTTAATTGAATGTTTACTGGAAGAAAGCGTACAGCTTGTCAAAGATCCTAAACCATTAGAAAGAGTAATTATTGATGAAGATGGTTCAATAAATAAAGCTTTAGTTGGTAAAGATGCTGCATATATTTTAGAAAAAGCAGGAATTGAAGCAATAGATCAAGATTTAAGAATGGTTTTAATTGATGTAGATATTGATCATCCACTGGTACTTAAAGAACAATTGATGCCGGTAATTCCACTGGTCCGTGCTAAAGATTTTAAAGAAGCAATGGATATGGGTGTGAAAATTGAAAACGGTAATCGTCATTCTGCAATGATCCACTCAAAAAATGTTGATAATCTAACAGCATTTGCTAAGAGAATTGGCACTACTATTTATGTAAAAAATGCACCATCATTTGCTGGTTTAGGTGCAGGTGGAGAAGGATTTAGTTCATTTACTATTGCCGGTCCAACTGGTGAAGGTATAACCTGTGCCAGAACATTTACAAGGCAGAGAAGATGTATTTTAGTAGATGGATTCTCTATCATTTAAATAGGAGTTGAACGATCTTTGATTAAGGTATTGAGAGGGGTTGTAATATGAGCCTTATTGATAAAATAGCAGCAGCGGGAGTGGTTGGAGCCGGCGGTGCCGGTTTTCCCTCTCACGTTAAATATAACTGTGAAGCTGAATATTTAATAATAAATGGAGCTGAGTGTGAGCCATTACTGCGCTCTGATAAATTTCTGATGAGTCATTTTCCAGCAGAAATAGTAGAGGGTGTAAAAATGGTAGCAGAGAGCATTGGGGTCGACAAGACAGTCTTTGCTCTGAAAAGAAAATATGAAAATGAATATGCCTGTTTAAAAAGAGTTGTAGAGGATAAAGGCTATAATATAGAATTTTTCTTAATGGATAGTTTTTATCCTGCAGGTGATGAACATACAATGGTTTTAGATATTACCGGAAGAGTAGTACCTGAAATGGGAATTCCATTGGAGGTTGGCTGTGTAGTCACCAATATTGGGACTATTTACAATAGTTATCGAGCAGATCAGGATAAGCCTGTAATAGATAAATATGTCTCTGTTTTGGCAGAAGTTAATGAGCCAAGGATTGTAAAAGTTCCAATAGGTACACCTGTCCGTGAATGTATTAATGCTGCAGGTGGCAGTACTCTTAATGAATTTGCAGTAATTCTCGGAGGTCCTATGATGGGAGATAATTTAGTTGAAGATGAAGATATTGATAATGCTGTAATTACAAAAACAGATGGATCAATAATTATCCTGCCAAAAGATCAATTTGTTATTGAGAGAAACCAGCAGAGTATGGAGCATATAAAAAATAAAGCCAAAGCTGCCTGTATACAGTGTACTCTCTGTACAGAATACTGTCCACGTTATTTAAATGGTCATGGTCTAGAGCCGCATAGGATTATGAGAGCCTTAGCCTATGAAGAGGTAGATTCAGCTGAGATTTTTGAATCAGCACAGCTCTGCTGTTTATGTGGAATATGTGAGTTATATGCTTGTCCAATGGCTTTATCTCCAAGATTGGTTAATGAATATTATATTGAAAAGATTGATGAAAAATATGAAAGCAGCAAAACTGAGTATGAGCCGCATCCGATGCGTGAATACAGGAAAATACCAACAGATAGGCAGATAGCAAGACTGGACTTAAGCAAATACAATCATCAAGAACTTTATAATTCTGTTGAATTAGAAGTTAATGAGGTTATAATTCCTTTAAGTCAGCATATCGGGGCTCCTGCTGAATTAGCTGTAAGCGAAGGACAAAAAATTAAAAGAGGAGACTTAATTGGCAGAGCAAAAGAAAATGCTTTAAGTGTTAACATTCATGCCAGCATAAGTGGTACAGTAAAGAAAGCAGATAACACTAAAGTTATTATAAGAAGTGCAGAGGTGGTATTATGATAAGAACAATTGGCATGCTTGAATTTAATTCCATAAGCCAGGGGATTAAAGTGGCAGATGTTATGAAAAAAGCTGCAGATGTTGATGTGATTCTGGCCCAGCCAAACTGTCCTGGTAAATACACAATCTTGATTTCTGGTGATGTTAGTGCTGTTAAATCATCAATTTCTTCAGGTAAAGAAGCTTCAGGGCCATTTTTGGTAGATGATATGATAGTTTCTAGAATTCATAATGATCTAATCAGTGCTATTAATGGAACAACCGAAATAGAAGATGTAAATGCTGTTGGTGTACTAGAATATTTTTCTATGCCTAGTGCAATTATCGGTGCAGATGCTGCTGCAAAGGCTTCTAATGTAAAACTGATCCAGGTTAGACTTGGTACAGGCCTTGGAGGCAAAGCATATGTTACTTTTACAGGAGATGTTAGTTCAGTACAGCAGGCTTTAAACGCAGGTGAAGCTGTAACAAAAGGCAATGGAATGCTGTATAATAAAGTATTTATTTCTTCACCAGATAAAGATGTATTTAAAACATTATTATAGAAGGGAAAGATCTTATGAATGTATTCGTTTTAAACTGTGGAAGTTCTTCTTTGAAGTACCAGTTGATAAATATGGAAGATGAAAAAGTCGCTGCCCAGGGACTTGTTGAAAAGATAGGTGAAGAAATTTCATTTTTAAAACATAATACTGATGGTGATGAAGTTGTGATTGAAGAAAATATTAAAGACCATAATCAAGCAATTGAGATGGTCTTAGATATTCTCCAGAGCCGAGAACATGGAGTTATTGAAAACATGGATAAGATAAATGTTGTCGGGCATAGAGTTGTGCATGCAGGAGAAAAATTTTCAGGTTCAGTATTAATAACAAAAGCTGTAATAGATGCTCTCCGAGAAAATATTAAGCTTGCCCCACTTCATAATCCTGCAAATATAATTGGTATTGAAGTCAGTAAAAAATTGATGCCTAAAACGCCTGATGTTGGAGTCTTTGATACAGCTTTTCATCAATCAATGTCGGCAGAATCATTCCTCTATGCTCTGCCGTATGAATGGTATGAAGAAAATGGGGTTCGCCGCTATGGTTTTCACGGTACTTCTCATAAATATGTTTCTGAGAGGGGAGCTGTGATTTTAAATAAAGATTATGATAAATTAAAAATTATTACCTGTCATTTAGGTAATGGTGCCAGTATGGCGGCCATAGATCAGGGTAGAGTTGTTGATACAAGTATGGGGCTTACACCTTTAGAAGGGCTAGTTATGGGGACACGGCCGGGAGATTTGGATCCAGGCATAATTCCTTATATAATGAAAGAAAGAGATATGACAATTGAAGAAGTAGATCAAGCTTTAAATAAAGCAAGTGGAGTACTTGGTATTTCTGGTGTAAGCAATGATTTTAGAGAATTAGCTGAAGCAGCAGAAAAAGGAAACAAACGTGCAGAACTTGCTGTTAATATTTTTTGCAGAAGGGTAAAAAAATATATTGGTGCTTATATAGCTTTAATGGGTGGAGTTGATCTTTTGATTTTTACTGCAGGTATTGGAGAAAATGCAGTAGAGGTCAGATCTCAAATATTAGAAAATCTTGAATACTTGGGTATTGAAATTGATGAAGTTAAAAATAATAACAGAGGAGAAGAAATAAAAATCAGTTCAGATTCTTCAGCTGTTGATGTCTATGTAATTCCTACCAATGAAGAGTTAGTTATCGCAAGAGAAGCCAAAAAAATTGTTGAAAATCATATAAAAGATGTACTTAATGATCTTATTAATGAAAATAAAAGCTAAGAATAATAAAATAATTATTTTAGTTTAAAGATAATAAGTGGTCGATAAGGTAAGTCTTTAGCTGCTGGACGATCTGGAGGAGATAATATGTCAAAAAAAGAAAGGGTAATTCAGGAGTATGTACCTGGTAAACAGGTCACCCTGGTTCACTTGATAGCACACCCCACAGATGATATCTACAAAAAAATAGGTTTAAATATAAGTAGTGATGCACTAGGTATTATGACTATAACACCTAGTGAGGCGGCAATTATTGCTGCTGATGCAGCAACTAAAAACGCTGATGTAGAAATAGGTTTTATTGATCGCTTTAGTGGTTCCTTAGTTATTTGTGGTAAAGTATCTAATGTAGAATCAGCTCTAAAAAATGTTTTGTATACTCTTGAAAGTATACTTGGTTTTGATACTGCTAAAATAACGAGGTCATAATCATGAAGAAAATTATTTTAATTGGTGGTACCAAGGCTGGCAAAACAACATTACTTGAAGCCTTAAAAGGTAAAGAATATAGGGAAATTGAAAAGAGAACCCAGAGTTTAGAATATGAAAACAAAGCTATTGATACACCAGGCGAGTATATTGAAAACAGGAGATTTTATACTTCCTTAATCTCAGCAGCTCAAGATGCCGCTGTAATTGGATTGGTTGCTGATGCTACTGCAGAGCAATATTATCTTCCGCCAGCTTTTGCTTCTGCATTTGCCAGACCTGTAATTGGGATAGTTACAAAAATTGACTCAGATGAAGCAGATCTTGAATATGCTAGGGACACATTAGAAATGTCTGGTGCTGAAAAAATATTCTGTACCAGTGCTGTTACAAGAGAAGGTTTACATCAACTTTCAGAATATATAGATGAAAAATGAAGGGTATTTATTGGGGAGGTTAAGTGATGCTGTTAAATGAACTGATTAAAAAAGAAGAAGCAGTAAACTATATTAAAAATAAGACGAATTTATTTGCTGAGAACAGCAAAATCACTGCCTCTAATCTCCATTCTCAAAGTCTAAGTGTAAACAGTCTTGCTAATAACTTGATTTTAATTGAAGATAAAAAAAATAATAAAAAAGTTATTTTTAAACAGGTATTACCCTTTGTAAGACGAGCTGCAGAAGATAATATCCACATACCACTGCCTAAAGAAAGGATATATGCTGAGTATTTTTCGATAAAATTAATGGATTTAATCTGTCCTGATTATGTACCAAAAATATATTATTTTGATCAAGAAAATAATATTCTTTTGATTGAATTTCTTGATAACTTTGAAATTTTAAGAAGTGCATTAATCAGGGGCAAAAAATTTGATCATCTGGGAAAACAGCTGGGTGAGTTTTTAGCAAAAAAAGACTTTTTTACTTCTAGATTATTTTTAGAAGAAAATGATTTTAATATACTATCTGATTTTTTTAATAAGTCCAAAGGTGTTGAGGTATGGGATAAGCTCTTATTTTCAGGTGCTCTGCTCGAAGCTTCAGATAAAAATATCAATCCACTATTGACAGAAAAGATTGAAGAATTCAGAAATAACGAAGATCTGAAAAATGAAGTTGAAAAAATCAGAAAGATATTTAAAAGCAAAAAACAGTGTTTAGTTCACGCAGATCTGCATACATCAAATATTTTTGTTGGCAAAAATCATGTAAAAATATTTGATAGTGAATATGCAATGTATGGGCCAGCATCTTATGATATGGCGAGACTTTTAGCAAATATTATCTTAAATTACAGCTCTATAATTGGGATGGATTATAGACCGTCGAGAAAAGAATATCAAGAGTATCTGCTGGATCTTTTGGAAGATATATATAATGAATATAAAAATAATTATTCTGATTTGGTTTATCAATATTCCCACTATGATAATTTATATGCTAATTTATATTTAGAAAAGTATTTTGAAGACTATCTTTACGAGGTTATTTCTTTAACTGCTTGTACTATTATTATGAGAATTTATGAAGAAGGTTTATGCCTTGATTTTAAGGAAATAACAGATCTGAAAAAAAGAGCTCTTGGTCAGGGCTTTATTATAGAACTTGCGGAAAAAATTTTTCTAAAAAATAAAGATATAAAAACAATTAGAGAATTTAAAAATTTTATTTATAAATCTAGTCTAGAATATCAGGTAAGCAGTATTGTTAAGTTAGTTATAAAAGCAGCTGCTTTCTAATTAAAGAGGTGATAGAAAATTGGATACTGCAGAACTGAAGGAAGCTATAAAAAAAATAATTATAAATATTCAGCAGAGGACAGCTGAACGGACAATTCCAATTGAAGCTTCTGGAAGACATGTCCACCTTTCACAGGATGATATTGATAAACTCTTTGGAACAGATTATAATTTAACTCCAAAAAGAGAATTGTCTCAGCCTGGTCAGTTTTTAGCTGAAGAAAAAGTGAAAATCATTGGAAGTAAAGGAATTATTGAGAACTCTGCTATACTAGGACCGGCAAGAAGCAAATCTCAAGTTGAGTTGTCGAAAACTGATGCTGTTAAGCTTGGTATCGATGCTCCATTAAGATTTTCAGGGGATACAAAAAATAGTGCTTCAGCATTTATTGCTTCTAGCAATAATGTAATAAAACTGGATGAAGGTGTAATTATAGCAAAAAGGCATATTCATATGACTCCTGAAGATGCAGAAAGACTGGATGTTTTAGATGGAGAAATTGTTTCTGTTGAAGTACTTACAGAACGGCCAGTTGTTTTTAAAGATGTTCTTATTAGGGTAAATAAAGATTATCATTTAAATATGCATATTGATTATGATGAAGCTAATGCATGTTTGTTTAAAGCGGGGGACAAGGGGAAGATACAAAAGAATAATTAAAGTAAAAAGCCCAAAAATTTTGGGTTTTTTACTTTAAATAGCATTTTTTTAATTAAACAAATTACTTAGATTAATTTCAATTTTAAAACTAATATTGCTGTCATTATCAGCGTCATCTTTGGTTTTATCATCATTATCTTTTTTATGATCTTTCTTATCTTCTGTTTGATCTTCTAGTTCATAATATCTTTCTTTCAACTCTTCATAGATAAGATCTCTTTCAGCTATTCTGCCTCTTCCTTCTTTTTTTATTGTTCTACTGCTATTTAGATTCTTGTAATAATAGCTGTATTTATTGTTTGCATAATGTACATCCAGCATTTCTATCATATTATCATCTTTATAATAATATTCATATTTCTGCTTTTTGATTTCTATTTTTTCTTCAACACCAGTAAATTTATTATTATATTTATACTCATAGTTGGGTCCACGAACTTTAATTTTTTCGCTTCCACCTTCAAATTCAAATTTTTTGTCATATTTATTTACATCAAAAGGTGGATAATGTCTGTCTCGTCTGGGATGTCTAAATCTTATCAGCTCATCATCAAATATTATATATGGTAGACCAAAATACCGGTGGAAGTCTCTCAATCTTTCTCTCGTGAGGGCAATATTTCTTAATTCTTCTTCATCCAGCTCCTTACCAGAATTACTGTAGTAATATAAAACAAGGCTAATATCTCTGCTGTTTAGACCTAATTTAGCCATATAATCCAAATCATCTGAATCAACATCTTTAAAGACTCTGATAAATAAGCTTTTATCAAAATCATCAAGATCTACAGCTGCACTAATAGATGTAAAAACTAAGATTGTTAGTAGGGTTAAAACTATAATTTTTTTGGTCATATTGTGAGCCTCCTCTATAAGCTCTTAACTTATACTTTAATTATAATTATATTTTAGCAAAATTGCAATCTCTAATATGGGCAGAATCGAAATTTAGGTGCTGCAGAAAGAGATAAAAAAACAGCAAATGCCGAATAATAATAAAAAAGTTGAAATTAATTTTATAAATTCATAATTCCTTCAAATTTGACTCCTATAATTTAGTTAGAAGTTAAAAATGAAATATAAATTTAAGGAGTGAAATAAAAATGAAAAAATTATTAACAGGATTTTTAGTAATGACTTTTGTAGTGACAGCTTTTGTAGGAATGACATATGCACAAGGACCACAGGCTAAATCTGGTCGAAGTTACAATAATGAAGCACACAATTATGGTACAGATTATAGGCAGGTTGAGCTTGCAGAATCTCAAATTGATAAAATGTCAGAATACCGAGCAGAATTTTATAATGAGTCAGAAGAACTCAGAGATCAGCTTAGAGAATTAAATTGGGAACTAAGAGATTTATATATGAAAGATGCAGCTAATGAAGAAATTGGGAGAGTAAAAGATGAAATTGAAGTACTAGCAGAAGAAATGAACGAAATGAGAACTGCAAATCAAGAAAAAATACAGTCAATTTTAACTGATGAACAGCTGCAGGTGATTGAAGAAAACAAAGAAAATTTTCAAAATCGTTTTGATGATGATAGATCTGGACGTTTTAATAGAGACTCTCAGTTTGGTCCAGGTATGATGGACAGAAGAAGCGGCAGTAGTAGTTTTCAAGGAAGAGATTTTGACCAGGGTTATGGTATGCGATCTAGCAGTAGAGGAAATAGATTTAATCAAGATTTTGCTGGTTTTAGTGGATATGGACCTGGTTTTTGTCACTAATCTTACTAAATTTTTACTTTAAATAAGACCAGTAAAAAGATAAATATAATAATAATTTTTACAATAAGATCGGCAGTCTGAGGACTGGCGGTCTTTTTTTGCTGTGTGTTTATTTAGAATGGGCTTAAATTAAATAAATAATAATAAAATTATTTATTGCAAAACCAGAAAATTTACTGTAAAATTATATTACAGAATATTACAAAAATTGAAGAATATAAGTACTTAGATAATATTTTTTAATTTTTAAGGAGATGAGCTTGATGAAAATTAAAGATATTATGAGTAAGAATGTTCTGACTTTAAAAGAAAATCATTCTCTTAAGTCTGCTGCTGAGCTTTTTTTTGAAAAGCAAATTGATGGTGTTCCTATAATAAATAAAAAAGGTAAAATGGTAGGTTTGCTAACAAAAAGTCATATAATTAATGCATATCTTAATGATACTGACCAATTAGAGCCTGTTAAAAATCATATGACAAAGGATATTGTGACTGTCAAAAAAAATGATTCACCTGATGTGACCTGTTCTAAACCATTTGGAAGGTGGCCTGTTGTTGATGAAAAAGGTAATATTTGTGGGATGCTTACAAAGTCTGATTTGGTTAAAGGTTTTTATGATTACAATAAGGAAATTATTGAAAAGTTAACTAAAATATTAGAATCTACAAGAAATGCTATTGTAGCAGTAAATTCTGAGGGTATAATTGAAATTTTCAATAAGGCAGCCTCAGAAATTATCGAAATTGATAAAGAAATAGCTTTAGGTAGTCCAATAGAAAATATTGTACCTCATACAGGTCTGCCTGAGATTTTGAATACTGGTAAAGAAGAAATTGCACAAAAATTAAAAATAGGTGATAAGGTTGTTATAAGTAATAGAAATCCACTATATAAAGATGATAAAATAATTGGAGCAGTAGGAATTTTTCAAGATATATCGGATTTAGAGACTATTTCTGAAGAATTAGATTATAGTCAAAATCTTAACAGGGAGCTTGATACTATAATTGAAGCCATTTCAGATGGATTATATATAACTGATGGTAAAGGTTATACAACTCGAATAAATAGTACTTATGAAGAAATAAGTGGAATTAAATCTGAAGAAGTTATAGGAAAGCACATGAAGGAACTTGTTGATGAGGGTTATTATTCAGAATCTGTTACTTTACATGTTTTAAAAGAAAGAAAAGCGGTCACTATAACACATGAAATAAGAACTGGTGTTGAAGTTATGGTTACAGGAACTCCAGTATTTGATGATGAAGGTAATATAGTCAGAGTTGTTACTACTGTAAGAGATATGAAAAAACTCTCTATGATGAGAAAAGAACTTGCTGAAACAAAAAAATTGACAGCTAGATATTATAATGAACTTAAAAAATTAAGAGCTCAGCAGTTTGAAGCTGAAGATATAATTATTGAAAGTCAAAAGATGGAAGAAATAGTTGATCTAGCAATAAGGCTCGGAAATTTTAACTCCACTGTTTTAATTACTGGTGAGTCAGGCTCAGGAAAAGAGATTGTTGGCAAGATAATCCACAAAGCAACAAATTTAAAAGAAAATAAGGGTTCTTTTATTAAGGTTAACTGTGGAGCAATACCAGAAAATTTGCTTGAATCAGAGCTTTTTGGTTATGAAAAAGGTGCATTTACTGGTGCAAACAAAAAGGGAAAACCTGGACTTTTTGAACTTGCTGAAGATGGGACACTGCTTTTGGATGAAATTGGAGAAATGCCGATTCAGCTGCAGGTAAAACTTTTAAGAGCCATTCAGGAAAGAGAAATTTACAGAGTTGGTGGTACAGATCCAATAAAAATAAGTACCAGAATTATTGCAGCTACAAACAAAGAGCTCAAAAAAGAAGTAGCAGATGGTAATTTTAGAGAAGATCTTTTTTACCGACTTAATGTTGTTCCAATTCATGTACCTTCTTTAAGGGAAAGAAAAGAGGAAATTACACCTATGGTAAGACATTTTCTCCATAAGTGTAATAAAAAATTCAGTACAAATAAAAAGATTGCTGGAAGTCTTCTCAATTTTTTTAAAAATTATGATTGGCCGGGTAATGTAAGAGAATTAAAAAATACGATAGAGAGGCTCGTTGTAATGGTACCACATGAGGTAATAGATATTGATGATTTAGAGCCTGATTTATTAAATATAGAAGATCAGAAAAAAGCATTTTTAGAAAGTATTATTTCCAGCACAGATTTTAATATTAATAGAGCAGTAGCAGAACTTGAAAAGAAAATGTTAATAAAAGCAAAGAATAAATTTGATACAACAAGGGCTATGGCAGAACTTCTCGGTATAAGTCAGCCTACAGTGGTTAGAAAAATGAAAAAATATAATTTATAGAAGATTTTGATACAAGAATGAATCAAACAATAGTCTTAAAATTTGTAATTATCTTATTTTTCCCTGATATTCAGTGGTTTACAGCAGGAAATTAAGGAAATAATAAAATATAGTTAAAATTTATGCAGTTTTGATACAATTATGAATTATTGATTCATATATGTATCATAATCTTTATTGAAATGAAAATTAATCAAATTTCTGCAGTTAATCTAATTAAATAATATTTTATATTAACTTTTTTATAATGATATCCCCAAATTTATGGGTATATCATTATTTTTTTGCTTTTTTTTAGGTAAAATTTCGAATTTTTAGATTATCTTCGCTCAATGGCACATTTAATGCATAATTTAATTAGTGAATATAATTTAATAAAAATTGTATAAATTTCTTTTATTTTATTAAAAAAACATTTTATTACAGGAGGTAAATTTTTTGATGAGTAATTCAGATCACAGAAAGTACATTAATTCAGAAAGAGTTGAGAAATTACTGAGACAATTGGTTCAGATTCACAGTCCTTTTTTTCATGAAGATGAAATAATGGAATTTGTACATAACTGGCTGAAAGAACATGGATTAAATGCAGAATATCATAAGTTTCATGAAAAAAAGATAACAGATTTTAGAGGAACAAATGTAATTGGAAAAATCATTGGAAATTCCGAAGGACCACAAGTACTCCTGAATGGACATCTTGATACTGTAAATATTTGTGAGGGGTGGACAAAAGATCCTTTGGGTGCTGAAGTAGAAGATGGGAAGATGTATGGACTTGGTACTCTAGATATGAAAAGTGGAGATGCCGCAATTATGCTTGCATTAGAAGCATTTAATAATACAGTAGATGATTTTAATGGAGAAATCTTATATACCTTTGTAAGTGATGAAGAAGGACCTTATGGATTGGGAACTGATGCTTTAATACTGGACGGTATTATAGATGATGCTGATGTTGCAATTGTTCCAGAGCCAAGTGGTGGATTTACAGGTGTAGAATTTCCATGTCTTTGTCTCGGTGCCCGTGGAGGCTGGAAATACACAGTGGAATTAAAGGGTAAATCAGCTCATGGTGCAAATCCAGAAAAAGGGATAAATGCTATTAATGAGGCTTCAAAAGTCATGCTTGAGCTAGAGAAAAGCGAACTTAAATCTCATGAAAAATTGGGACCTGGCTCAATTTGTGTGCTTGATGTAGAAGGTGGTGGAGAACCTATGTCAGTTCCTGATAAAGCTTCATTTTCTGTTTTTCGTCATGTCACTATTGGTGAGGATAGAAAATATCTACGTAAAGAAGTAGCTGATGCTGCAGCAAGGGCTGATATTGAAGGTCAATATGTAATGAATTTTCGAGATGCTCCCCATAAAGATAATGGTGGTTTTCTATCTTATGTGGTTTCGGAAAGTAATCCTTATACTAAGGCAATAAAAGAAAGTATTGAATCAGCCACTGGTAAAAAAAGTAATAATGCCTATTTTTCAAGTGTAGGTGATTTTAATTACCTTGGCTCTAGAGCAAAACTTCCTACATATGTTATTGGAGCAAATGGTGAAAACTACCATAGTGCTGATGAATATGTAGAACTTGATACAGTTCTTAAAACTGCAGAGATAATTTTTGATTATCTGATAAGAATACTTGTAGATTAAATTCAGCTGCTAAAAATATTTAAAATAAGAAGGATATTCTGCAGTGTGGATATAGAGGGTGGTGATATATATATAAGTATAACGGGTATATTTTGGGTAATAGAATTTATCAAAGGAGGAATTATTTAAATGACGGGAAAAAACGAAATTTATGATAAAGTTCCGAGTTTTGGTGGTTCACTTTTTGTATTATTATTTTTAGCTGTTGGGATGGCTGTTTCAGTTCTCTGGTTAAGTATCCCTGTACATGTAACTCTGCTTATGACAATAGCAGTAGCAGCAGTTGTGGCGATGCAGACAGGCTATAGTTGGAATGAGGTTCAGGATGCTCTTCTTTATGGAGCAAATCTTGCAATGCTGCCGATGTTAATACTGATGATTATTGGAGTTGTAATTGGCACCTGGGTAGCATCAGGGACTATTCAAACTATAATTTATTATGGTCTTCTGATATTATCACCTTCATATTTTCTAATGGCTGCTTCAATAATAGTTGGTTTGACATCTATGTCAACTGGAAGTTCATATACTTCTGGGGGTACAGTTGGTGTTGCAATGATGGGTATTGGTACTGGGCTTGGAGTACCAGCAGCTATGACAGCAGGTGCTGTAATTAGTGGTGCAATTATTGGTGATAAAATGTCACCACTTTCTGATTCAACAAATCTTGCTTCTGCTGTTGGTGAAGCTGATTTATTTGATCATATAAAGAGTATGATGTACACAACCATTCCAGCATTTTTACTTGCACTTCTTGTATATGGGATTTTGGGTGCATTTTATGTAAAAGGTTCTGCTGATGCTTCACAAGTAAATATTATTTTAACTACATTAAAAGATAATTTTGTTATTAATCCTATTATGCTAATACCACCAGTAATTGTAATTTGGATGGCAGTTAAAAAGGTTTCTTCTTTACCTACAATGATAACTGCATCTCTTGTTGCTGCAGTTTTAGCTATGACTTTTCAGGGCCAGTCATTAACTGATATAACAAATGTGATGAATTATGGATATGTTGGTAATACAGGTGTTGAAGTTGTAGATTCTCTTTTAACTAGAGGTGGTCTACAGAGTATGATGTGGACAGTTTCACTTGGTTTTATAGGAGTTGGTCTTGGTGGAATACTTGAAAAAACAAGAATGCTGGAGGTATTTCTTGGTAAGATTGGTGCACTTGTAGAGAGTACAGGTGGACTTATTGCAACAACAGTTGTATCTGCAATAGGGCTTAATCTTGCTACTGCAAGTCAATATATGGCGATTATTATAACTGGTAGAATGTTTATACCTGAATATAAGAATAAAAAACTGCTGCCGCGGGTTCTTTCGAGGACCTTAGAAGATGCAGGAACAGTTTTTTCCCCAATGGTACCCTGGGGGTTATGTGGTGTATTTTTTACAGGAACTTTAGGTGTTCCAACTACTGAATATTTTCCTTATGTATATCTAGCAATTTTTGTACCTATAATTGCAGTAATATATGGTTTTACAGGTTATGGAGTTTGGTATGAAGGTGACATTGAAGATTCTACAGCTTACAGTGAACAGGAAGCTGCTAATTAATAATAAGCTGTAAATTTGGTCTGAACGGAGGAAAGGCTGTCCTCCTATTGATAAGCCGCACAAGTCTTTTCTCCAAAGACCATTTGAGAAATTTAATTCAAAAAAATAATAAATATATATAGTTGTGAGGTGATGAGATGGAAAAAATTGCTGTGATAGGTTCAGGAACAATGGGAAGTGGGATTGCTCAAACTGCTGCAGCAAATGGTTTTCCAGTGGTATTAAAAGATATTTCAGCAGAAGTTGTTGAAAAAGGTATTAAAAAAATAGAAAAAAATCTGCAGAGAGAAGTTGAAAAGCAGAAAATAAAAGATGATCAGAAAAAAGAGATATTAAATAGAATTGATTCTACTTTTGAATTAGAAAAAATCATAGATTCAGATATTATTATTGAAGCTGTTAGTGAAAATTTAAAAATAAAGAAAAGTTTATTTAAAGAGCTGGATAAGGCAGTTAATCCAGAATGCATTATTGTTTCAAACACATCAGCTTTAAGTATAACAGAATTGGCTGCATCTACAACAAGACCAGATAAAATAATGGGTATGCACTTTTTCAATCCTGTACCTCAAATGAAACTTGTTGAGCTAATAAAAGCATTCACTACTTCAGAAAACACATACAAAAAAATAGAAAAATTCAGTCAAGCAATTAATAAAAAAGCTGTTTTAGTTGAAGAGGCACCAGGATTTGTAGTAAACAGAATATTAATACCAATGATCAATGAAGCAGTATTTATATTAGATGAAGGTAGAGCTGAAGCAGAGAATATAGACAAAGCAGTGCAGTTAGGTGCAAATCATCCCATAGGACCACTTAAACTTGCAGATTTAATTGGACTTGATGTATGTCTATCGATTATGGAGACTTTATATAGTGAATTTTCAGACCCTAAATATAGGCCTGCACCTCTATTAAGAAAAATGGTGAGGTCAGGAAAGCTGGGCAGAAAAACAAAAAGTGGTTTTTATGACTATAATTAATAGATATTTGGGAGGTGCTGATGATCTTAAAATACAAAAAGATTAATAAATATACTGTACTGCTTACCTTAAACCGGCCTCATGTACTTAACAGCTTAAATTTAGAACTCTTAAAAGAATTAGAGAAAAAGCTTGTTTTGCTTAAGAAGAATAAAAAAATAAGAACTGTTATTATAAATGGAGCTGGAGATAAAGCTTTTGTAGGTGGTGCAGATATAGCTGCAATGAAAGATATGAATGAAAAAGAAGCACTTGAATTTTCAAAATTCGGAAATTCGATTTTTGAGATGATCGAAAAAATGGATAAAATATTTATTGCTGCTGTAGATGGATATGCTCTTGGAGGAGGAAATGAACTATTAGCTGCATGTGATATAAGGATAGCTTCTCCCAATTCTAAATTTGGACAACCTGAAGTAAAACTGGGGATAATACCCGGTTTTGGAGGAACTCAAAGACTTCCTGAGATTATAGGCTGTGCAGAAGCAAAAAAATTAATTTATACAGGTGAAATAATTTCAGCTGAAAAAGCTTTAAAAATTGGTTTAATAAATCAAATTATAGAAAAATCAAAATTGATGGAAAAAGCAGAACAGCTGGCAGGGAAAATCTCTGAAAATGCTCCTCTAGCTGTTGCTGCAGCTAAAAATGCACTTTTATATAGAGAAAGACAGGGTGGAGAATTAGGATTTGCTTTTGAATCAAAACTTTTTTCTGGATGTTTTAAAAGCAGAGATCAGACAGCAGGTATGGAGGCATTTTTAAAAAATCAAAAAGCTGAATTTAAAGGAGAATAATGAAAGGGGGTATTATAGTTTGGATAAAATAATTAAATTAAATGATCTAGATCAATTTATAGAAAGTGGAATGACAATTATGATTGGGGGGTTTATTGAATCAGGCTGCCCTAAAAATATAATTCAATATTTACTTGATAATGAGATAAATAATATCAATTTAATTGCTAATACTACAGGTTTTATGTCAAGACCACTTGGTCAGCTTATTGTTCAAAGAAGGGTGAAAAAAGTAACTGCTTCACATATTGGAACTAACTCAAAAACAGCAGAGCTGATGAATAGTGGAGAGATGGAAGTTGAACTTATACCTCAAGGTACACTAGCTGAAAAAATTAGAAGTCAAGGTGCTGGTATTGGCGGTTTTTTAACCCCAACTGGAGTTGGAACCAAAGTAGAAGCAGGCAAAGATAAAATTGAAATAGAAGGTAGGGAGTATCTACTTGAACTTCCTTTAAAGGCAGATTTAGCACTTTTAAAAGCCTGGAAAGCAGATGAAGATGGTAACTTAATTTATCGTTATTCTTCTAGGAACTTTAATCCACTTATGGCTATGGCTGCTGATTTAGTAATTGTAGAAGCAGAAAACATTAGTGAAAAGGGAAGCTTAGATGCAAATCATATTATGACACCTGGTATTTTTGTAGATTATATTGTTGATATAGATGAAATTTAGAGAGGTGGTATGCTGATGAAAGATGTTGTAATAGTTAGTGCTGTAAGAACTGCAATAGGTACATTTGGCGGTATGTTAAAAGATGTTCCTTTAGTCGAACTTGGAGCTGCTGTAATTAAAGAAGTTTTGAATCGGGCTGAAGTTAAAGCAGAGGACTTAGATGAGGTGATAATGGGAAATGTACTTCAGGCCGGAAAAGGACAAAATACAGCTCGTCAGGCAGCTGTTAAGGCAGGAGTTCCATACAAAGTACCTGCTTTTACTGTAAATAAAGTATGTGGTTCAGGTCTCAAATCTGTAAATTTAGCAGTTCAATCTATCAGGCTGGGTGATGCAGATATAATTGCTGCTGGTGGTATGGAAAGTATGAGCAGAACCGGATATTTAGTTGATGATATGCGGTGGGGAAGTAAGATGGGAAATTCTGAATTTAAAGATCTAATGATTAATGATGGATTATGGGATGTTTTTAATGATTATCACATGGGAATTACAGCAGAAAATATTGCTGAAGAGTGGGAACTCAGCAGAGAAATGCAGGATGAGTTTGCTGCAGAAAGTCAAAAGAGAACTGAAAATGCAGTTAAATCAGGTATGTTTGAAGATGAAATAATTCCAATTGAGATACCACAGCGTAAAAAAGAAAATTTAATTTTTAAAGAAGATGAACACCCTCGTTTTGGAACAACTGCTGCTAAACTTGCTAAACTGAGGCCTGCATTTAAAAAGGATGGAACTGTAACTGCTGGTAATTCATCCGGTATTAATGATGGAGCAGCTGCAGTTTTAATCATGTCAAAAGAAAAAGCTGAAGAAATGGGGATAAAACCACTTGCATCAGTTGTATCATATGCTTCTGGTGGAGTAGATCCTGCAGTTATGGGTACAGGGCCAGTACCAGCAACTAATAAGGCTCTTAAAAAAGCCGGTCTAAGTATAGATGATATTGAACTTATTGAAGCAAATGAAGCCTTTGCAGCCCAATCTTTGGCTGTGATTGAAGAATTAAATTTAAATACAGAAATTGTTAATGTAAATGGAGGTGCTATTTCTTTAGGACATCCGATTGGTGCTAGTGGAGCTCGAATTTTGGTTACACTGCTTCATGAAATGAAAAGAAGGAATAATAAATATGGTCTAGCAACTCTATGTATTGGTGGTGGCCAGGGAGCATCTATAATTGTTGATGGAGAAATGGGGTGAAAAAATGCCAAATCCAAGAGAAAAAATACCTGCAAGAATAGCAGAGGAATTTAAAGATGGAGATGTTGTAAATCTAGGTATTGGAATGCCGACAATGGTTGCAAATCATATATCTGATCATATAAATGTAATACTTCAGTCAGAAAATGGTTTTGTTGGTCTTGGACCTACTCCTCCAAAGGGAGAAGAAGATATGGATATAACTAATGCAGGAGAACAACCTGTTACTTTCAAAGCCGGGGCAGCTTTTTTTGATAGTGCTACTTCCTTCTCTATCATCAGAGGAGGTCATCTCGATTTTACAGTATTAGGAGCTCTTGAAGTAGATCAGCAAGGTAATCTAGCAAATTGGATGATTCCTGGTAAATTTGTACCTGGAATGGGAGGAGCAATGGATTTGACAGTAGGAGCAAAAAAGGTAATTGTTGCTACAAGTCATTTGACTAAAAAAGGACAGCCAAAAATTCTAAAAAAATGTTCTCTACCTCTTACAGCAGTATCAGAAGTTGATTTAATTGTTACAGAACTTGCAGTAATAGAAGTACATGAAGATGGTTTATGGCTTACAGAAAGAGCTGATGGAGTAGAAATTGAAGAAATCATCAGAAAAACCGATGCTGATCTAAAAATAAAAGAAGCAGTAAAGGTTTTTTGATTTGGAACTGATAAGTTTGATGCAGAGGTGCAGCTGATGCATCTCTGTATTAAAAAATGAGGAGAGAAAATATGGGATTATTAATTGATAGAATAATTTCATCAAATATAAATAGTTTATCAATTATAGGGATGGCTAAAAATGCTGGCAAAACTACAACCTTAAACTTTATAATTGAAAAATTTAAAAATATGGGGATAAAAATGTCTGTTCTATCTTATGGTCGAGATGGAGAAGATATTGATGCTGTTACAAAAAGAGAAAAACCCAAAATTTTTATACCTCCTGAGACTTATTTTGCAACAGCAGAAAAAGCATATCTTAAAAGTAGTTTAAATGCTGTGCTTTTTAAAAAAACCAAAATAAATACTCTTTTGGGTAATGTAAATATTTATAAAAGCAATAAAAGAGGAGGATTTGTTGAACTAGTAGGTGTTAATACAATAAAACAGGTTAAGCAAATTAAATCTTTTCTTGCTGGAAAATCAGATTTATTTCTTTTAGATGGAGCTGTGGACAGAAAAAGTTCTGCAGTACCTGAAGTAAGTGAAGCATTTATTCTTGCAACAGGTGCTGTAGTTGGGACAAGTGAATCTGAAGTTGTAAAAAAGACATTGAATACTATAGAAAAACTGAATATAAGCAAGACAGAAGATGATTATTTAATTAGAACTGCAGAAGAAATATTTTCAAATAAAGAAGGTGGTAAAAGAGATATAGTTGTTTATCCAGATAATACTTATCAAGTACTTAAATCAGATTTTTCTTACAAAAATTATAATAGAATTGGAAAAATTACAGCTAATAATGATATAAAAGCAGTGATTTTAAGTGGTGCACTTCTTAACAGTTTTCTTAAGATCTTTGCTTCAAAAAGTAAATTTAGAGAAAGAGAAATTGAAGTTTTAGTAAAAGATGGAACAAAAATATTTTTAGACTATCATAATATAAAATTATTAAAAAAATATGACATTAAGCTCAGAGCTTTATCTGCAATGAAGCTGATAGCTGTAACTGTAAATCCAGCAACCCCTTTTGATACATATCTTAATTCCGAAATTATTGTAAAAAATATAAAAAAGGGGCTTAACAAAGAAGCAGCAGTCTTAAATATTATGTCATGAAATCTATATAATAATTTAATATGTTTTGATTATATTTTAAAGATGAAGGAGGTTTTAAATTGAACGAAAAAATAGATGTTGATAAAACAAAGGTTGAAAAATGTAGAAAAGCATCATCAGAAATTGCTGATGGTATTCAGGGTTATATTGATAATAATACAACTACATCTGTTGAAAGAACAGTGCTTAGGCTTTTGGGTATTAATGGAGTTGATGAACAGGATATACCACTTCCAAATGTAGTAGTTGATCATGTATTAAAAGATGGTGAGCTAAATAGAGGTATAGCCTTTTGGGTAGGTAATGCTGTTTTGGAACTGGATATCAGCCCTCAAGAGGTAGCAGAAGCTGTATCAGCAGGTGAAATATCTTTAACAGAACTACCTCTGCATGACTCAGCAGAAGTAAAAAATAAAACTGAATATTATGCAGAAAAAATGATAAAGAAAATACAGAAAAATAATTTAAAACGCAGAGAGATGCAGAAAAAATTCCCACCTGGTCCTAAACCATGGCTCTATGTTATAGTAGCAACTGGTAATATCTATGAAGATCTAAAACAGGCTAAAGCAGCTGCTAAAGAAGGTGCAGACATTGTTGCGGTTATAAGAAGTACTGCTCAAAGTTTACTTGATTATGTACCATATGGAGCTACTACCGAAGGCTTTGGTGGTACTTATGCTACACAAGAAAATTTTAGGATTATGAGAGAAGGTCTTGATGAGGCTATTAAAGAAACTGGTCATTATGTTCAGCTGGTAAATTACTGCTCAGGGCTTTCAATGCCCGAAATAGCAGCTATGGGTGCTTTAGAAAGGCTGGATATGATGCTCAATGATGCAATGTATGGAATTTTATTTAGAGATATAAATATGGAGAGAACTTTTATTGACCAGTATTTTTCTAGGATGATAAATGCATATGCAGATATCATAATTAATACAGGAGAAGATAATTATTTGACTACAGCTGATGCTGTAGAGGAAGCACATACAGTTCTAGCCTCTGAATTCATTAATGAAGAACTAGCTTTTAGATCTGGCTTAAAAGCTGAACAGATGGGTTTAGGACACGCATTTGAAATGAATCCAGAAATTGAGGATGGATTTTTGATGGAAATTGCCCAGGCACAGCTTATAAGGCAAATTTTTCCTGATGCACCATTAAAATATATGCCGCCAACAAAATTTATGGATGGCAATATATTTAGAGGTCACCTTCAGGATGGGATGTTCAACCTTGCTTCAATTATGACAGATCAAGGTATTCAGCTTTTGGGAATGCTCACTGAAGCTATTCATACACCATTTATACAGGATAGAGCTCTCAGTATTGAAAATGCAAAATATATTTTCAATAATGCACGCCATTTAAGTGATGAGATTGTATTTAAAAAA
Source organism: Halanaerobium sp. (assembly GCA_018399955.1). Taxonomy (GTDB): domain Bacteria; phylum Bacillota; class Halanaerobiia; order Halanaerobiales; family Halanaerobiaceae; genus Halanaerobium. The sequence goes on along the minus strand of JAGYNO010000004.1, from coordinate 8,212 downwards.
GATGGTAAAATTCAAAAACGGGCAGATGAAGTACTTGATGAAACTCTAAAAATGCTGCAGCAAATATCCAATAAAGGATTAATTAAAGCAGTTGAAGAGGGTATGTTTGCAGATATATCTCGTTTAAAAAATGGCGGCAAAGGAGCAGAAGGAGTTATAAAAAAATCCAAAGATTATTATAATCCTCTGATGGAAATTATTAAGGAGGAGTTGAGATTAAATGAATAAAATTAGACCTTATGGAGATACACAAAACGATGGAAAAATACAGCTGAGCTTTACTCTTCCTGCAGACGCAGGTCCTGAAACTAAGGAAGCAGCGAGAAGATTTGCTCAAAAAATGGGGCTTAAAGAAGTAGATGTTGTTTATATGCAAGACCTTGGTGAGGGATTTAGTTTTTTTGTGGTCTATGCTAAATCAGAAAATTCAGTTGATCTCGATAAAATTGAAGTAGCAAAAGTTGAGACAGAAACAATGACTTACTATGAAATTAATAACTTTATTAAAGAGAAAATAGGAAGAAAGATAAATGTTGTTGGTGCCTGTACAGGTTTTGATGCTCACACAGTTGGACTTGATGCAATAATGAATATGAAAGGATATGCTGGAGAATATGGGCTGGAAAGATATCCAGAAATAAATGCATATAATCTCGGAAGCCAGGTCCCAAATGAAGATTTAATAAAAAAAGGACTTGAAGTAAATGCAGATGCAATATTGGTATCACAGGTTGTGACTCAAAAAGGGGTTCATATAAATAATTTAACTGAACTTGTAGAACTCCTTGAAGCTGAAAAACTCAGGGAAAGATTTTTGTTAATAGTTGGTGGTCCAAGGATAAGTCATGATCTTGCACTAGAACTTGGCTTTGATGCTGGATTTGGGAGTGGTACTACTCCACCAGATGTTGCTTCTTATATTGTTCAAAAAATTGCAGAAGAGCAGAGATAATAGGATTGTTTAATTAATATAAAGTATTAACTTATAAAAGGAGATGTCTATTATGGAAGAGGTAATACTGCGTGTAAGAATGGGATCACATGATGCACATTATGCAGGTGACCTGGTTGATGGAGCAAGAATGCTTGAATTATTTGGAGATGCGGCAACTGAACTACTTATAAGATATGATGGTGATGAAGGCTTATTTGCCTCATATGAAAATGTTGAATTTTTGGCTCCGGTATTTGTTGGAGATTATATTGAAGTTATAGGAAGAATAATAAAGACTGGAAATACATCGAGAAAGATGGAGTTTGAAGCAAAAAAAGTAATTACTTCAGATAAAAATGCGGAATTTGATTCAGCAGCCAAAGTGATTAAAGACCCTCAACTTGTTGGAAAAGCAGTAGGTATATGTGTTGTACCAAAGGAAAGACAGAGGAGGTTATAGTTTTGGATAAATTAATTATAACAGCGGCAATCTGTGGTGCAGAGGTAACTAAAGAAGATAATCCAAATCTACCTATAACAGCAGAAGAACTGGCTGAAGAAGCTTTGCAAGTAGAAAAAGCTGGTGCTTCAATAATCCATCTGCATGTGCGTGATGAAGATGGCCTGCCAACCCAGGACAAAGATGTATATGCTGAGGTTATTTCTGAGATGAAAAAGAAAGGTGTTAATGCAGTGATTCAACCTTCAACAGGAGGTGCTGCAGGAATGAGCTGGCAGGAGAGGATACAGCCAGTTTATCTTAAGCCAGAAATGGCAACTCTTGACTGTGGTACAACTAATTTTGGAGATGATATTTTTGTTAATGATCTTCCTCTAATGCGTAATTTTGCAGAAGAAATGAAAAAACATGATATTTTACCTGAACTTGAGTGTTTTGAACTAGGCCATATTTATAATGCACTACAGCTTGATAAAGAAGATCTTCTACCTGAACACCTTCATTTTGATCTAGTTCTTGGAGTACCTGGAGCCACAGCAGCCACCTTAAAGAACTTGATGTTTATGGTTGAACTATTACCTGATAAAGCGAGTTGGACAGCTGCAGCTGTAGGCAGGCATCAGCTTCCTATAGCTGTTCAAGCAATCTTAATGGGGGGGCATGTCAGAGTTGGTTTTGAAGATAATATCTATTATAAAAAGGGAGTTTTAGCAGAGAGTAATGCCCAGCTGGTGGAGAGAATTGTCAGATTAGCTGAAGAAATTGGTAGAGAAACTGCTTCTCCAGATGAAGCAAGAGAAATTCTGGATATTTAATTTCAAAGTATTAAATATGAGAATAATATTATATGAGCTCAAAATTAATCTGAAAAGGGGTTAAATTAATTGGAAACTAAAAAACTAAATTTAAAAAACAGTATGAGTGAATTAGAAAAGGCAAATAATTTAACACCAGGAGCAGTACTTGGTATCAGAAGACCCTATAATTTTGTAGAAGATGAGTTTCCTATCTACTTTGAAAAAGGTAAAGGAAGCCGAGTAATTGATATTGATGGTAATGAGTATATTGATTTTCTTTGTGCTTATGGGCCGATTATTTTTGGTTATAGAGAAGAAGAAATTGATAAAGCTGTTATAGATCAGATTGAAAATAAGGGGTTTTGTTTTTCTTTAACTCAAACAATTCAGAATAGGTTGAGCGAAAAATTAATTGAGCTTATACCATCAGCAGAAATGACTGTATTTTTAAAAACAGGTTCTTCAGCAGCTACACTTGCTGTTAGAACCGCCAGAAGTTATACAGGTAAAAATAAAATTATGCGCTGTGGTTATCACGGCTGGCATTACTGGTGCTCAAAAGTTAAAGGAGGGATACCTGAAAAGCTTCAGGCAGATGTATATGAATTTGAATATAACAATCTCCAGAGTTTAGAAAAGCTAATGCAGCAGCATGGTGGAGAAACTGCTGCTGTAATATTGACTCCAATCGGCCATCCATTAGGACATAAAATAGAAGAGCCAGAGCCTGGTTTTCTAGAAGGAGTTAGAGAATTAACAAAAAAATATAATACACTGTTAATTTTTGATGAGATAAGAACCGGTTTTAGAATTTCTTTAGGTGGTGCTCAACAATATTATGGGGTTACACCTGATTTATCATTGTTTGGTAAAGCTATGGCAAATGGTTATTCAATTGGTGCATTAGTTGGTAAAAAAGAAATAATGAAAGAAATAGAAGAAAATGTTTTTGTTTCTTCAACTTTCTTTCCAAACAGTCTTTCTTTTGCTGCAGCATTAAAAACAATTGAAAAAATGGAAAAAGAGGATGTCTTAGCAGAAATATGGGATAAAGGCAGGCGTTTTCAGATTCAGCTTAAAAAAATACTTGAGAAATATGATGTGGGAGCAGAATACTCTGGGATTCCACCAATGCCTTACATTACTTTTAAAAGAGATACTGAAAATATATATAAATCAAAAAGAAGTGATTTTTATGCTCAATTAATTAGACATAAGGTATTTATGCAGCCTTACCATCATGGTTATATATGCAGCAGGCATACTGAGGAAGACCTTGTTTATACTCTTAATGCTGTTGAAGATAGTTTGAGATATTTAAAGAAAAAATACTAAAAAATAAGGATGTGAATTATTAATGAAAAAAGGAAACAAATATGGTACTCATCGTGTGATTGGAGCAGAGGGTATTTTGCCTCAGCCAGCTGAAAAAATTGATAATGATATGGAGATTTATGACAATGAAATTTTAATTGATGTTCAAGTTTTAAATATTGATTCTGCAAGTTTTACTCAGATAAAAGAACAGGCTTCAGGAGATATAGATAAGATTAAAGAAATTATGTTTGAGATAGTTAAGAAAAGAGGTAAACATCATAATCCTGTAACTGGTTCTGGTGGTATGCTTATTGGACGAGTAGAGAAAATAGGAGATAAGCTTAAAGAAAGAAATCTAAATGTAGGAGATAGAATTGCCACACTTGTATCTCTTTCACTTACTCCTTTAAGGATAGACGAAATAATTGAAGTTAAAAGTGATATTGACCAGGTTAAAATTAAAGGTAAGGCTGTACTTTTTGAAAGCGGTATTTATGCTAAACTGCCTGATGATATGGAAGATACACTTGCATTAGCTGTACTAGATGTTGCAGGTGCTGCAGCACAAACTGCAAAACTTGTAAAACCAGGTGACAATGTTCTTATAATAGGTGCTGGAGGGAAATCAGGTATGCTTTGTCTGCATGAAGCCAAAAAAAGAGCAGGAATTACCGGTAATGTAATGGGAATGGGACATAGTCAGGAAAGTTGTGACAGAATTAGAGAATTAGGATTAGCTGATCAGGTGCTTCAGGGTGATGCAACAAAACCAATTGAAGTTTTGGAATTAGTTGAAGATGCAACAAATGGAGAGATGGCTGATATTGTTATTAATAATGTAAATATTCCTGACACAGAAATGGCATCTATTCTTGCAGCTAAGGATAATGCAATTATATATTTCTTCAGTATGGCAACTAGCTTTACAAAGGCTGCATTAGGTGCAGAAGGTGTTGGCAAAGATGTAGAAATGATAGTAGGAAATGGATATACTAAAGATCATGCAGAAATATCTCTAGAACTGCTGCGTGAAAATAAAAAATTAAGAAAAATATTTACAAGACTTTATACCTGATAATTTCCAAATTAATCATAAAATCTAAAAACTCCTCTGAAATTTATTCAGGGGAGTAATTATTTTAGGGCAAAAAAATAGACGGATTTTAATTTTATTCAGCTCCGTCAAAGCTGAATTGGGTTATAAGTAAATTGTTGAGTTTTTGAGATTAGAATTATGAACTTTCTAAATCTCTGATATAATCATCTATTATCTTGAGATAATGGTAAAACATGTGCATTTCTTCGATGTCTTCATGAGCAGGATTCTGAAAGTTATGAATCATTTTAATCTGCTTTTTGTAATAAATTCTATCATTTTTGAGGTCTTCTAAGGTAATGCAGTTTTTCTTCATAATGTTCATCCCCTCTCTAATTACATTATATTACTTTTCTTTGTAAATGTATAGTTTTTTAAAAAAATTATTTTTTTGTACTAGAGAGCAGCTATTTTATATAATGATATAAAAATTAAGTTACTTAAGGAGGAATTATATGCGTGGTATGGTGCATGTTTATACTGGGAATGGTAAAGGAAAAACTACAGCAGCACTTGGGCTTGCTTTAAGAGCTGTGGGTGCTGGAAAAAAAGTTTTTGCTGCTCAATTTGCTAAAGGCATGAAATATAGTGAGCTAAATAGTTTGGCAAAAATTGAAGCAATAACTGTAAAACAGTATGGATTGGACAGTTTTATTATAGATAAACCAAAGAAAAAGGATATAGAAGCAGCAGAACAAGGGCTTAAAGAGTCAGCTGAAGCACTCAAAGCTGAAGAATATGATTTGGTGATTTTAGATGAAGCTAATATTGCAGTATATTTTGAGCTATTTTCTGTAGAATCTTTGCTAGAAATCATAGAATTCAGGAATCATAAAATAGAAGTTGTAGTTACTGGTCGTTATGCAGATAAAAAAATGATAGATTATGCTGATCTTGTAACTGAAATGAAAAATATAAAGCATTATTATTCAAGAGGAATAGATGCCAGGCTTGGAATTGAGAAATAGTTTTAGCAAATTTTTCTGGTGAAATTATTTTAAAAAAGTCAGACTGGAATTACTTCATAAGATATATAATATGATATATATAATCAAACTTTATTATAAAAAGATCGGCAGTCTGAGGACTGGCGGTCTTTTTTTGCTTTGTATTTTAATTCAGAGAACAATTCTTATTTAAAAATTACTACTTATCAGTGCAGGATTATAGTTTTCAATATTGAATTTATTATTAAGGAAAACAATATTTATAATTTAAGTAAATAATTAAGATATATTTTATAGGAAATGGGGGTATGGATAATATGGAAGATATATTTGAATATAATAAATATAAATTTTTAGAAAGATTATATACTCCAATTGGAATAATATTGGGTGGTATTTTAATTCAATTTTTTTATCCGGTAATAGGTTTTTATCAAAAACTACTAATTTATTTAGTTTATATTTCTGCTGGATTGTTATTTGTTTTTGATTCTTTACCTATCATAATCAGCACTTATAAAACCTGGGAAAAACAGGTTATTTTAACAAATAGAACTATTATAATAAAAGGAAATAATCATTTGGATTATAAAGTAGTAAATAGAGGAGATATTAATAAAATAGTTTTTAGAACTTTAAGAGGTGAGGATATAGAAGTTCCACATGAAAGAAGATTAAAGGAAATTGATGACAAACTTTATCAGATGGCAGGCAGGAAGTTTGTGATCGATTATGATGCAGAAACTATGGAAGATGATCTAGTTATCTACCTTGAACTCTTACCGGAAGATTTTGTAGAAGAGTTTATTAAATGGTACCAGGCCGATATCGCTTTGAAATAAAGATAGATAAAAAATCACTTATTTAAATATGGGAAGGTGCAGCTTATGAGAAATTTGAATCTATTAACTGATTTTTATCAGTTAACGATGGCCCAGGGATATTTTAAAAAAGGCAAAGATGAAAATGCTGTTTTTGATCTTTTTTATAGAACTAATCCCTGTAATAATGGCTACGCTATTTTTGCTGGTTTAGAACAAGTTATTGAATTTATTAAAAATCTAGATTTTAAAGAAGATGATATTTCTTATTTAAAAGATCAGGGTTTTGATAAATCTTTTTTAGATTATCTTAGGAACTTCAAGTTTACTGGAGACATTTATTCAGTGCCAGAAGGGAGCGTTGTTTTTCCTAAAGAACCAATGATGAAGATTGAGGCACCTATTCTGGAAGCACAATTATTAGAAACACCTCTTTTGAATTTTATAAATCACCAGTCATTAATTGCTACAAAAGCAGCTAGAATTACAGAAGCTGCTCAGGGGAAAAAAGTACTCGAATTTGGACTACGCAGGGCTCATGGCCCAGATGCTGGAACACTGGGAGCAAGAGCTGCAGTTATTGGTGGTTGTAGTGGTACTTCTAATGTTTTAACCGGTAAAAAGTTTGGAGTTAATGTAAGTGGAACTCATGCCCACAGTTGGATTATGAGCTTTGAAAGTGAACTTGAAGCATTTCGAACTTATGCAGATAATTTTCCAAATAGCTGTATATTATTAGTAGATACTTATGATACTCTTGAATCCGGTGTTCCTAATGCTGTAAAAGTTTTTAAAGAAATGAAAGAACAGGGGATAGATCCTGATCTCTATGGAATTAGATTAGACAGTGGAGATCTAGCTTATCTTTCTAAAGAATCCAGAAAAATCTTAGATGATGCAGGTATGGAAGATGCGGTAATTGTTGCTTCTAGTGATCTTGATGAAGATATAATTACTTCTTTAAATATTCAGGGAGCTCAAATAGATCTTTATGGAGTTGGTACCAAACTTATAACTTCACACGGCTGTCCAGCTTTTGGAGCCGTCTATAAAATGAGTGAATATAATGATAAAGCAAAAATTAAAATATCTGATAATATTGATAAAGTAACAAATCCAGGAAACAAAAAGTTAATTAGAATTTATGATAAAGACACAATGAAGATCAGGGCAGATTTGATTGCATTTCAAGATGAAGATATCAAAGAAAATGGCCCTTTAACTCTTTTTGATTCAAGAGACTCTTGGAAGACTACAACTCTTGAAGAAGGAAGTTATAAATTAAGAGAAATGATGCAGCCTATTTTTAAAGATGGAAAACGAGTTTATAATTCTCCAACAGTCAATCAAATCAAAGAATATGCAGATATAGAGAAGAAAACTTTATCGGAAGAATATAAAAGGTTAACCAATCCTCATATAATGAAAGTAGATTTATCAGATAAACTATTTGAATTGAAAAGAAAACTATTAAATGAAAATAGTTAAATAAGCAATTAAAATTTAATAAAAGAGGGGGGATAAATATGATTAAAGTAGTAGCAAAATTTTTAATTAAAAAAGAAAAAGTTGATGAGGTTAGATCTATTACAAAGGAGTTAATTGACCAGACAAGAGAAGAAGATGGCAATCTATCTTATGAGCTTTATCAGGATATTGATAATCCACAAATATTTTCTTTTATAGAAGAATGGCAGAGTAAAGAGGCATTAGAAGATCATATGGGAACTGATCATTTTAAAAAAGCGCTGCCTGAACTTGAGAGTATTTCTGCTGGTGAAGCAGAGATTAATAGTTATAAATTAATATTATAATTATATAAAATATTTTATTTTAAATA
>JAGYNO010000039.1 GCA_018399955.1 Halanaerobium sp. | reverse complement strand
TATTAAAAAATACTGCACTAGAAGCACTAGAAGAAGGCTATAATGGTTTAAGTATAACGGGTGAACTAAGCTGGGCTTTAAATTTCAAAAATGGTAAAAAAGAAATAATAAAATACGAATGGAAGCTCAAACAAGAGATATTTGATAATTATCCTGTTGAAGCAATGTGCAGATATAATCTTAACAAATTTGATAATGATATAATAAAATCGATAATTGAGCTTCACCATTATATTATCTGGAAGGGTAAAATACATGAGAATCCCTATTATATAGAATCAGAAGGCTGTAGAGATAACAAAGTTGTAGAATATGCGCTAGAGAGCTGGTTAAACAAAATTCAACAATATCAAAAACAAGAAAACACATTCAAAGAGAAACTGCAGGATAAAAAAAGCGAATATGAATTTTTATTTAATAAGATCAATGATGCCATTTATCTCCAAAAAATAGATGAAAATAATCAATTTAGTAATTTTATTAAAGTAAATGATAAAGCATGTGAGATGCTTGGTTACTCCCGAGAAGAACTGCTAAATATGTCACCCAAAGACATTGATTTTAGACTAAATACAATAGAATCAAAGCAAAGAATGCAGAAAAAATTAATCAAGTCCTTAGAAGATAATAAAGAAATAACTTTAGAAACAAGACATAAGACGGCCTCAGGAGATACCATCCCAGTTGAATTAAATACAAATATTTACTTCCATAAAGGAGAGTATTATCTGCTTACCTTAGCAAGAGATATTCGTGAAAGAAAAGAAAAAGAAAGAGAATTAATAGAAACAAAAAATAATTTAAAGACAAAAAATGAAAGCCTTGAAGAAAATAATGAAGAAATACTTGCTATGAATGATGCTCTAGATAATTATATTAATGAAATTAATGAGTTAAACACAAGATTTATTAAATTAATAGATTTATTTTCCAATAATAAACATTTGAATTATGGAGATGAAGTTGAATTTTTAACAGATCTTTTAAAAACAGCTATAGAAGTCATTCCTGAAGCTGATTATGGAAGTGTATACAAATATGACGATGGAACTGTTAACTTTATAAATGTAATTGGATATCAAATCAATAATTTAGGAAAAGTCAATATACCTGCAGAGACTTTCTATAATCTAAATGATGAAATTGAAGTTTTAACCTTTGCAGACCTTAATGCTAGAAATAAAGAAATCTTAACTGCAGAAAACTATAAAAAGATGAATGATAATTTAAATGCAATAAAGTCTATACTCCACATGGATTTAGAAATATCTGGGAATAAAAAGATAGGCTTAAGCCTGGATATTGATGCTGAAAGCGAAAATGAATTTAGTGACAACTCTTTAAAAATTTTTAAGTCTTTTCATAATATTGCCTCCAGTTTTTATAGATTGCGGGAGTATAATTATCTGCAGAATTCTTTTACAAAAGAATTAATTAATTCTATAATCAAGCTGCTTGAAATGCATGATCTCTATACCAAAGGCCACTCAAAAAATGTGGCTGACCTAGCTTGTAAGATAGCAGAGAAGATGGGATTAACTAAAAAAATAATAGATGATACCTACTGGGCCGGTCTGGTCCATGATATTGGAAAACTTTTAATACCACTTAATATCTTAAATAAAGAAGCTAAGCTCAGCTTAGAAGAATATGAAATGATAAAAAAACATCCAGTTATTGGCAGTCGTGCTTTAAAAAGTTCTGAATCACTTAAACATATTGCGAAGTATGTAAAATATCACCACGAAAGATGGGATGCTGCTGGTTATCCAGAAGGACTTGCTGGGGAAGAAATACCTCTTGTTTCACAGATACTGCAGGTTGCAGATTCATGGGATGCTATGACATCTCAAAGAGCATATCGCAGTGCCCTGACTAAAGAAGAAGCCATAAAAGAGTTAAAAGAAAATAAAGGCAGTCAATTTTCTCCTAAAGTAGTTGATGTTTTTTTAAAAATGATTTGAATCTTAAATTATAATTTTTTAGTTTGAGTTGAAAATCAGCAGTTTTTTTACAAATAAAAAGTCCCTGCTTTTACACAGAGACTTTAACTAAAGTATTTATTTAAAAATAATAGCTTTCTTCTTCATGATTAAAAGAATATATTCTTAGGAAAATCAGATGACTAATCCTGCAGATATTTAAGAGCAAAATTGAAATATAGAGATGCTCCAATCAATAGGCTCTCTTCATTGAGATTGAATTTAGGATGATGGTGAGGATAATTCTTATCTTCTTCCTCAAATCCTGCTCCTACAAATGCAAAGGCTCCCGGCACTTCTCTTAAATAATAGGCCATATCTTCACTACCTGTCGTTTTTTCCATGCTGATCAGATTACTGCTGCCAACAATATCTTCAGCTGCTCTTTTAGCATATTCAGTAATCTGAGCATCGTTAATTGTTGGAGGTGTCCCTTTTTTGATTTCCACATCTGCCTCAGCTCTAAATGATTCAGCTATTTTTTCAGCATATCTTTTAATCGCTTCAGAAGATTTTTCTCTGCTTTCCGCACTAAAACAGCGAAGTGTTCCTTCAAGATGTGCTTTTGAAGGAATGATATTAAAACGGGTACCTGAATCTATCTGTCCAAATGTAAGTACAACCGGATCCAGGGGACTGCTCTCTCGGCTGACTACGGCTTGAGAGTTTATAATAAATGATGAAGCAGCTGGAATAGGGTCTACCGTCTGATGTGGAAGTGATCCGTGACCGCCTTTACCTTTAAAGTCGATTATCACATAATCTCCAGATGCCATCCGCGGACCGGCTTCTATATTTATTTTCCCTGCTTTTAAATCACTCCAGAGATGAAGCCCAAATACCGCATCTACACCTTCAAGCACACCTAAGCTCACCATTTTTCTTGCTCCAGCTACCATCTCTTCTGCAGGCTGGAAAATCAGCTTGACATTACCATTTAACTCTTCCTTTATCTTCATAAGTGCTTTTGCTGCTGTTAAAAGCATGGCAGTATGCCCATCATGACCACAGGCATGCATTAACCCTTCATTTTCCGATTTAAACTCTAGACCTGTTTCTTCTTCAATCTCCAGAGCATCCATATCAGCTCTTAAGGCAGCTGTTTTTCCCTCTTTACCACCCTCAATAAGAGCTGCTACCCCAGTTTCAGTACAGCTTTGATAAGCTATACCCATCTTATCCAGCTCTTCTTTGACCCTTTTGGAGGTTTCATATTCATGCCAGCTTTTTTCTGGGTTTTTATGAAACTCCCTTCTCATTTTTATCAAATATTCTTTTTCTGAAAGTATAAGCTCATTAAAATTAATTTTTACCACCTCTGCTTACTCACTTAAAAAATCAAGAGCAAATTTTGTATAAAGAGCTGATGACACCTTTAGTGCATTTTCATCGATATTAAATTCAGGATGGTGATGAGGGTGATATTCTACTTTATCTTCATTCTTAGCTCCAACAAAGGCAAAAACTCCTGGAATTTCTGCAAGATAGAAAGAAAAGTCCTCACCTCCGGTTGTTTTTTCAACATGGGCCAGAGATTCTTCGCCAAATAAATCTGCTGCAGATCGCTGACCGATCTCCGCTAATTCTTTATCATTTGTACAGGGAAGTGTCATCTTATTATATTCAAGTTCGACCTCTGCTCTGTAGCTGCCTGCAGTCTCAGAGGCAACTCTTTCTATCATCTCAGGAAATTTATCATTTAATTCTCTGCTGAAACACCTGGTTGTCCCCTCGAGATATGCTTTGCCCGGCAGAACATTGAATCTTGTCCCTGATTTGAAAATACCTACACTCAAGACTGAGGGATCAAGTGGACTAATTTCTCTGCTGACAAGAGACTGAAGGTTCATTACCACTGCAGCTCCTGCAGTAAGAGCATCAACTCCCTGGTGCGGCATTGAGCCGTGTCCACCTTTACCAATAACATTAATGATAAACTGATTAACGGCAGCCATCCGCGGGCCAGCTTCGACAGAAATTTTACCCACCTCAAGCTCGTTCCAGACGTGGATCCCCATAATTGAGTCAACATCATCTAAAACACCGGCTTCAACCAATGCCTTAGCACCTTCTGCTATTTCTTCACCGGGCTGGAAGATCAGCTTAACTCTGCCCTTAAATTCTCCTTTTAAATCATTGATCATCTTTGCAGCAGTTAGCAGGGATGCGGTATGGGCATCATGTCCACAGCCGTGCATTAAACCACCATTTTTAGACTTATATGAAATATTATTTTCCTCTTCCAGCTCCAGTGCATCCATATCAGCTCTTAAGGCAACCGTTTTTCCTTCTCCATTTCCTTTTATATAAGAGGTAACACCGGTTCCAGCTATTATTTCAGCTTCAAGACCCAGCTTTTCTAATTCTTCTTTAACCCTTTTTGATGTTCTTTCTTCCTGCATGCTGGGCTCGGGATGCATATGAAACTCCCGCCTCATCTCAACTGCATAATCATAATATTTTTCTGCCAGTTCATTTATTTTACTCATCTGCTCCACCCATCTTTTTTACAGTTTTATAAATAGTTTCTATACCTTTTTGCAGGTCTTCATAGTCGGTCCACTCTTCTGGACAATGGCTTCTCCCATTATGGCTCGGAACAAAAACCAGGCCCACATCTGTAAGTTCTGCCATGACCATTGCATCATGACCTGCTCCACTTATCATTTTTTTATAATTGAATCCACTTTCATCTGCACTTTCAACAAATAATTCTACTATTTCTTCAGAAAGAGGAATCGGATCTACATATAATAATTCATTGATCTCATGTTTAATATCATTCTCTTCTTCTTTTTCCAAGGCTTTTTTGATATTTGATTTAACCTGTTTAACCAGTTCAGCGGATTTTGATCTGATATCAACTGTAAATTCGACCTCTCCCGGTACAATATTGGCAGCACCTGGCTTAACTCTAAACTCACCAACTGTCGCTACTGTACCTTCTCCTGCTGCTGCTGCTGATTTTTCTACAGTTTTTACAATCTCGGCTGCACTTAAAAGTGCATCTTTACGCATATCCATGGGAGTTGTACCAGCATGATCAGGCCTTCCCTCAAGTTTAACTTTAAATTCAGTGATTCCTACGATAAAATCAACCAGCCCCACATCCTTTGCCTCATTTTCGAGTACAGGGCCCTGTTCAATATGCAGCTCTATAAAAGCTTTAATATCTTCGGGTTTTCTCTCGGCCTCTTTAATCTTTTTAGGATCGTACCCGTTATTTTCCAGCTCCTCGGCCATTGATATACCATCTTTATCCTTATATTCGAGCAGATCCTGATAAGATATTTTCCCCGCCATCGCTCTACTCCCGTAGAGACCTGAACCGAATCTGCCGCCTTCTTCTTCAATTAAAGCAGCAAACTCTATAGGATATTGAGGCTTGAACTCCTCCTCTTTTAGCTTTGTCATAATCTCTAAAGCCATGATTACACCAGCAGGTCCATCAAAATGGCCTCCATTTTTAACAGAATCATAGTGAGAGCCGATCATAATTACAGGTGCATCCTTGTTTTCTGACTCAATTCTGCCGAAAAGATTACCGGCTGCATCTGCATAAGGTTCAATCCCAATTTTCTTTAATTCCGCCTCCAGATAAGCTCTGGCCTGCCTCTCAGCTTCTGTAAATGTAAATCGAGTCAGACCTTTTTCTGGAGTTGCATTAAATTCTCTTAAATTTTCTATATGTTTTTTTATTCTCTTCAAACTTGTCTCCATAACTGCTCCTCCCTTCTCCAAACAATATATTATCTAAATATATCTTGTCTATTTTATTTATAGGAAATTAACAAAAATACCAGCAATAATCACTGAAGCTATTGTAACCGTTGTGAATCCACCAACAAGCATTTTAGGCAGCATCTCACTCATCAAGAATTTCTTTTCTTCCTCGTTTTTGGCCAGTGCCTTCGCCCCTTCTTCGGTTAATATATAGTTGGGTGGAAATCCATAAAGTGCTGTTAGGGCGGTGGCAAAAGACATCTCTTTAGTATAGCCCAGGAATTTACCGAGCAGCATAGATAGTACTGCCATACCAGAAACACCAAAAAATATAATACCGGCAAGTGGTACTGCAAGTTCGGCCAGCATCTCTGGAGTAGCATCGGAAAGACCTGCAAAAATAAATGCCATCAGTATTGTAATCAAAAACCCAAATGAATTTGATAGGTTAAGAGGTCTTTTTTCCACAAAACCAACTGCATTGGCGATAACACCAAATATCAAGCAATACACAAATGGTGAAATACCCAGATATGGTTCAAGAAATGTCCCTGCTGCTACTGCAGCCCAGGCTGTAAGTCCTAATTTAGCCAGAAGAACATATGTCGTCTTATATTCTTTGGGTAAGTCAGGCACTAATTTCTTTGATTCAGTTCCTGCACTTTCTTCATCTGATTCATGATATTCGATTTCTCCGTTTCTAAAACCTTCAATCAACCTTTTCCCCTCTTTTTTAAGCATTAATGAAGTTAAAGGATAACCGACAAAACCCTGCATTACATAGGTTATAATTGCCAGGACAGCCAGCTGATTCAAACCCAATTCTGCTGCTGCCTCATTCATAATAATTGCTGCTACTACACCACCAGTCAGAGGTGGAGTTGCAATCACTGCTGCATCAAAACCAAATACCGCTGCTCCAAGAGTCATCGTCAGAGCCATAACCCCCACAATACCGATTAGTGCTACAGCCACACTTCTCCACTGTGCAGCCAGTTCTTTTACTGACAGTAGAGTCCCCATGTGTGTAATTAAAAGATACATAGATAAATAAACGATTGGAGTCTGAAAACCTGCCTGTGAAACTATATCTCCCGGAAAAAAAGTCCAAAACCCAAATAGAAATAGTAATGCTGCTACAAACACAGAAGGTATAAACGCCTTAGTCTTTGTAGAAATGATGTCACCAACTGCTAGAATAATTAGTACAATCGAAAATGCCATTAATAAACTCATAATTACCTCCTCGTTTTCTCATACTCTAATTCTTCTAATAATTATAACAATTAAAGCCAATTTTCACCATATTGCTAACACCAAATTTAACTCTTAATATTTGGTTTAAACGTTGAATTCGTATGCTCTAGATAATATAATGATAACAGAAGTCTAAAAACATTTAAAATTCTTTAGATATTAAAGCAGAGTGGATGAATTGTATAATTAAATGCACGATTTTTAAAATAGCAAAAATAAAGCGAAGATAGAGCCGGTTATTATAATAAGTGAAGGGTGATCGATTTTGACTATGGAAGTTAATAAAAATAAACTGATAAAAATGAAATCACTGCTGGAAACAATTAAATTATTGAATTCTGAAAAAGATGTAGATACTATTTTGAATACACTGATGACAAAATCGCTTGAACTAACTCCTGGAGGAAATATGGGTGCAATTTTTTTAATGAATAAAGAGAGCGGCTGCTTAGAAATTTATACTTCTTATGAAATGGGTAGTGCTGTTAAAGATGTTCAGTTAGAACCCGGTGAATCGATGACAGGCCAAGCCTTTTCTAAGCAAAAAACGATGTTCTTTGAAAATAGCAGCTCTGTTCAGAAAGCGATGGCCCAGTTAAGCAGTAGAAACAAAGAGCTTGCTGTTGAGGGAGATGTGATTGCCGAAGAAATACAGGGAGCTATCTGCTGTCCACTGATCCATAAAAATGAAGTGATCGGTGTGCTTGTGGTTGATAATACAACTGATGAACATTCTCTCAAAAAAGAAGATGTAGATTTCTTGAATGATATTTCTGTTCAGGCTACTATAGCAATAGTAAATGCCCGCAGTTATGAGAGACAGCTGCAGACAAACAAACAGCTGCAGGAATATAATCAAATTATCCAGGAGCAAAAAAACAAATATAAATATACTACAGATATACACACAAAACTAACAAATATGATCTTAAGCGGCTCTTCTATCAAAGACATTCTTAGAGAACTTAAATCGATGATCGATAAAGATATCTTTATTATAGATATATTTTATAATCTCCGCTATCATTCTTTTGAAAAAGATAATATGATAAACCCTATAGTAAATAACCTCTCTAAATTAATTAGCCAACTAAAAAAAGAGAAGTCCAAATATATCGATCATCAAGTAAATTCTAAATATATAATATTTCCGATCATTGTTAAAGAGGAGATACTCGGCTGGTTTTGTGTGGTCAATGATATAAATACTCATTTAAATCAAGTTGAAACCATAACTTCTGAGCGGGCAACCACGATTATTGCTCTGGAATTGATTAAAGAAGATGAGATTGCCGATATGGAGCAGTCACTGAAAGGAGATTTTTTGGACAGTCTGATGCTCAACAATGATAGTAAGTTCATCAAAAAAGCAGCAGAACGCTACGGTTTTAATTTCAACAAAAAACATCAGATTATTATCATTGATTTTTCACTAAATGCAGAAAATGAACAGCAGAGCAAAAAGATGATCAAAAGATATTATCAACTTATCAACAAAGAAAGTAAAAAATCTTTCCACAATTCCATTTCTTTAACAAAAAGAAATATGATAATTATTATAGTTGAAGAACTAGGCCAAAATGATAGAGATAAAATTAAAAATTTCAATCTTAAGCTCAAAAAAATATTCAATTCTATTTATAGTTTCAATAGAAAAATATCTTCTTATATAATGGCTGTAAGCAGTTCTTTTAAAGAAATAGCAGATTTTAAAAAATCATATTTCCAGACTCTAAATACGCTGAATATGATCGAAGAGCAATCAGAAAAAAATTATGCCTTTTATGATGAGTTGGAAATCAAAAAACTATTGGCAAAAAATGAATCTGAGGAACTGAAAGTATTTGCTGATAAAATCTTAAAACCTCTCAAAGAATATGGTGGTTCTTCTAAAAATGACCTGCTTAAAACCCTAAAAATATATCTGCAGAGCAACTGCAGCTGGACATCAAGCAAAGAAGAACTTCATATTCACGGCAATACTCTAAGCTATCGCTTAAATAGGATCAAAGAAATTCTTAATATAGATTTTGATGATTATAATGACCGCCTAAAACTCCAGCTTGCCTTTGAAATAGAAGAGATTGTTTAATTGATTATGTTTTTATAATTATTATAAAAATATAATAGTTCAACTTAATTTTTTAAGTTGATTTATATCAAATAAAAGCTTCTCTTTTTTTTCATTGATTTTCTCTGCATTAAAATCTTTTTCTTTTTTTGATTTCTCTATTATAGTCTTGATTTCTTCAATCAGATTATCCACTTCTTTTTCCCAGTTAGAAATAAATTTTCTTGAACTTTCATTAATTCTTTTTTTGAAATCATAACTTATTCGACCACAGTTCTTATCGACCTGTCTTAGTACCTCTTCCTTAATCTTCTTTTTTATGATTGGCTTTTTTATAAAATTTGGAAGAAATGCAGAAAAAGTTAATATGTCAAGTTTAGGATAAAATAAATCCAGATCCTTAATATGATAATAAAAGTCTTTACTTGCAGCCATTTCATCAACAGGAATCATTTTAAAGAATTCAAGATTAAATAAATCAACAAAAATTTGCTGTATGTTTTCAATAATTGAATTGATATTTTCCACAAACTTATTACTTTCTCTATATAATAACTGGTCTAATTTTTCTTTTTCAGCTTTTCGCCATTCTTCAAAGGTAATTTTGATTTCCTCTTCAAGAAAATCCTGTATTTCTGCTTGAATATTATTTCCCTTTATATTTACTAATTCTTTTTCAGCTTTTAAGAGCAATCTTTTACTTTGCTTATCATTTAAATTATTAATATCATTTTTTAATATATTGAGAATTCTTTCAATTTCTCCCTTAAATAAATAAACAATCTGTTTTTTTCTTGTCTTTATCTTCTTAAGTTTATCATATAATTTTTCCACTTTATTTTCTAAGCTTTCCAAAGGTTCATGTAAAATTTTCATTTCTAATTCAACATTAAAAATCAAATGTTCAATAATTATTTTTAATTTGTCGTTGACTGAATCAATAATTATTTTTCCTTTCTGCTTAATAATCATCTCCTCTAAGGCTTTTAAAAACTCCTTTGATTCACCTATTTCCCTTCCGCTGTTTTTCTGCATCTCCTCTGCAGAAATAGGATAAAAATCTAATTCAGATTCATCTATATTTAGCCTATCTATAATTGTTTTTTTAGAAAAATTAATTATTTTTTCTAAATCACTCTCACTCACAATATCAATTTTATTTAAAACAAAAATAACTTTATTAGCAATTTCTTTTACCTCATTTAAAAAATCCATTTCTTTCTCGGTCAATGGCGGATCAACTGCTAAAACAAAGATTACCACATCTGCACGATAGAGATAATTTTCTGTTATTTCTGTATTGTTTTTATAGATTGAACCAATCCCTGGGGTATCAACTAAAATTACTCCCTTTTTCAGCAGTGGAGATGGGTAGTATATATCGACTTCTTTAATTTCTTTACAATTTTGTGGGTTTTCCTTTTCAGTTACATATTGACAAATATTCTTATAATTAATAATTTTCTTCTCGCCATTATTAAGAATAACTTCTGCCATTTTATTTTCAGAATAATGTAGAGATGTAATAATTGCTGTAAGAGGTAGAACTCCAGTTGGCAGTATATCTTCTCCTAATAGAGCATTTATTAAAGTTGATTTTCCTCGTTTAAACTGTCCTAATACTGAAAGATTAAAATGAATTTTTTCAAGTTTCTTTTTTTGCTCACAAAGCAGTTCCTTCTGCTTTTGATTACCATAGCTCTCACAGTAGTAATTCAATTCTTCTATTGAGTTTAATAATTTATTTTTTCCTTCAACATAATTTTCAAGCATAATTTCACCTCGAATTTTTTATAATAGAAAAACCCCTGCTTAATATATTCAAACATAAGCAGGGGCCATCATCTCCATTAAGAGAACATAAAGGTGAGCACCATCACCTATTTAATTTTAAAGTTAACATTATTTTATATCAATTTTAATTATATCACAAGATATTCAAAATTTGAATTAACAGCATCGGTACAAGAAAAGCTATTAAGCCCGGCAGAAAAAGTTCAGGTGGTATTGGAACAGTAGAGAGAATTCTCTGTAAGGCAGGTAGATAGATTGCTCCCAGCTGAAAGATAAATCCTACCGCAATAGCCAGCCAGAGATACTTGTTTTCTAAAACTGTTTTATCAAAAGCAATCCCTGACTTTCTGCGTGCGTTGAAGACATGGAAGAGCTGGATAAATGCCAGTACAGAAAAACTAAGAGTTCTGCTCAGTTCCAGACTATAGCCGCTGTTTAAAACCCAGGCATAGAGAACCATAGGAGCTGCTGCCAGGATGAAACTGTGGACTGCAACTTTTTTCTTAAAGCTTTTATCCATGATATCCCGCTCCGTTTTAGCTTCTTTCTCCATTATCTTGTCTTCTTCGCTCTCCCAGGCCAGGGATAAGGCTGGAAAAACATCGATTACAACATTAATCCATAAGATCTGCATTGCCAGCAGAGGCAGGGGTAATCTAAAAATTATACCTAAGAAAATATAGATAATTTTACTTAAGTTGTTGGAAAAAAGATAATAAATGAATTTTTGGATATTATCAAAAATAACCCTTCCCTCTCTGACCGCGGTGACTATAGTTGCAAAATCATCATCAAGCAGTATCATATCTGAAGCTTCTCTGGCAACCGAGGTACCTCTTTTACCCATGGAAACCCCGATGTCTGCCTTTTTCAGTGCAGGTGCGTCATTGACACCATCACCTGTCATCGCAGTTATTTCCTTTTCTTCATTCAATATCTCAATGATCTGCAGTTTATTCTCCGGTGTAACCCGGCTGAAAACAGAATTGTTTTTTATTAACTCCCTTAACTCAGAACTGGAAGCTGATGAGATCTGCTGACCGCTAACAACATTATCACTACCTTCTATGCCTACCTTGCGGGCAATAGCAGCAGCTGTATCGGTCTGATCTCCAGTTATCATTTTAGTTTTGATCCCCGCTTTTTTGGTATCTTGAATAGCTTTTATAACTGATTCGCGGGGTGGATCAATAATTGCTGTAAGTGCAAGAAAAGTCAATCCTTTTTCTAAATTATTCTCTATTTCTTCTTCTGTATTTAAATCTTCTACTTTTTTGAATGCAACTCCAAGAATACGCAGACCTTCTTCTCCCAGCTTTTTGTTTTTATCTTTGATTTTATTTATATCTTCTGTGGTCAGTTTTTTTATTTCTCCATCCAATAATATCGAATCACACATCTCAATTACAACATCGGGAGAACCCTTAAGATAAAGATGTTTTTCGCCCTGTGGAAGAGCATAACTGACTGCCATATACATATTCTTTGAATCAAAGGGAATCTCAGCAAGCTTTTGATAGCCTTCTTCTTTTAAAGTTTCTTTGGAAAATCCAGCTTTTCTTCCGGCAGTTAAAAGGGCTCCTTCTGTGGCTTCTCCCAGCACATGGTATTCCCCTTCTTCTTCGACCAATTCTGCGGAAGTACAGAGCAGAGATGCTTTAAGAGCAAGCTTAAGTTCATCAGATTCAACAGGATCTATCTGCTCATCATCCAGAAAAAATTCTCCCTCCGGTTTATAGCCGGTACCGCTGATTTCAATTACATGATTATTTAAATATATCTTTTTTAAAGTCATCTGATTTTCAGTTATTGTTCCGGTTTTGTCTGTACAGATTGTAGTGACCGAACCCAAAGTTTCAACCGCCAAAAGTTCTCTAACCAGGGCCTTGTGTTCAACCATTTTTTTCATACCTATGGCCAGTGTTATTGTAGCTATAATTGGCAGGCCTTCCGGCACGGCTGCTATGGCAAGGGCTATTCCTGTTTTTACTGTTTCATAAATAGGACGACCCATAAATATACCGATTGCTGTTAAAATTGCAATAACAATCAATGTAATTGTGACTAAGGATTTACCCAGTTTATCCAATCTTTTTTCTAGTGGAGTTTTCCCCTCCTTAGTTTCATCAAGCATTTCTCCTATTTTACCAATCTCCGTATCTTCTGCAGTTGCTGTGACAACTGCTTTACCCTTTCCCCGAGCAGCAGTTGTTCCCATATATATCATATTATTTCTTTCTGCAAGAGGCTTTTCTTCCTCTATTTTTAGATCAGCTTCTTTGCTTACACTTTCGGATTCTCCCGTAAGAGAAGCTTCATTAATACTTAGATTTTTAGCATCAATGAGACGTGCATCTGCCGGAATCTGATCACCTTCTTCTATAAAGATAATATCTCCCGGCACAAGTTCTTCTGCTTCAATCTCTTTTTTAGCTCCAGAACGAAGTACTACTGCTTTTTTGCTGAGTACATTTTTTAAAGAAGAAACTGCCTTTTGTGCCTTATATTCAGTTACAAAACCGATAATTGTATTAAAAACAATTACCGCTAAAATTGCAAAACCCTCAAGGTTATCCCCGATTAAAAAAGCTAAAAAAGCAGCAATAACTAAAATGATAATAATCAGATCTTTAAATTGATTTAAAAGAATTTGCCAGAAAGAAACACCTCTTGACTCACTTATTTTGTTCAAACCATAGCGTTCCCTTTTTTCTTCAAGAACTTTTTTATCTAATCCCTGTTTGGAATCTGTATTAAATTCTTTAAAGACCTCATCTAATTGTTTTTTATAATAATCCTGATTCAAAACTAACCCTCCTCAGTCTATTAAAATTTTTAACTTCTTAAAATATATTTTCTAGAACACTTATCTTTTACCTTGTTCTATTAT
>JAGYNO010000038.1 GCA_018399955.1 Halanaerobium sp. | reverse complement strand
TATTGAAAAATCGTATCCTTCTAAAATTCATGTAATAATAGAAGAGAGAAAGGCAGCTGCCTGGATAAACAATAATGATCGAAAACTCTTATTTTCTGCTGATGGAATTATTTTAGATCAAATAGAATTGGAAAAAGATATTGACTTTCCACAAATAGAAGGGTTTGAATATCTTTTTTTGGATAATAAAATAGTATTTCCTGTTTCAGCAGATAAATTACTAACAGTTTTAAATAAGTTTGAAAGAGATTTTATTAAAAAAATTAAAAAAATAAGCTTTCAAGATAATGTACTAAAGCTTTATCTGCAAAATAATTCTGGAGTTAACTTGGGAGAAATTAATAGAATAGAAGACAAATTTACTTTATTAAATTCGATAATATTAAAGCTAGAAAATGAGAATAAAGAATATGATTATATAAATCTAAAAGTACCAAAACATCCTGTTATAAAACTAAAAGTTACTGAATAATTTATTTTAATAAAGGATAAAGCAGCTTTATATTGAATAATTTAAATTGAGTATAATAAATGAAAATCTGATTTAATTATAATAAAAATATTTCAAGAAAGGGGGTAGACTGTTGTGAAGAGAAGGAAAATAATTACTGGACTTGATATAGGTACCACGAAAATATGTGCATTAATTGCAGAGCTTAATGGAGAAGATAGAATAGAAATAATTGGAATCGGATTAGCTCCATCAAACGGCTTACGTAAAGGGATTGTTGTAGATATAGATAAGACAAGCCATGCAATTAAAAGTGCTGTTCAAAAGGCAGAAAGAATGGCAGGGCAGAAAGTGGAGTCAGCTTATGTTGGTATTGCTGGATCTCATATTAAGTCTATCAACAGTCATGGAGTTGTAGCTGTTACTGGGGATGAAAAGGAAATCAAAGAGAGTGATATAAATCGAGTGCTTGAAGCTGCCAGAATTATTCCTGTATCTTCTGAGGAAGACATTTTACATGTTTTGCCCAGAGAATTCATAGTAGATGGTAGTCCAGGTATTCAGGATCCCCTCGGAATGTCTGGTATTAGATTAGAAGTAGAGACACATATTATCAAAGGGGCTTCAACTTCTATTCAAAATTTAGTGAAAAGCGTTCTTCGAGCTGGACTAAGTGTTGATGAGGTGGTTCTTGAACCACTTGCTTCAAGTCAAGCAGTTCTTTCTAGTGATGAAAAAGAATTAGGTGTTGTTTTAGCAGACATTGGTGGAGGGACTACTGATTTAATTGTCTTTCATGAAGGTAGTATTGCACATACTTCAGTGCTTCCAGTTGGAGGTAATCATGTCAGTAATGATATAGCTGTTGGTTTAAGAACTCCAGTATCTGAGGCAGAGAAAATAAAAATTATGCACGGCTCTGTTATGTCAGACCAGATTAAAGACAATGAAAAAATTGAGGTTCTTGCTGCAAGTGGAAAAGAAAGAAAAAAGCTATCACGCAAATTACTTTCACAAGTTATAGAACCACGCATGGAAGAAATATTTAATCTTGTTAAAAAAGAGCTTGAACAAGTAGGGCCAAAAGACCTTACTCCTGCTGGAATGGTTCTTACAGGTGGGGCTTCATTACTATCTGGATCTGCAGAACTTGCCTCAGAAATAACTGAACTTCCTGTAAGAGTTGGAGAACCGGATTATGTTAGTGGACTGTCAAATGTAATTGATAATCCTGTTTATATTAAAAAAGGTGATAATGTACCAAGAGCTATTTTCTCTACTGCAGTTGGTCTAATAGAATATGGAATTAATAATGGAGATGCAAAACAGAGTTCAGCAAGTAGTAATAACAGCAGAGAAGTTGTAAGCAGTTTTTTTAGCAAATTAAAAAAATGGTTTAGTGAGTTTTTTTAGAACAAGATTTTTGACTGCTTGTTAACTTACATATAAACCTTATCAGGGAGGGAAAATTAGTGTTTGATATTGGAACTGAAATTGAGCAATTTGCAAATATAAAGGTAGTCGGTGTTGGTGGTGGAGGTAATAATGCAGTTAATCGGATGATCGAAGAAGGACTTGATGGAGTTGAATTTGTTGCTATCAATACTGATGCACAAGCTTTAATGGCCTCAAATGCTGGTGTTACAATAAGAATCGGCGAAAAAATAACAAGAGGACTTGGAGCAGGTTCTGATCCCCAAATTGGTTATGAAGCAGCTGAAGAAAATGCTGAAGAAATAGCTAAAGCTATAAATGGCGCTGACATGGTATTCATAACAGCTGGTATGGGTGGAGGAACAGGTACTGGAGCAGCTCCAGTAGTAGCTGAAGCAGCAAAAAGTCAGGGGGCTTTAACTGTAGGAGTAGTTACAAAACCGCTTACTGTTGAAGGTAAACAAAGAATGAGTAATGCAATAGATGGCATTGAAGAGTTAAAAACAAAAGTTGATACCTTAATTGTTATTCCCAATGATAGATTATTAGAAGTTGCAGAAAAAAAGACGAGTTTGATGGATGCTTTTAAAATAGCAGATAATGTTTTAAGACAGGGTGTACAGGGCATATCAGATTTGATTACAATTACTGGTATTATTAATCTTGATTTTGCAGATGTCAAAACGATTATGACAGAAGCAGGTTCTGCATTAATGGGTATCGGGAAATCAGAAGGAGAAAATAGAGCTACTGAAGCTGCTAAATTGGCTATTGCTTCACCTCTTTTAGAAGCTTCAATAGATGGAGCAAGAGGTGTACTTCTAAATATTACTGGTGGTCTAGATTTAGGTATTCATGAAGCCAATGAAGCTGCAAGGGTAATTCAAGAAGTAGCAGACCCAGATGCAAATATCATACTGGGTGCAGTTATAAATGAAGAACTTGAAAATGAAGTGAAAGTTACAGTGATTGCCACTGGATTTGATACTTCAAGAACAAAAAATAAAGCTCAGAATGCTCAAGATGATGCTGTTACAGAAGAAGATTTTAAAACTGAAAGCTTTTCTGGAGAAGATTTAGATATACCAGCATTTTTAAGAAACAAAAAAGGTTAAAATTTTTCCTGATGTCCAAAGACATCAGGATTTGAATTATGCATAGCTGCAGTTTTTAGGTGGTGCTGATGAAAAGTACAAAACTTGTATTTAATTTTAAATTATTTGTAATAATATTCATTTTAATAATCTTTGGAATAATAGGATTTCAGATATTTGGTGAAGCAAAATTAGAAACTATTTTGGCTGAACAAGGTGAAGTGATTGATGGTTTTTGGACTAAAGCTCTTATTATTAGAGACGAAAAAGTAATTAAATCACCTGTATCGGGTAGGGTAGATTTTGCTGATATAGAGGGAGATAGAGCTTCTTATGGAAGTGAAATTGCTAAAATAAAATCACAAAATAACAATAAAAGAGTTTATAATAGTGCAGCAGGGATTATTAGTTTTGCAGTTGATGGACTAGAAGATAAATTAAATAAAGATGATTTTTATCAGCTGGATTTAAGAAAATTTGATGAATACAAAGGCAGCTATCAGCACATGATTTCTGGTAGAATGATTAGTGAGTCAGAACCACTATATAGAATTATTAATAATTTTGAATTATACTTAATAGTTCCTGCTGATAAGAAGCAGGCAGAGAGGTTTCGCAAAAACGAAATAGTATTTATTCAGGAAAATAATTCTTCAGATTTACTTAAAGCTAAAGTTCTTAAAATAAAACAAGAAAAAGAAAAATCATATATATTCGTTAAAATGGAGTTATTTGTACCTGAGTGGATAAATGTTAGAAAAGTTAAAATTAATTTTATTAAAAATATTTATAGAGGCATAAAAATACCTAAAGATGCAGTTTTTAATCAGCCATCTGGGCAGGGTGTATTAAAAGTTACCGGTTACAATAAATATGAATTTCAAGAAATAATGATAATAGATGGAAACCAGGAAGAAGTTATTGTAAGTGGACTAGAAATTGGTGATGAAATAATTACTAATCCCGAAGATTTTGATTATGGTAGGGGGGCTTAAATATATGGAAAAGGTAGATTTGACTGATAATCTTAAAAAAGTTGAAAAAAATATTGAAGAAGCTGCTTTAAATTCTGAAAGAAAAAGAGATGATATAACACTTCTTGCAGTAAGTAAAAACCACAGCTTAGAAGATCTGAAGATTCTCAGAAAAGCGGGAGTAAAACTATTTGGTGAAAACCGGGTACAAGAACTGCAGGAAAAAGATGAAAAGTTAAAATCAGAAGGCATTATTCAAGACTGGCATTTCATTGGGCATCTGCAGCGTAATAAAGTTAAATATTTAATGAGAATGGAAAACTGTAGGATGATCGAATCAATAGACAGCCTGAGATTAGCTAAAGAAGTAAATAAAAGAGCTGGTAAAAATAATAGAATTATTTCTGTATTGATTGAAATAAATGCATCTGGAGATGAAAATAAATATGGTATTAAAGCAGAACATTCTGAAGAATTTTTAAAAAAACTTCTCAATTTAAAGCATCTAAATATTAAAGGATTAATGACAGTTTTACCTTATTTTGATAATCCGGAAAAATTAAGACCTTACTTTAAAAAAATGAAAAAATTATTTGACAGTTTAAGTGATAATATCATCAAATTAGATGAATTATCTATGGGGATGACAAATGACTATCAAATTGCAATAGAAGAAGGAGCAACTATTGTAAGAGTAGGAACTGCTCTTTTTGGAAAACGTGAATATTAGATTATGGAGGCAGATAAATGTATATTTTAGCAAGGATAATAAATGCAGCATTTGAAATTTTTAATATATTAATAATTGCCAGAGTTATTATTTCATGGATTCAGCCAAATCCTAGTGATCAGCGCTGGGTAAAGCTTATACGTTTAGTTTATGATTTAACAGAACCGATACTGGGACCAATTAGAGAGCTTATTCCCACTGGTAATATTGGTTTAGATTTTTCTCCCTTAATTGCTATTTTTGCACTCTCAATTATTAGAAGCTTTTTAATAAGAATAATATTATAATAGAAGGTGTAGATATATGTTTAATCAAGAAAAATTATTGAATCATCTCTATCGTGAAGAAGAACGCTTACTTGGTTCACACATACTTGATAAATGTGAACAGGTATTAAAATATAATAAAGCTCAAGCTTCAGACTTTTTAAATCCTTATCAGCATGATATTGCAAAAGATATAGTTGAACAGCTGGCTGATATTAATTATAAATTAGAGGGAGGATATCAGGGAGCTGAGAGAAAAAGAATTTTAATTTTTCCAGAATACTTATTTCCTGATTTAGTTGAAAGTACTATTGTTATATACCAAATTAATGGTAATTTTTCTTTTCAAAATTTAACTCATAGAGATTTTTTAGGAGCATTGATGGGGTTAGGTCTGCAGAGGAAATATCTTGGTGATATTATAGTTCATAAAAATTTTGCTCAACTTATAGCTGCAGAAGAAGTTAAAGATATTATAGAACTTAAATTAAAAAAAGTTCATGAAGTTCCAGTCGAAATTGAAGAGATTTCTAAAGAAGAAATCGACAAGCCTATCAGACATGAAAAAGAAATATTAACAACAGTAGCTTCGATGAGGCTAGATGCAGTAGCAAGTTCTGGATTGGGTGATTCAAGAAGTAAAATGTCAAGAATGATAAAAAATGATCAAGTAAAATTAAACTGGAAAATTATCTCTGATCCTGCAGCTGATGTTGAAATTGGGGACTTGATATCTGTTAGAGGAAGAGGTAGAGTAAAAGTAAAAAAAGACCGTGGTGTTTCAAATAAAGGAAGAATAAAATTGAAATTGATTAGGTTAACTTAGAAGATAAGGAGGGATAATGTGAAACTAACTCCACTGGATATTTATAATAAAGAATTTAGTAAATCAACTTTCGGTTATAAAACAAGCCAGGTAGATGAATTCATGGATGATATAGGTGTTGCTTATGAGAGGCTTTTAAAAGATTTAAATAAGCTTCAGGAAGAAAATGATTTGCTAAAAGATAAATTAGATAAATATGATGATACGGAAGAAAGGCTTCAGCAGACATTAAATTCAATGCAGAACAATATTTCTGATAGAATAGAACAAGCAGATAAAAAAGCAAGTATAATTGTTAGAGAAGCTAGACTGAAAGCTGAGCAAATAAAAGAAAATGCTAAAGAACAGGTGGTAGAAGAGAAAAGAAAAATAGAACAGCTTAGAGAACAAAAAAAATTTTTCAAAATACGTTTTCAGACCTTACTTGAAAGTCATCTAGAAATGATTAATGAGGAAGATAAACCATCATATGAAAGTAATAATCTAGGTACTGAATTTGAAAATGCATATGATAATAAAAAAAAATTTAAATTTGTTGATGAGGAAAAAGAACTAACCAATGATGAAATTGAGGAAAAGAAAGATACAAGAAAAGAAAATAATGATTTTAATATATCTGATTTTGAATATGAAAGTTCTAGAAAAAGCAGTGAACTATAATTTCAAACTAAAATATTAATATTTTATTTTCTAGATAGACCATTTTATTTACAAACTTGACTAAAAGATTTTTTTAGTTTATAATTGTAGAAAATGTATTTATATAAGAATATTACTTTGATAGGTACAGTAACAGTTTAAAATAGTTTGCAGCGAACCGGGTAGGGTGGAAGCCGGGAAACATTAATCTGTGAAAATCAACCTTGAGTAGGCTATATGAATTAATTTCTTAAAATTAATTAGTATACCCGTATTTCTGCGTTAAAGAAGCTTAAGATGATATTATTGTTAAAATAGTATTAATTAGGGTGGTACCGCGGTCTCTCGTCCCTTTGTGGGCGGAGACTTTTTTTAATTTTATTATATATTTTACAGGAGGTATAAATAGTAGATGAGTTATAAAGAGACAATTAATTTACCAAATACTGAATTTCCCATGCGGGCAAATTTAAGTGAAAGAGAATTAGATTTTCAAAAATTATGGGATGAAAATAATATTTATGAAAAAGCAGTAGAAAATCGTGAAGGTGAAAAATCCTTTATTTTACATGATGGTCCTCCATATGCCAATGGTGATATTCATATTGGACATGCTTTAAATAAGATATTGAAAGATTTTATAACCAGATTTGCTACTCTTAAAGGTTATTACTCTCCTTATGTTCCTGGCTGGGATACACATGGATTACCTATAGAACATCAGGTAACAAGTGAGATGAGCGATCAGGAGAGAAAAGAATTATCAGTTGAAGAATTAAGAGAAAAATGTACTAATTATGCTCTCAAATACATCGATCGTCAGCGTGATCAGTTTAAAAGATTAGGTGTATGGGGAGAATGGGATGATCCTTATCTAACTTTAAGCCCTGAATATGAAGTCAAACAAATTGAAGTATTTGGTGAAATGGCAAAGAAAGATCTTTTTTATAGAGGTAAAAAGCCAGTTCACTGGTGTCCAAACTGTGAAACCGCTTTAGCAGAAGCAGAGGTAGAATATGGTGAAGAAAGATCACCTTCTATTTATGTTAAGTTTCCATTTAAAGATGATTTGAGGGTTGGTGGATTAGATTTAAATAAAAAAAATAGCTATGTAGTAATCTGGACTACAACTCCATGGACAATTCCTGCAAATATGGCTATTGCTTTTCATCCTGAATATCCTTATGTAGTTGTTGAAGTAGATGATGAAAAATTAATAATGGCTAAAGAATTAGTAGATTCTGTAATGGAAAGCTCAGGAATTAAAGATTATGAAATTATTAGTGAGGAATTCAGTGGTAAAGAACTTGAAAACAAAAAATGTCGTCACCCATTTATTGACAGAGATTCTCTGCTAATTCTTGGTGACCATGTAACACTTGAGCAGGGGACTGGTTGTGTGCATACAGCTCCAGGCCATGGTCATGAAGATTTTATTATAGGACGTGAGTATGGGCTTGATGTATATGCTCCAATGGATAATACAGGCCATTTTACAGAAGAGGCTGGTGATTTTGCAGGTAAACATTATGATGAAGTAAATATAATGGTAACTGATAAACTTAAAGAGCGTAATTTGTTAATGGATTTAAGTTTTATAGATCATCAATATCCACACTGCTGGCGTTGTAAAGGCACACTACTTTTCAGAGCAACAGATCAGTGGTTTGCATCAATTGATGCGATTAAAGAAAAAGCTCTGCAGGCAATTGCAGATGTCAGTTGGCATCCTGAATGGGGAGAAGAAAGAATGAGCAGTATGGTTGCTGAAAGATCTGACTGGTGTATTTCCAGACAGAAAAAATGGGGTGTGCCTATTCCAATTTTTTACTGTAATGATTGTGGTGAAGCTATAATAAATGATCAGACACTAGATTCTATAAAAGATATATTTGCTAAAGAGGGATCTTCTGCATGGTATAAATATTCAGCTCAAGAACTGCTTCCAGCTGATTACAGCTGTCCTCACTGTGGTGGCAGTGAATTTACTAAAGAAGAAGATATTATGGATGTTTGGTTTGATTCTGGTTCGAGTCATAAAGCCGTATTAGAAACAAGAGATAACTTAAGCTGGCCTGCTCAGGTTTATCTTGAGGGAACTGACCAGTATAGAGGATGGTTTAACTCTTCCCTATTAACTGCTGTTGCAACAGAAGGTAGAGCTCCATATAATGAGGTAGTTACAAATGGATTTACAGTTGATGATAAGGGTACTAAAATGTCAAAATCAAGAGGAAATGTAGTTTCCCCTCATAAAGTAATTGATCAATATGGAGCAGATATACTTCGCCTCTGGGTAGCATCATCTGACTTCAAAAATGATGTAAAGGTTTCTGACAGCATTTTAAAACAGAACTCTGAAGTTTATAGAAGGGTTAGAAATACTTATAGATTTGTGCTTGGTAATATAAGTGATTTTGATTATAATGACAATTACGTAGTTTATGAAGATCGTAAAGAATTAGACCGCTGGATAATGATCAGGCTTCAGGAATTAATCAAAAAAGTAACTGCTGCTTACGAAAAATATGAATATCATAGAGTTTATCATGATGTCCATAATTTTTGTACAGTGGAAATGAGTTCACTTTATATGGATATTACTAAGGATCGTCTGTATACAGACGGAACAGATTCTTTAAGCAGAAGATCTGCTCAGAGTACTCTCTATGATATCATGATGGCTTTAGTTATTATGCTGGCACCAATTTTACCTCATACTTCTGAGGAAGTATGGCAGTATTTACCAGAAAAAGTAAGGACTGAAGAAAGCGTTTTTTTAGCAGACTGGCCTCAAGCAGTAGAGGAATATTATAATGAAAATTTAACTGCAAAATGGGATAAGCTGTTGAATATCAGAAAAGATGTCTCTAAAGCCCTTGAACTAGCAAGAGCTGATAAGAAAATTGGTAACTCACTTGAAGCTGCTGTTGAGCTAAAAGGAAATTCAGAATCACAGCAGAAACTATTAGAGTCTGAATTAAAACAGCTTGCCGATCTTTTTATTGTTTCTCAGGTGGATCTGAATAATAATTTAAATGAAGAAGAAAGTCATCAGGGAACAGAAAGTTCTGTACTTGTTAAGGTAAAAGAGGCAAGAGGAGAAAAGTGTGATCGCTGCTGGAAATATGCTGAATCAGTAGGAACACACGTAGAACATCCAGATATTTGTGATCGCTGTGCATCAGTTATTGAATCCGAATAATGAATCTAAATTAATTTTAAATAAAATAGCGGCCATTAAGGCCGCTTATTTTTATTCAAAAAATTTTATTTTTGCCCACTTCATATCCATAAATCTTTTTAATACTATTATAGAAATAATTATAA
The DNA here is from genome assembly GCA_018399955.1 of Halanaerobium sp. Classification (GTDB taxonomy): domain Bacteria; phylum Bacillota; class Halanaerobiia; order Halanaerobiales; family Halanaerobiaceae; genus Halanaerobium. Next base: position 4,189 of record JAGYNO010000038.1, on the reverse strand, counting down.
GTGATATTATTTCAGCAATCCAGACACCGGAAATGCCAAAATCTTTTATTATAATTAGATAATATGATAATGGGACAAAAAATATCCATAATCTTGTAATTGTAATATACATAGCTCCTTTAGTATCACCAGCACCTCTTAGGGCACCAACCATGATGACGACAAATGCTAAAAAGCTTTGATTTAAAGCAACAATTTTAAGTATTGGATGAGAATATTTTATTACACTAATATCATTTGTGAAAATGGATAAAGCAAAAACTGGGAAAAAAAGATAAATTAAGGCTATGCCGCTTCCTAAAACTGTTCCCATAAAAGCTGCAGTAAGACCTCCTTTTAAGGATTCTTCTGCTTTTCCTTCTCCAAGGTGCTTACCAACAATTGTTGTGGCAGCAATGGCAATACCGATTGCAGGCATAAAAGATATTGATTCAATATTAAGTAAAATTCTAAAAGATGCTTCAGCTGTGGTATTTAGCTGAGAAATAAATATTCCATTTACAAAAAAAGCTAGCTGCATAAAAAATTGTTCAACAGCTGCAGCATAGCTAAGATTTAATAATGGTTTTAAAATAACTTTTGTTATTTTCATAGAAATAATATTTAAATTTAATATCCCTTTGTTTTTTATAAATATATACATATATAATGAAGCGGAGATAAATCGTGCAAATGCAGTTGATAAAGCAGCACCTGCTATTCCAAGCTCTGGAAAAAACCAGAAACCTGTAATTAATACATAATTACCAATAATATTTATAATATTTGCTGCTCCTGTAATGTACATAGGTGTTTTGGTATCTGAAGCCCCTCTCAAAGCAGCAGCAGAAGCAAAGCTTATGAACATAAAAAGCTGACCAAGAGCAATGTTTTTCAAATAAATTGTTCCATAGTTTTTAACTTCTGGTGTTATTTCATAAATATTTAATATCATTTCAGCGAAAAAGTAAGTAAATATTGTAATAAGTATACCTATAATAATATTTAATGTTAAATTTTCATTCATAATTTTGTTTAATCTGCTTTTTTTGCCTTCACCATAACTTCTAGCTATCATAGCAGTTGCTCCTGCATTGAATGCAGAAAAGACAAATATTAGAGTGAATATAATTTGATTTGCAAAACCGACACCAGCTAGGGCTTCTTTACCTATAAAACGACTTATCATTATTGTATCTGCCATACCAACAAGGGTATTTAAAGACATTTCTAAGACAGCTGGTAAGGCTAGGATAAATATTGTGACAGCTCTTTTTTTAGTTTTTTCTGTATATTTAAAATTCATTTAATATCAATCCCCAGTTAATAAAAATGATTCTCAAAGGCTATATTACCACATTTAGACAGAATAGAAAAGATATAATTTATTTAAAATTAGTTAATTCCTTTTAAGTCTATATATTGTTTTAAATTAATTGATATGTTAAAATTAATATTGGAGTTGTTTTTATGAGCATATTACTGTATTCCAGCATTATAATTTTTATTGACCAGTTAAGTAAATTTCTTATTCGAAATAAGCTGTTAGAGGGTGAGAGTATTGGCTTAATCACTGATATATTTTCTATTATATATATAAAAAATAGAGGAGCTGCTTTTGGTATTCTAGAAGGTCAGCGCTATTTTTTTATAGTAATAACTTTTATTTTTTTATTTTTTCTAATATATTTATATATTTATGAACTTAAGAAAAATAAACTTACATATATAACAATGATTTTTTTAATTGGAGGAAGTACAGCAAATTTAATTGACCGTATTTTATTTACTTATGTAATCGATTTTATAGCAGTTTATAATTTTCCTGTGATAAATATTGCAGATATATTTATTTTTATTGGTATTTTTCTTTTAATATATCAGCTGATTGTGCTGGATAAATAACAAGAGGTGTTTGAATGCAGAAATATAATTTTGAAGTAAAAGAGGAAGAGGCTGGAGAAAGGATTGATAAATTTTTAGCAAATAAAATCAATGATTTTTCAAGATCTTATGTGCAGACCTTGATAGAAAATAAAGACGTCCAGGTGAATAATAATGAAGTTCAAAACAGCTATAAGATAAAAAAATGTGATATTATAGTTATTGAAGTTGAAGAAAAAGAAACAAAAGTCAAAGCAGTAGCAATGCCCCTTGATATTATTTACGAAGATGATGATATAATAGTTATCAACAAGAATAGTGATAGGGTTGTCCATCCTGCACCAGGACACCATAATGACACTATTGTCAATGCATTACTTGCACATGCTGATGATCTTTCTGCAATAAATGGTATTAAAAGACCTGGGATTGTCCACAGACTGGATAAAGATACAAGCGGTTTGCTTATAGCTGCAAAAACTAACAGGGCTCATAAAGAGTTAGCAAGGCAGTTTAAGAAACGTGAGGTTGATAAATATTATTTGGCTCTTTTAGATGGAATTCTTCCCTATAAAAAGGGGAAAATAGATGCTCCAATTGGCCGTAATCCAAATGATAGAAAAAAAATGGCTGTCAGAAAAAGAAAAAGTAAAAGAGCTTTAAGTAGATTTAAAACACTGGAAACATTTAAGGAGCATACTCTTGTTGAAGTTAAGATTGAAACAGGGAGAACTCATCAAATTAGAGTGCATTTTTCCTATTTAGGTTACCCAGTTACAGGAGATAAAAAATATGGTTCTAAAAATAAGCCTGCTGCAGAAAGACAATTATTACATGCTAAAAAAATAGTGATAAAACATCCTAAAACAGGAGAAAAGATTACTTTTGAGGCAGATTTGAAAGATGATTTCAGATTAATATTAGCTAAACTTAGAAATGAAAAGTAATTTTGTTATTGAAACAGGAATATATATTTTAAGCTAGAAAATTAATTAAAAGGAGGAGATTTATTTGAATAATTCAATTAAATTAACTGATGATGTATACTGGGTAGGTGTTAATGATAAGGAAACAGATTTATTTGAGTCTTTATGGCCATTACCTGAAGGTATAGCTTATAATTCTTATATAATAGAAGATGAAAAGATTGCGCTAATTGATTCTGTAAAAATAAATTATAATGATACTTTTTTAGAAAAAATAAAAAACGTAATAGGTGAAAAAAAAGTTGATTATTTAATTATTAATCATATGGAGCCAGACCATTCTGGTTCAATTAAATCTTTAAGACAGGCCTATCCTGAAATGGAGATAATAGGAAATACTAAAACTATGGGCTTTTTAGAAGGTTTTTATAACATAACAGAGGGTACCAGAGTTGTAAAAGAAGGTGACCAGGTTGATTTAGGATCAAGAAAGCTGACCTTTTATTTGACACCAATGGTTCACTGGCCAGAAACTATGATGACTTTTGATGAAAAAGATAAAATTCTATTTGCAGGAGATGCATTTGGAGGTTTTAGTTCATTAAATGGTTTTTTATTTGATGATGAGGTTAATATAGAACAATATAAAGATGAGATTAGAAGATACTACTCTAATATTATCGGCAAGTATGGACCAGTTGTTCATAACACCATTAAAAAACTAAAAGAAAAAATTGATAAAATTGAAATGATAGGATCAACTCATGGTCTTGTCTGGAGAGAGAACCCAATGCATATTGTGGAAGAATATGATAAGTGGGCAAAACAGGAAACTGAAGAAGGGGTAGTTGTAGTTTATGGCTCTATGTACGGCAATACTAAGGCAATGGCAGAAGCAGTTGCCAGATCATTATCGGAGAATGGTATTGAAAATATAAAGTTGTTTGATGTTTCAAGAAAGCATTCTTCTTTTATTATAAATGATATCTGGAAGTATAATGGATTAATAATTGGCAGCTGCACATATAATACTGGAATATTCCCACCAATGGAATATTTACTCCAAAGTTTGGAGATTAGAAATTTAAAAGATAGAACTCTGGGAATATTTGGTTCTTACAGCTGGAGTGGTGGAGCACTTGGTAGACTAAAAGCATTTCAAAAAGAGGTAAGCTGTAAACCAGTTGAACCTGTTATTGAGTCTAAATTTTCACCAGATAGTAATACTTTTGAGCAGTGTTATGAACTTGGAAAAAATGCAGCAGAAGCGGTTAAAAATGCCTGTGAATGTTAAGCAAGTAGTTTATTTGATTAAATATCAAAAATATTATTTTTATTAATATTGTTATTCAGACTGGTTTAAAATTAAGGGAGAATTTTCCAGTTGTTTAATTTTCTCT
>JAGYNO010000037.1 GCA_018399955.1 Halanaerobium sp. | reverse complement strand
TCTACATTATTATTATAACATACTGCACTGACAGCATAGTGTTAGAGAGAAAATTTAATTTGATATATAGGCTCCACCAATTAATTTTCTGTCTTCAGCTTTTATCTTAACAGTATAGGGAAATATTCTGCCGCTCATGGTATCTCGACGTACTTCCTTAATAATCTGAATCTCAAAATCAACGAGGCTTGTTCTCACATCATATATAATCTCTTCTTTTTCTTTTCTTAATTCGAAATAAGGGGCTTGAATATCGATCTTAACCTGGGCATAATCAAGCTCTAATTCTATCTCATCTTTTTCGATTCTCATCAACCAGCCCGGTTCCTGGCCTAATCCTCTTAACTTGAGTTCTTTTTCAGTAAGGTAATCATCCAAAGTTACTTTTTCAGCATTGAACTGATAATCTTCTGCTTTAATCAATAAGCCATCGCTCTGCTCAAAAATATGTAAATCATCACTGCTGTAATCGACACATTGATCTTCTCCAGTTTCTTTATCAAGCATGAATTCCTGTCCAGCAATTACAAATCGAGCTTTGTTATTGCTTTTCTCCAGCATTAAATATAAAAATCTGCTTTTTAGAAAAACTGCATCTTTCAAATTTATTTCGTGATTAACATTTTCAGCAAACACGCTCATTATTTCAGAATCTGCTTCAGCTTTAGATGTATCAAATGCAATTTTATCATTAATATAAATTCGAGACCTTTCTCCTTTATTCCAAAAAGTAAGAGTTTCGTTCCCATATTTAGCTCCAGATGCTGAAACCTGCCGCTTCAGAACTTCTCTGCCGCCGTCAGGCATTATAAGCTCCAGCCTATCATTTTCATTATCAAAATCCACCGCAAAATGTAATTCTTTTATGATATATGTTTGGTAATTTTCTTTATATTCAGGTTCTGCTTTTACAACATCTGATATAAATACAAAGAATATAAGGGAGAATAAAATAATACTTATGCTGATTATACAGTTCTTAGATTTCAAAATCATGGAATTCCTCCTTTATTTTTAGCAGAATAATTTGTAAATAATTCTCATCATTTAAGCTTAGCATTAAAAACTTCTTCAGCTGAACAAAGATCAAAACAGAATAAGATATATCGGAAGATTCCCAGAATTAAGATCTGAATACTGCCGATAAGAGAAGATATCATATTTGTATTTTTTTACAGTTTGATGATCATTTCTTTAAATTCTTTCGCTTTATTAAATCCATCAATTAGATTATCTGGTACATTCTTAAACCCCTGATCAGCTCCTAAGATCATACCGATAATCATTGCCCGAGCAGCATTATCTCCTGCAGCTCTAATATTTATAGAAAATGCTTCTAAGGGGTCAGAGTAATTTGAGAGAACATCGAGAACTATGGGGAATCCCTGTTCTGTTGGGCAGCCCTGTCCTCTCTCATCTGCCATTTCTACAATCTCATCTTTTGAACTGATATTTTCAAAAAGTCCACTGACATAATCATTTATATCCTTGTTATCAAGTAGAGCCTTTCTATAATCTTTACCCACAAAGATATCCTGCATAACCTGATAGATATATTCTGCAGTTTGATCTACTATTTCACCATTATGAGTAAGGTGAATTTGGGCTAAAAAGTCCTCTTTGCTTATACTTTGATCAAAAAACATGGGAGCACTTCTAGCAAGTCCTCCAAGTTCAACATTTTCAGTGCCAACTAAAGTATCTGAATCCTTAAATTTCTGCAGAGCCTCTTTCATAGAGTGATCCATGAACATTTCATTATTCTCTATATATTCCACCCAGTCATCTCTAAATTTTTCTAAATCAAAACCTTCATTTTCATAAATCGACTTAAGGAGTGCAAAGGCCTGTTCACCATAATGGGTAAAATCTCCAGCTTTTTTTCCTTCATGAAATTTAGCCAGTTTAGGTGCTGTATATTCGCTAACTAAACCTGGAAAATCTTCTTCTGCTTTATCTGTATCATATACCCAGTGTGAACCTAGAGAAATCGCATCTCCGATAAGGCTTAGATATACTGATCCTAATCTTTTTTTATCCATTTTAGAACCCTCCTCTATCTAAATATTCATCTTACATTTTCAATTAACATTATACTCCTCTGCACTGCAGTGCGAAATAAAGCTTTTAACAATTCACGTTTTAAATACTCTTTTTCACTTATTATTTTCTATTATTTAAAGTAAAGGACTATATTCTGATTCTGAGTTATTCCCAATTAAAAAATGTTCTGGTCTCATCATTCCCGGTGGTGAAATCACAACTTTGTAGATAAGATAATAGAAAAAATTTAATAATATATAAAACCTCTCCTGTTTACATAAAATCAAACAGAAGAGGTTATTCTTTAAATTATCTATAATTATTTGTCAATAAACTCAGAGAGACTTTTATTAAATTTATCCGGTTCATCCCAGAAAAGCATGTGTCCACAGTTCTCGAATATCTCAAGTTCAGAATTCGGTACATTATCTGCAACATATTTACTTCCCTGCCAGGGGAAAACCTGGCTCTGCCGGCCAACAAATACTAATGTTGGAATATTAATCTGAGGTAAAAAATCTCGCCAATCAAGATTAGTGTGATCCCTCATAATCTCTATTTTCGCCATTTTGCTGCACTTCATGATTTCTCCAGCTAGAAAATCCTCTTCTTCCTGTGTAGGCTCATGATTTAAACAAACTGCAGCCAGTCCTCTGCTCACACCTTCTTCATTGTATTCAATATCTTTGATCAGGCGGATGAACATTTCTACATCATAGCATCCCGTCTGTCCCCATTCCCAATCTGGTCCTATGTACTGACTTGGAGATTGATCAACAGAAACAAGCTTAGATATTCTGTGGTCACCAAAGAGTTCCAGATAAGACCACAGAACAGCTGCACCCATAGACCAGCCAACAGCTGTAACATCTTCAACTTCAAGATGATCTAAGAGATCTTTAACATCTTTTGCAAATCTTGATATTCTGTAACCATGCTCTACCTTTTCCGACTCACCATGCCCACGATAATCAAAAACAATAACTTTATAATTCTTTTTAAGCTCCTTTATATTTTTCTTAAAAAATTTAAAACTACATGACCACCCATTTGCAAATATGACTGGCTTTCCCTCTCCTTCAACTTCATAATAAATTTTAACACCATCATTGGTTTTAAATGAAGCCATCTAAATTTCCCCTTTCTAAAAATTATAATTATTTTGCTTTCATATTTTATAATTGTACAATAAACAAAAAATACCTGCTTTAATTATTTAAAGTAGCCATTTCATTTTTTTGTATCAAGTACTGAACCATCTCTATATTAATATTTTCTTATGCTGCTTAATAAACTGAAACCATCTCTAATTGTTGCCAATTATAGTCATCTAATATATAATTTAGATAGAACATAAATTATACTAAGGTGGCTAAAGATGAAATTGCTTAAGAAAAACAAGAAGATAAGAAATTTTGTTTTTAATAAACTCAGCAAAAAGTGGGCAGTGGATAAATATAATAGAATAGAAAATTTTTTGAATAAAGATGAAAAAATTTTAGATCTAGGAGCTGGAAAATGTGCATTGAGCTTGATTTTAAAAGAAAAAGGCTATAATGTAACACCGGTTGATGTTAAGAACTTGAGTTTAACAGATGAAATCAAACCAATTATCTATGATGGTAAAAATTTACCCTTTGCCGATAAAAGTTTTGATACGGTGCTTTTATTGACGGTTTTACACCATATTCCCGAACCCGAAAAAGTATTAAAAGAATGCAAGCGGGTAGCAGATAAAATAATTATCATCGAAGATATCTATAAGAACCAGATCCAAAAATATTTAACTTATTTTACAGACAGCTTATTTAACTTCGAGTTTAGCGGACATCCCCACAGCAATAAACAAGATTGCGAATGGAGAGATCTTTTTGCTGAATTAAATTTAGAATTAAGATATTCAGATCAAAAACAGCTCCTGCTTTTTTTTACTCAAGTATTATATCACCTGGAAACATTTAAATAATCCTTAAATATTGTTAATGCTTAACTTTAAAAAGCCCACCTTTAACATTATCACATGCTAAGGGTGGGCTTTTTTATATATTCTTATTTATTAACCTATCTATTTGCTGTTTGCTTCTGCTTCTACATCATCAACCATATCAGATTTATTGAGAAACTTAGGTATCAGTGATACACCTACAATCAATATACCAGCAATAGCAATATACATCAATATCTGCATTGGACTTTCTCCTCTAGCCAGAGCAGATGCCATAAGCACATAAGCTGCTGTTCCAGGTATCATCGCAAGCCATGATACTATAAAATAGAGAGCTAAACTGATATCAGTTAAACCATAAACATAGTTCTGCAGGTTAAACGGAAATACAGGAACTGACCTTGTTAAAAGAAGCATTCTCCAGCCATTTTTCTTCACACCATCATCAATTTTTTTAACATGTTTATTTTTTTCTTTCCAACCTTCAACCAGGTCTCTGGCTGCATAGCGGCCGATTAAAAATGCTGCTGTTGCTCCCATTGTAGAGCCTAAAGAAGCATAAATAATACCAGGTATTGGATCAAATAAAAGTCCACCTAAGATTGCAACCGGCAGTCCCGGTAAGAAAAATATACAGGCAGCTATCCAGAGACCAATATAGATAACCGGAGCCATCAAACCAAAGCTCCCTACCCATTCCTGGAGTACATTTAAGTTATCTCTGCTTATATATTTTGCCAGACCAAAATGATGAATTGCATATGCTGCTATTGCCACCAAAATTATAGTTATAATTAGTTTCTTCTTGTTTTTTTTCTTTGCTTCTGTCATTTTTTGAAATCTCCCCTTTTAATTAAGATAATACCTCTTCGATCTTCTTTTTTGTCTTATAGCGATTGGCCCAGCTGTCAAAAGCTCCTTCTAAATCAGGGAAATCTGATTCGGAAGTCCAGACATCTCCAAATATCAAGTCCAAGATATGGACAGCTTTTTTCCCACCTTTATACATCGATGCTCTGCAGGCAGCACAGTAAGTCACAAGATAATCAGTTTCGAACTCGGCGGTTCTTCTATCCATTATTTCCTGAGCTAAATCAGGATTTGCAGGTACAACCATACCTCCAAAGCCACAGCATCTTGTATCTCCTTTTGAATGTGGTGGTTCTTCTAGATCATAACCAAGCTGATCTATAATCCAGCGGATACCCTCATGAATATCATTTCTATCTCTAGTAGAACAAGAATCATGGATACCAAATGTAATATCACTTTCTTTTGCTTTACCTACGGTTGCCTCCGGCATACCTATTTCCGGCATTAGAGACCAGAGCGATCTTACTTTTTGTTCCTTACTATAAGCACTCATAGTTAAAAAACAGGACTGACAGGCAACAATTATCTCTTCTGCCCCAAGTGCATCTATATCTTTCTGCAGACTTGCATAACGATCTTTAAATTCATCATACTGTCCTAATGCCTTTGTTGGTTTACCACAGCATTTAAGTATTGCTCCGGTACCAGGCAGCTTGTTTTTTAAATATTCTATAGTTTTTCCAACTAATTCCGGGTTGTATGAAGATAAACTACAACCTGGAATAAATACCCTCTTTGTTGTCTTTTCCATTATTTTGAGTCCTCCTCATTATTAGAAGCTGGTTTACAGGTTGTAAATAGATTAGAAAAGCCCAATCTTTGATGCCATTTAATAGCATTATGACCTTTAATCGGTGACTCACCATTATTTTCTTCAACCGCAATTTTTCTCAGAGCCATAAAGCGATCTTTTAATTCAAATTCCTTCGGACAGACCAATGTACACTGACTGCACATGTTGCAGGAGAAGTAAACAAGAGGATCTATACCTACATCTTTTACTTCCTGGAATAGCGCTTTTGGAGAATCACAGTATTTTTCTAACATTAAGCAGTCTTTAACACATTCTTTACATTCACATTCTAAGCAGCGAAGTGATTCACCTTTAGCCTCAGCTACATTAAATCCTAATTCTACCTCTTTAAAATTATTTTTACGTTCTTCAACATCTATCATTCTCATTTCAACTCTGCGTCTAACAGGTTCTTCTGGATCAATTTCTTTTTCTAGTTTACTTTCATAAGCACCTTCGTTTTCACGATCTATATGTAGATCTTTATTTTTTAAATATCTATCAATAGAAATTGCTGCTTTTCTGCCGTGAGACATCGCTTCTACAGCTAAAAGAGGTTTACCTTTAAAATCTCCCCCTACAAAAATACTATCCTTTTGCGACTGGAGTGTTACTTCATCTACCTGACGGATTTCTTCTGCATCTTTTACAAAAGAATCATCTGCTCTTTGTCCAATGGCAAAAATTATCGTATCAGCTTCAATTTCTTTTAAGTTATCATCACAATATTCTGGATTGAAATTACCCTCACTATCAAAAACCTGTTCACATTTTTTTAATGTAATTCCCTCTACTCTATTTTCACCTTTGATAACTTTTGGTCCCCAACCTGGATTCATAATTATTCCTTCTTCTTCTGCATCTTCAATTTCCCAGGAATGTGCTGGTATTTGAGATCCAGTTTCCAGACAGGAAATATTAACTTTTTCTGCCCCAAGCCTCCAGGCGGTACGTGCAGCATCCATAGCTACATTCCCACCACCAATTACCAGTACTTTTTTACCGACCTCTACATCATTTCCCAGAGCAGCATCACGCAGAAAATCAGCGGCAATCAGCACTCCATCCAGGTCTGAACCCTCAATCGGGATCATAATTCCCTTATGAGCACCTGCTGCAGCATAAACTGCATCATACTCTTCTCTTATTTTTTCAAAAGCAATATCTTTTCCTATTTCAGTATTGAGGTTAATATCTACACCGATCTTTTCTAAAATGCTGTATTCATAATCGATAATATCATGCGGCAGTCGGTAAGCAGGTATACCTACCCTTAACATACCTCCTACTTCAGGCAGCTTTTCGAAAATACTAACCTGATGTCCCTTTTTCTGCAGTTCATAAGCAGCAACCGCACCAGAAGGACCAGCTCCAATAACTGCAATTTTTTTACCTGTTTCAGCCTCTCTGCTGAGATCCCAATTTTGAGGGTCATCTGCCATATCAGCTGCAAAACGTTTTAAATTTTTTATTGAAAGAGCTTCTTCAAGTTCTCCCCTTTTACATTCCTCTTCACAGGGATGTGCACAAACTCTTCCTAAAATTCCAGGGAAAATTGTTTTTTCTCTAATCAGTCTTACTGCCTCTTTATATTCACCATCTCTGATTAAAGTAATATAACCCTGAACATCAATATCCAATGGACATCTTGCCTGACAATATGGTGGTTCATCTGCCAAACAGTCATCAATAACTTCATTCATCTCTTTAAGCACTTTTTCTGTTAACTGCACTAAATGTCCTCCTCATTATTATATGATATACTTTTCACAATAGAAATTAAAAAAATCCAACTAGTAAATATAATTATAGCTGTTATATACTGCTTTGTCTTTGTAATATATAGCTAAAAAATACCATGTATTTTCGTGTTTTAATACAAAACCAGTATTAATCTCTGTGACAATATTCACCTATAACTCAACCAATTTAAATTTATATATTCATAAAAACCCTTCTGCTTATAATAATCAAAACAGAAGGGCTTAAAATATTTATTAATTATTCTTATTTAAATATTAATTCAACCAGTAATTCACATTTCAATTATATTACCATCTAATTCTGCAGCTCTTTTAGGGCTGCAGGTAGTATAAATTATTTGATAGTTCTGCTGAAATTGATTAATCAATTCTACAGCTCTTTTTCTCCGCTTGGGATCTAGATTAACCAGACAGTCATCTAAGATAATGAAACCTCCATGTTCTTTAAAAAGATTATCAAATAATGCGAATCTTAAAGCAAGAGCTGCTCCATCATAGGTGCCGAAAGAAAGCAGGTCTAAATTGGCAGGCAGCTTCTTGCGATCATTTTCGAGCATCACATTAAAATGATCATCTATAACTCCTAGCTTATATTTACCATCTGTCAGCTGATTTAAATTATCACTGAATGTCTCTATCAGTGGTTGAAAAGAATTCTGATCCATCTCATTTAATTTATTTAAAAAGGTTTCTTTGATAATCTTCAGGTTTTGTGCTCTTTTAACCAATCGATTAAATTCAGCTTTAAGTTCTTCGAGCTCAACCTTCATCTCTCGGGTTGATCTATCTGGAAGATCACTCTCCAAAGATTTTAATTCCTGCAGTTTTTCTCTTAAAAGTCGAGCTGTTTCATCTTTTCTGTCACGGGTTTCTTTTAAATCTTTTTTAAAAGCCTGTGCGTCAGCATAAGCTTCTGGTATTTGAGCCAGATCATCCGCTTCTTTAAGCAGCTCTATTTTTGCTTTTTTCTTCTTCTCGATTGAAGACTTTAGTTCTAGCAAACTGCTGTAATCTTTTCCCAATTTGTTCAAATCATTTTCTTTAACTGCAAGCTGGGGCTGTACTTCATTGATTTCCTTATTTAATTCATCGATTTCAGCTTCTATTATTTTAAGCTCCCGTGCTTCTTCAAGCTCAACAAATTGAGCCAGTTTTTCTTTTAAATCTTCAAGCTTCTGTCCTGCTGATATCTCACTAATTCTTTCTTCAGCCTGAGACCTATTGTTCTTAAGTTCTTTTAACTTATTTAATTTATCTCGAGCAGCACTTAACCCATCAACTTTTAATTCTTCCAGAAGTTCATTTGATTTTTCTTTGTTCACTCTGTATTTCTTCTGCAGATCACTAAAATCTATTTCAGCTGATTCGACTTCGATATCAATATGCTCGGTTTTAATTCTGATATAACCATCTGCCTCTATAATATCAGCACTGCTTATTTCTTTTTCCTCTTCCACACCGGCAGTAACTTTTATATTCTCAGCTGCAGAAAAGTTTATTTTCGCTTTTAATTTACCTGCTTTAAGTCCAGCTTCACTTTTATCAACTGCTTCTTTGTATCCCTCGAGTTCAGAAATTTTATCTTCAGTGATATCGCCTATATTCTCAATCTGCTCTGATAGATCAGAAATCTTTTCTTCAAATTCTTCTATCTTTTTAAGTTTTTCTTCTAATTCAACTTTCTGCTGATATCTTTCAGCATTTTCTTTCTCGGTTTGAAGCTCACTTAATTGATCATTTAAATTCTTTTTCTGCTCACTCAGCTTTTTAACTTCTGCTTCAAGCTCAGGCCATTTCTCTGCAGCATCATTTAAAATTCCAAGCTTATCAGCTATCCTATCTACTTCAATACCTATCTCATATCTTCTGCTGACATCTTCTTCAATTTCTTCTAAAGATTCAATTTTAGCTTTTAACTCATTTTCATCTTTCTGAAGCTCTTTAATTGCAGTACTCAGCTCTCTGTATAATTTTTCATTTCTTTCTGCTTCTGCTATCTGTTCTGCCAGGAGACCTTTTTCTATATAGCAGTCATAGATCTTACCTGTTCCAATTTTATAGGGGTTATTGATTCCCCTATTCTTATTTTCGATGCTCATCGACTTCATATTCCATCTTTTTGTTAATTCTTCTAATTCAGTATCCAGTCGGCTCTTAAACTTATCGATTGATACTCCATCAAGCTCCATCACAGCTCTCCTTAAAAAAGAACTGACAGTACTGACAAGTTCCGGGTTTTCTTCAGCACTGATATTCTTGATGGTTGACTTCAGCTCTTTCTGACTGCTGAATATAATATTCTTATATGTGCTCGTGCCGTAAGGGAAAAGATCGTTCTTAATTTCCTTAATTCTATTGGTAGATTCTACCCTTGCTCCATCCGGCAGCTGTAAATAGCCGGCATAATTATTATTACTCCACTTTTTATATAGCATATATTCTTCACCTGCTGCTTCGAAACTTATTTCAGCTTCGGCATAATCACCATGTGGATAAGGTAAATAATTGGCTGCAAAATCTTTTCCTTCACTTGTATTTAGTTTGAGCTGAGGTTCAATGAAAAGAGCAGCATATATTGCATTTATTATGGTACTCTTACCGGCCTCATTTGCTCCCAGCAGAATATTCAAACCATCTTCAAATTGATAACTGCGGTCATTGATACCTGCAAAAATATCTGCTTTAAATTTATTTATTTTCATCGCGCACCTCCTTCAGAATATTATATGCTGTGTTCAGAAGCTCTTCCGTATCAGCAAGTTCATTTAAAAGCTGATAGGGAAAAGAGCCGACTGAAAATTCTTCAGCTATCATTTCTTGATCAATCTGCATTCTCAGTTCTGTCTGATCTATTACTGAATAAAAGGTGTTTTCTCTGATCTGATCTATATATTTCTGCTTATCTGCAAATAACTCTTTGGGAATACTGCCTGCTAATTTAAGGCGGAGAATCTTCGTTTCCGGATCATCTGATCTGACAGCTTCCAGCACATCTTTTAGATCTGCTTCTCTTTTTATTTCATAAGCTAGATCTTCAAAATGATAAACACCTGTATTAATCCTCTCTGCATTTATATCTTTATTCTCTTCCATTTCTATGTACCAGGCATAACCTCTATGACTGCAGTCGAGCCCATCCGGTTCAGGTGTACCGCTGTTGAAGACCTTTCTGTTTTTAACTTTTTCTGCTTCTGGATAAGCAATGTGTGAATGACCTAAGAGCCAGATATCCAGATTAAGTTCATGCAGTTCTTTTTCTGTCATCTTAAAATAGCTGTCAGTTAAATCAGGAGAAAAACCAGCTAATGCTCCATGAGCAAGTCCAATATTATATTTATAAGTATTATCCAGTTCGATATCTTTGAGCCAGCCCAGATTATTTGAAGCAGAAAGTTTGCTGTCACAGGGAGCAGGATAAGCAGCTGCATCGATATCAAAATCTCTTAAATCGTAAATTTTTTCTTGATCAAGCAGCAGTATTTTCCCTGTTAGATGTTTCTTAAACCTCTGCCAGAGGTCGATAATCCCATCCTGATAGTCATGATTACCAGGTAAGATAAGTACTGCATCCCCAGCAAATTTATCTAAAATATCAATTGTTTTTATAAGAGCCTGATCTTTAATATTCGTTTTATCAAAAAGATCACCTGCAACAACAAAAAGGCTGCAGTTCCTTTCGTTCGCCTCTTTAATCGTATTTTCAAGAGCCTGATAACGTGCTTCCTCAAGCTGATGGCTGATCTTAGGGTACTGGCTGAACTTCATCCCCAGATGAATATCACCTGTATGCATAATTTTAAGTGTCATCTATTTCCCCTCCTCTACATGATAAAAGCCGGCAGCTCTGCCGGCTTGATACTAACTAAGACCTATTTGCGCAGATAGTATTTCTCACCATCATATTCTGTCTCTATTATCTTAGCTTCAGCAATTAATTTCTCTATATCTTCCCATTTGCTGCCTGTTTTTTTGACAAGTTCTGCTGCCGCTTCTTCTTTTAAAGGATGCACAGCAGTGATATTCAACAAGTCCTTCTCAAGATCACCTGTGCTCGAAAACTTATTTCCCTCATAACCTATTAAGTATTCTGTATTAATACCTCTTGATTTGAAAATTTGATATGCCATATTTATCTGTTCAGGTTCAGCTTTTTCTACATAATATTCAGCAGGCGGTCTTGTTGGAACAGCTATATAGGAATGGTCGGTGGCAAGTTTTTTAATGAAATCAGCTATTTTTTCAAGTTCTTCTTTCTGATCATTAATCCCTTTGACAAGCATTGTTTCTGTTGCAAATTCTCCTTCATATTCTCTGCTGAAAATTTCTATACCTTTAAGGATCTCAGCCAGGTCAAGACTGCCGTGAGGACGGTCTATCTTTTTCCAGATCTTTTCTGTAAATGCATCTACCTTCAGTGATACCCAATCTGCAGACTTCAATTCCTCTCTTACTTTTTTATCTGTAATCATTGAAGAATTACTGATCACAGCTGTCTTGATACCAAATTTTTTGAATTCATTTATTGCTCTACCAAGGTTAAGATCAAGAGTAGGTTCTCCATCGGCAACAAATGTTATATAATCTACCTCTTCTTTCTTCTGCTCAAGTGTCCCTAAAGTCTCACCCAGTTCTTCTACAAGTTCTCCCAAATCATAAAAGCTTTCTCTTTTAATCTGAAGCTGCTTTGTTCTGCCCAGCTGACAGTAAACACAGGCATAACTGCAGGTTTTGGCTTTTACATTATTAACACCTAAGCTCTGTCCCAGTCTTCGCGAAGGAACAGGACCAAAAATTTTCATCTTCCTCACTCCCATCTATTATATGTAAATAAAAATATTAGCTTTTTAAAATATATCAAAATCTTTTTCTCCAGCAGAGCTAAATTGATTACAGTGAAAGCAGTTCTTCAAAATGAGCTAAACCTTTTCTGGCGCGAATTAAATAACTTGAGGTGTCAGCTAATCCTGCTTCATATTTTTGATGCCATTCAGCAGGCACTGGAAATCTATCATAAAGTTCTTCTCTGCGCGCCTCCAGCAAAAAAGGCGGGATACCCATAAAATCGGCAGCAGATATAATCTTATTCTGTGATTTTTCATTCAACTCCCGCAGGTAAAACAGTCCTGCTTCAGAACGGAGAAGGTGATGATCGACGATCAGAGTATTGACTTGACTGCTTAAATAAAGTATATTGGCAGCTGCTTCTTGCGCCATTTTATTGTCCACATGTGAGAGGTATATTGGTGGGCCGCTGGCAATTGCTATATCTGGTGATAACTCCATTATTTTTTCTATGGTGGGAGTATAAAAAAACTGTATATCAGAGGCATGGACAAAATTTAAATTATTAATTTTTATCTTAGTCATCATTACATTTCCCAATGAAGAATCCTTTTCACCATGTGGTACTGTTTGAGAAAATATCATATCTTCCACACTCAAACCTTCTGCAGCAGTAAAATAATTACAGTTCAGCCTGAGATCCCAGGCTCTCTCTTTAAATTTATGGCTTTCATCTTCTATAGATTTAGACCAAACACGGGGGTTTTTTAAATACTGTCTTACATTTTTCAGATTTAACTGATATACATTTGCTTTTTTAAAAGGAATATGGTCACCGTGAAAGTGGCTGAATACAAGATCACTCACTTCTTTAAGTTCTGCAGTGATTTTTTTGCGTATAATTTCAACCACAGCTGCCTGAATCGGATGTGGATGCAGTCCGTGACGGGTATAACCGAGTGCAAAGCCGGGATCAATCAATATCTTCTTATTCTCTTTTTCCACAAGACAGCACAAAGACCTGACACCAAGTGATTCTGCAGCCAAAATCTTTAATTCATCCATGATTTATGCTGTAAAAACAGCCTTCCTCCTCTAAAATACCTTTTTAATATACTCAACTCTAGATGTCATCTGTTTGAGCAATAAATCAACCAGGGTTAAAGCGGCCATAGCCTCAACCACAACAACAGCCCTCGGTACAATAACCGGGTCATGCCGGCCGTGAATATTTAATTCAATGTTCTCTCCAGACTTATTTACCGTTGGCTGAGTTTTCTCTATCGAAGGGGTCGGTTTAACAGCAGCTCTTAAAAGTATTTCACTGCCGTCAGTTATACCTCCAAGAGTACCACCTGCATTATTTGTGAGTTTATTAATTTCTCCGGTTTCATTGTACTGATAAAAATCATTATGCTGGTGACCTGTCATCTCAGCAGCATTAAAACCACTTCCTATTTCAACACCTTTTACAGCACCGATGGACATGATTGCTTTTGCCAGCAGTGCATCACATTTTGCAAATACCGGATCTCCCAATCCTTTTGGAATATTTTCAACTCTGCATTCGATAGTTCCACCTGAAGAATTATTATCTTCCATAAGCTTTGTCAGATATTCTTCCGCTTTCTCTGCAGCTTCCTGATCAGGCATGTAGAGAAAATTATCCATTCTCGTATCTATTTTTGAATTTTCGGGATCGATTTTTACAGCTCCAATAGAAGCTGTATAGGCCTTGATTTCAACTCCCAGCTCGGCCAGCAGCTTTCTCGCAACTGCACCAGCAGCAACCCTGGCTGCTGTTTCCCTTCCCGAGGCACGACCACTGCCTCGATAA
>JAGYNO010000036.1 GCA_018399955.1 Halanaerobium sp. | reverse complement strand
TCTTCCCCATCATTAACTATTCTTACTATACCAATTGACATACCAGTTACAAGTGGTGCATGTTTTGGTAAAATACCAATCAAACCATCCATTGCCGGTCCTTCAAGTAGGTCAATTTTACCACTGTAAACCAATTCTTCTGGTGTAACTACATCCAGCTGAATTTTATCTTGTTCAGCCATTGGTTTATTCACCTTCCTCCAGGCGTTTTGCTTTTTCTACTGCATCTTCTATGGTACCTACCATGTAGAATGCTTCTTCAGGCAGATCATCATAGCGGCCTTCTAAAATACCTTTGAAACCTCTAATTGTTTCTTCTATTTCAACATATTTACCGGGAGTACCTGTAAACTGCTCAGCAACGAAGAAAGGCTGTGATAAAAATCTCTCAATTCTTCTTGCTCTGTTTACAACAATTTTATCTTCTTCAGAAAGCTCATCCATACCAAGAATAGCAATGATATCCTGTAAATCCTTGTATTCCTGGAGAATCTCCTGAACCTGACGAGCTACATTGTAGTGTTCTTCACCGATAATCCGTGGATCAAGTATGTTAGATGTTGAATCAAGTGGATCAACAGCTGGATAGATACCTTTTTCCACGATATCTCTTGACAATACTGTTGTAGCATCAAGGTGAGCAAATGTTGTAGCAGGAGCAGGGTCAGTCAGGTCATCTGCTGGTACATAAACAGCCTGTACAGATGTGATTGAACCTTTTTTGGTTGAAGTAATCCTTTCCTGCAGTGAACCAACATCATATGCTAGTGTTGGCTGATAACCAACTGCAGAAGGCATTCTACCTAATAAAGCAGAAACCTCTGAACCTGCCTGAATAAAACGGAATATATTATCAATAAATAATAGTACATCCTGTCCAGCTTCATCGCGGAAATATTCCGCCATTGTTAAAGCTGTCAGTCCAACTCTCATTCTTGCTCCAGGCGGCTCATTCATCTGACCAAATACCATGGCCACTTTGTCTAAAATATCAGCTTCCTGGAATTCCAGCCAGAGATCATTACCCTCTCTGGTTCTTTCTCCTACACCGGAGAATACTGAATATCCACCGTGTTCAGTAGCTATGTTATTAATTAATTCCTGAATAAGTACTGTTTTTCCAACCCCAGCACCACCAAATAATCCTACCTTACCACCACGTGTATATGGAGCAATCAGGTCAATTACTTTAATTCCGGTTTCAAAAAGTTCAGTCGAAGTTTCCTGCTCTTCAAACTTTGGTGCAGGGCGGTGAATCGGCATGCTTTCATCTGTGCCTACTTCCCCACGATTATCTATAGTCTCACCAAGTACATTAAATACTCTTCCTAAAACAGCTTCTCCTACAGGAGCACTGATTGGATCATCCTGATCAACTGCTTCCATACCGCGAACTAATCCATCTGTAGAAGACATGGCAACTGAACGAACCCGATTGTCACCAAGCTGCTGCATGACTTCACAAGTTAAGTCTATTCCTGAATCTTCATTCTCTATTTTAATAGCATTGTAGATATTAGGTAAATTACCACCCGGAAATTCAATATCAACTACCGGACCGATTACCTGAACTACTCTACCAATGTTCTGGTCACTCACTCATATTCCTCCTTTATAAAACTTTATTTAAGTGCCTCTGCTCCTCCAACAATCTCAGTAATTTCTTTGGTAATTTCTGCCTGACGGGCTCTATTATACTGAAGTGTTAACTTTTCTATCATTTCCTTTGCATTCTCAGTAGCTGAGTCCATTGCAGTCATTCTTGCACCAAATTCACTTGCCTTTGATTCTAAAAGTGCAGAGTAAATTACATTTATCAAATACTGAGGAAGTATGTTGTCAAATACTTCTGCAGGAGATGGCTCATATATATAATCAACATCTTTTTTCTCTGCCTGCTGTTCTTCCTGTCCTTCAGCCTTTTCTACCTGTTCATCTGTTTCAGCCTCAGCTTCTTGAGCGACTTCCTCTGCAGTGTCAGCAAACTTCTCTACTGGTAAAAGCTGCATCTTTTGCACTTTTTGACTGATAGCAGAATTAAAATGTGTATAAATCATGCTGACTTTATTAACATCTTCTGAAGTAAAATGATCAATAATCACGTCAGCTATATCATTAGAAAATCCATAACCAGGATAATCATCAAGCTGGACATATTCTGCCATGATATCTGCATTACGACGGCTGAAATAATCACGGGCTTTGCGGCCAAGCACAATTAAAGCCGTTTCTGCTTCGTTTTTTATAATTTCTTCAGCCAAACCAATCACCTTATTATTATAGGCTCCACAGAGTCCTCTGTCACCAGTAATAGCAATTACTAAATGGCGCCCCTCTTCTCTTTCTGCTAAAAGGGGATGCTCTTTTTCAGAGGTTCTGGTAAAAACTCCCCTTAGAACTTCTACGGTTTTGTTGAAAAAAGGCCTTGCTTCTTCTGCTCTATCCTGAGCATTTTTCAGCTTGGCAGCAGCAACCATCTTCATGGCTCTAGTAATTTTTTGAGTGTTTTTTACACTGCTTATCCGACGCTGAATATCACGCATATTCTGCATTATTATTTCACCTCAGCTTCCTCTGCTTCGGTATCTTCTTCTGTTTCATCTTCCATATCGACAATACTCTTCTTTTTGATCTGAAAAATATCTTTAAATTCTTT
The DNA here is from genome assembly GCA_018399955.1 of Halanaerobium sp. Taxonomy (GTDB): domain Bacteria; phylum Bacillota; class Halanaerobiia; order Halanaerobiales; family Halanaerobiaceae; genus Halanaerobium. The sequence continues at coordinate 12,794 of JAGYNO010000036.1, read as the reverse complement.
AACTTTCTCATCAAGCTGAGTTTTTAATTCATCAGATAATTTTTCACTTTCAGCAATATCTTCCCCGATTTCTGGATAATTAGCTTCCAGATATTCCAGGTATTCTTCTTCAAAGCGGCCTAAGTTGTCGACAGGCAGATCATCTAAATGGCCATTAACAACTGTATAGATTATTATTACCTGTTCTTCAACAGGCATTGGAGAATACTGCTTCTGCTTAAGAATTTCAACGATTCTTTCTCCTCTTGCCAGTTTTCTCTGGGTGGCTTCATCCAAATCTGAGCCGAACTGGGAGAAAGCTTCAAGTTCTCTATACTGTGAAAGGTCAAGTCTTAATGTTCCTGCAACATCTTTCATAGCTTTAATCTGAGCATTACCACCAACACGTGATACAGAAATACCAACATTAACAGCTGGTCTTACCCCTGAGAAGAAAAGCTCACTCTCAAGATATATCTGTCCATCTGTAATGGAAATTACATTGGTTGGAATATAGGCTGAAACATCTCCAGCCTGTGTTTCGATAATCGGTAAGGCAGTTAGTGAACCTCCACCAAGATCATCATTCAATTTAGCTGCACGCTCTAAAAGACGAGAGTGTAGATAAAATACATCTCCAGGATAAGCTTCACGTCCAGGAGGTCTTCTTAAGAGAAGTGACATTGAACGATATGCTACAGCATGTTTGGAAAGATCATCATAAATAACCAGTACATCTCTATCATCTTCGTACATAAAGTGCTCACCCATTGCACAACCTGAATATGGGGCAATATATCTAATCGGAGCTGGCTCACTTGCTGTAGCTGCCACTACAATTGTGTAATCCATAGCTCCTTCTTCTTTTAATCTTTCTGTTAACTGGGCCACAGTTGAGTTTTTCTGACCGATTGCAACATAAATACAGATTACATCATTATCTTTCTGATTTATAATTGTATCAATACCAATTGCAGTTTTACCAGTCTGACGGTCACCGATAATTAACTCACGCTGGCCTCTTCCGATTGGAGTCATCGAGTCAATAGATTTTAATCCTGTCTGCAGTGGTACTTCTACAGGCTGACGATCTACAACTCCAGGTGCTTCTGATTCCACAGGACGATATGTATCACTTTCAATCGCTCCTTTTCCATCAAGCGGCTGTCCTAAAGGATTAACCACTCTCCCTAAAAGGGCATCTCCAACCGGTACCTCAACCACACGTCCGGTTCTCTTTACATCGTCACCTTCTTCTACCTTTGTTTCTTCTCCAAGTAAAACTACACCTATATTATCTTCTTCTAAGTTTAATGCCATTCCGTAAACTTCATTTGGAAATTCTAAAAGCTCACCTGACATAGCATCATTTAGTCCGTAGACATGAGCAATTCCATCACCAATATCTAATACTGTACCAACACCTACAGACTCTAGCTTTTTTCCATAGTTATCTATTTCATTTTTTATAACTGAACTTATTTCTTCAGGTCTCAGTTTCAAATTAATTCACCCCTAACTTACTTACTGGAATTCCTTTAATCTTCTGTTCTAAATTATTCAGCTCAAAGGTTAAACTACCATCAATTATGTAGTCCTCTACTTTAAGCACTAGTCCACCTATAATATTTTCATTGACAATATTATTGATGTAGATATTTTTATCCAATATTTCTTTTAATCTATCTTTTAATTTATTTAGTGAAGCATTCTGCATTTTTACAGCAGATGTTACTTCAACATTCAAAATGTTTTCTTCTTTATCAACATGTTTGTTAAAACTGCTGATTATTGATTCTAAATGATATTCTCGTCTCTTTTCAATTAAAATATAGATAAAATGCAGTACATCCTGATGCAGTTCTTCTGCAAATAATTTTTTGATAATATTTTCCTTTTCTTCAGCCAGTATGCGCTGATGAAATAAGACCTGTTTGAGATCTTCATTTTCTTCAACAAGCTGCCAGAATTCTGCCAGAGCTTCTTTAAGCTCCATCAGATTATCTTTTTCTTTACCAAGAGAAAATAGTGCTCTGCTGTATTTGGAAGCTACTTCATTTCTCATTGAATTTCACCCAGCTTCTCAGCATCCAGCTCATCTATAAATTGATCTATCATCACCTGGTGCTTATTTTCGTCTAACTGCTCCTGGATTAGTTTATTTGCTGCAAGAACTGTGTAAGAAGCTATTTGATCTCTTAAATCAGCCATAGTTTCTTTTTTAGCCTGTTCGATTTCTTCTAATTTTTTAGCTTTTACTTTTTCAGCCTTATCTTCAGCTTTTTGAATTATTTCTTTAGCCTTTTTATTGGCTCTACTTTCTGCATTATCTATAATTTCTTGTGCTTCACCACGAGCATCTTTTAATTTCTGCTCATATTGTGCTTTCAATTCTTCTGCTTTTTCACGCTGCATATTAGCATCATCTATATCACCATTTATCTGTTCTGCTCTTTTATCAAGCATATTTTTAATTGGTGTATAGAGAAATCTCCTCAGCAGATATAGTAAAATAAAAAAGTTTACTAACTGCCACAACATTGTAGAATTAATATTAACCAAGAGTACATTCACCTCCTGAGAGATAATTTAGACACAAAAATTCTGTCTAAAATATTTAAAATCGTATTTTCTTCCCAAACTCAAATCTAATGTCTTTACTATATAGAAAACAGTTTAATCTTATCTAAAAAGCTTAAACTGCCTGTGCTAGCTTACCCACCTTAAAAAGATGGGTTTTTAATCAATAAATACAGTAAGTACTATTAAGTCAGGAGATTTAATCTCCCGACTTAAATTTAAACTTAACTATATTGTAAAGATTAAAACAATGGCAATAACCAGAGAATAGATACCTGTTGACTCAGCAACAGCCTGACCTAAAAGCATAGTAGTAATAATATTACCTCTTGCTTCTGGATCTCTAGCTACAGATTCAACAGCTTTACCAGCAGCATAACCCTGACCAATACCAGGACCAATACCTGCAATCATTGCAAAACCTGCTCCTAAAAGTGCTGCTGCTCTAATAACTGTGTCAATTACTTCTGGTGAGAACTCTACCATTATAATTTCCTCCTTTCAATAATAAAAAACAAAGTTTGTTATTTATACTCATCAATTTGTCTTTGAAAAGTATCTTTAAGTAAATCAATTATAGACCACATGATAACTGTAAACTTTATCATAAAAAGTCCTACAGCAGCTGCCAAAAAGTTTAAATTTGCATGTCTGGCAGCAGTAAACAATACCAAAAAATAGAGGGCGTATTCTAAAAAATACCTGTTGCGGATGAACTTCTCTGCTGATTCTTCCTCCATGTTCAATGCCCTGATTATGTTATTATATTTTAATCTCAAAAGAAGTGTGGCAATAAGGAGGCCAAAAACAAATCCCAGTGTTATAGCATACTCACCTGCGATCAATGAAGACAGCACCGGCAGCAGAGAAATAAGATATGTTTTTTTTATAATTTCTATTTGTAACCTATGTGGATCATCAATGTATTTCATTTAATACTCCTTAATAAGATAATCATACTTCTTTTAAGAAATTAAAAACTCAAAAGACTGATTTAATGTTAAATACCATAAATTAAAAAGATAGCAATTACCAGTGAATAGATACCTGTTGAAGCTGATATTACCTGCCCCAAGAGCATCGTTGTGAGTATCGGACCTCTAGCTTCCGGCTGCCTTCTAACAGCAGATGTTGCTTTACCTGCAGCAAAACCCATTCCTATCCCTGGACCCATACCTGCAATCATTGCAGCTCCTGCCGCAATATATGAAACAGTATTTATAATTGTGGCGGCCACTTCGGGAGAAAAATCTATCATAGTCTGCCTCCTTTCTCAAAATCTAAGACTTAGCAACTGAAATATAGGCAATAGCAACCATTCCAAAAATAAGAGCCTGAATCGCACCAACAAAAACACCAAACCAGGCGTGCAGTGGTACTGGAATCAAGGCAGGTGCTGCCTGATAAATCAGAGTTATTATTATCCCTCCACCTACTATATTACCAAAAAGACGGAAAGAGTGAGAAATAGGTTTGGCTAATTCTCCAATAATATTTATTGGCAGTAAAAATATCACTGGTTCTGCAAAGCCTTTAATATAACCCCAAACTCCATATTCACGCATACCTTCATACTGAACTACCAAAAATACTACAAGTGCAAGTCCTAATGTTGTGTTCAAGTCTCCAGTCGGGTTTGCCAGACCGGGAATGACTCCAATTAAATTTCCAACTCCTATATAAATAAAGATAGTTGCGATAAAAGGAAGAAACCTCCAGCCTTCACCCGGCAGCATCGGCTCAATCTGTTTATAAATCATTTCTACTATCCACTCTGCTACATTTTGTTTGCCCTTAGGCCTGATGCTCAAATCAGAAGTTAAATATTTTGCAGCAGCAATTATAATAATCACAGAAAGCCATCCTACCAGCAGTGTATCAGTAACTGGAAGATATTCTTTACCAAATAGATAAAATTGTATCTGAGGACCTGGATTCAATTCGCTTCCTCCTTTCTTTTTCAAATTTTAATTCAAAGCCTTATTAATAAAATAACTCGGTTTAGAAAATCTATCAATATAATTGATATCTAGATAAATAATATCTCTATATTTTATTATTTATCATTTTCATCTTTATCAAAGGTTGACATTAAAAGATTATAGACTGCATAAAACCCTGAAGCTAAGCCAATCAGCAGACCTATTATTTCAAATAGCAGCTCAAAAGATAATAAGTTATCAAGCCAATATCCGATAGCAAAACCAATACCACCAGAAACAATTATCATCAGCCCAACCTGTGTCAGCAGGGCTAGTGCTCGCATGATTTGATTCCAATCTTTTCTTTTCATATTAACCTTACCTTTTTAATATTTTAATATAGAATAAATAAATATGCAAGTACTTTGTGAAATAAAATACAAAACTTAAGTATTCAGATAATTATATATATTGTTTTAAGGGCGGCTGTCTTCAACTGATTGTTTTTCATAAGGTATTTTTACAGAAAAGATTCCAATTTTTTTGGCCCCATAAACTACTAATAGTATAACTGCCATAAAAACGATTAAAGCATGAGCTACTTTAAAACCATTGATCAAAAATGCAATTATACCTAGTATAAAGCTTATAATATAAATAGATAAGACCGCCTGTTTCTGGTTCAGCCCTACCGCCAGCAGCCTATGATGAATATGGCCGCGATCTGCTTCTCCAATAGGACGGTCATTTACTACCCTTCTTAAAATAGCGAAGGCTGTATCCAAAATCGGTACTGCAAGGGCCAGCATTGGCACGAAAATAGTTACTGCTGCTGCACTCTTTAAAGCTCCTGTTATAGAAACTGCTGCAATTATGTAGCCGATAAACATGGAGCCAGTATCACCCATAAAAATTTCGGCAGGATTGAAATTATATTTTAAAAATCCGAGACAGCTGCCTGCAAGTAATACTGCGAGCATTGCTGCTGCAGTCTGGTTTTCCTGGAGGGCAACAGCAAAAAGCGTCAGAACTGCAATAATCGATACTCCTGCTGCCAGACCGTCTAAACCATCTATTAAATTAATTGTATTGATTACACTTACTATCCAGAACACTGTGAATGGTACTGCATAGATGCCGAGAAAGATAAAACCTCCAAATGGATTTGTAATAAAACTAATTTTTACCCCATAATAGATGAGTATTAATGCTCCCATAATCTGTCCACCAAATTTAACTGGAGCTGATAATTCAAACTTATCATCAAGCAGTCCTAAAAAGAGAATAAAACTGCCCCCAATTATAATTCCTTTAATGGTGCTGTTAAATGGTAGGAAAAAGAGTGTTGGCAAAACAAAGGCAAGATAGATGGCTGTTCCACCAGCTGTAGGCGTGGACTCTGTATTTATCTTACGATCTCCTGGATGGTCTATTAAATTAAATTTAAGTGATATTTTTTTGATGATTGGTGTGAAAATTAAAGAGAATATTAAGCTGATCAGAAAAGCCGCTAGATAAAGCAATTTTCTTACCTCCTACCCAAATTATTTTGTTCCGTAGAGCCTGTCTCCTGCATCACCGAGACCTGGAACAATATATGCGTGCTCATTGAGTTTTTCATCTAAAGCAGCTGTCCAGATATCTATGTCAGGATGAGCATCCTGAATCTGTTTAACACCCTCTGGTGCTGCGATTAAAACCATAAGTTTGATACTGCGTGGGTTTCTTTCTTTGATAAATTTAATTGCTTCTATGGCTGTGTTCCCGGTAGCAAGCATTGGGTCAACTACAATTAAATCTCTCTCCTCAACATCTGTAGGAAGTTTGCAGTAATATTCAACAGCTTCTAATGTATCCGGATCGCGATAAAGACCGATATGTCCTACTCTTGCAGCAGGTATAAGTTTCAAAACCCCATCTAACATACCCAAACCTGCTCTCAATATTGGTACAATACCCATTTTTTTACCAGAAAGCATTTTGAATTTATCTTTTTTGATTGGTGTTTCAATTTCTACATCCTCAAGCGGCAGATCTCGTGTTACCTCAAATGCCATTAAAGTTGCGATTTCATCTACTAATTCTCTGAATTCTTTTGGCCCTGTATTTTTATCTCTAATCATTGAAACCTTATGCTGAATTAACGGGTGGTCCATAACATGTAGTTCGCTCAACTTATATTGCTCCTTTCAGTGTTTATTAATTGATTAATTTATGCTGTATTTGCATTTTTTATAGCTGATACCTTATATTTAATAATTTTTACATAAAGACTCTTATTACTTTATTCTACTTAAAATAGCTCAGTCCTTCTCTTTTACATCAAAATCTTTTAACTTTTGTAAAATCTTTGTTAATGTTGATTCAATTTCATCTCGGGTATCCCGATAAAAATCCAGAGATAATCCAAAAGGATCTTCTATATCTTTTTCATCTTCGTTTTCTGCAAATTCTTTGAGTGTGAAAATATTATCTGCTAAATTAGGATGATCCAAAATCAAAAACCGGCTGTGTTTCCGGCTCATTGTAAGAATTAAATCATCTTTTTTTAATTCTATTTTTTCTATACTTCGAGAAAGGTGATCACTTAAATCTAAATTTATTTCACTCATTACTTCTTCTGTTTTATCACTTGCTTTTACACCTTTAACTACAGAAATACCGGCAGATAAAATTGTCCAATTATTAGCATCCATCTGTTCAGAATTATCAATCATCTCCCTCAATATATGTTCTGCCATTGGACTCCTACAGGTATTACCTGTACAGACAAATATAATTCTTCTGATAATCTCCACCTCCTGAATCTTCAGTTCATCCTGCATGACCCTCCTCGGGGCAAGCCCATGAGGTTTGCGAGCATATTTTAGCTTCTATCACAAGCTTTATAAATACGGTTCATAACAGCCTCACCAATACCCTTATCCTTAATTTCTTCTATATATATCTCTTCAACTTCTTGATTCCTATCAAATTTTCTGAGTAAGGCATAAAGTTTTCTGCCCAGTTCTGCAGGGTTTTTTCTGCTGAAAATTTCTACTGCTTTAATATTTTTAATGTTCTCCACTTTAAGCTTAGTTTCTTTAGATATAATTAAGGCTATATTTTTATCTTCTGCCTGCTCCAGAATATTATTCAGATTATCTGGACTGAACAAATATAACTTTTTTTCTGGTGCATAATGCCTGTATTTCATACCCGGTGCAGGTGCAGAAGTTTTTTTATCAATTTTTTTTGAACTTAATGCAATCTCTTCCTCAAGCAGTTCCGAAATTTTTTCTCTTGTTATTCCACCCGGCCTTAATACTAAAGCTTTGTCACCGCTGAGGTCTATGACTGTTGATTCTACACCAAGCTCAGAACTACCGCCGTCAAGAATTAAGGGGATTTTCCCTTTTAGATCACTGTAAACATGTTCTGCATTTGTTGGGCTGGGATAGCCAGAGGTATTTGCACTTGGAGCTGCCAGAACAAGTCCACTCAGCTGTATCACAGCTAATATCAAAGGGTGAGCAGGCATTCTCACTGCAACCGTGTCCAGCCCTGCAGATGTTATATCAGGTACAAGTCTGTTTTTTTTAAAAATTATTGTTAGTGGGCCAGGCCAAAATCTATCGATAAGCAGCTGTGCTTTTAAAGAAATCTCATCTCTTATCAAAGATGTGAGCTGTTTTTCTTCACCAATATGAACAATGAGAGGATTATCCTGCGGCCTGCCCTTAGCAGTAAATATCTTTTTTACAGCTTCTGTGTTCATTGCATCTGCAGCCAGGCCATATACTGTTTCGGTAGGCAGAGCAGTCGTCTCGCCTTTTTCAAGAAGTTCTGCCGCTTTAATAACAGCCGGATCTTTTTTTAATTCTTGAAGCAGATCCATACCTCTTTCTTTTAAGATACTGCTGTTTAGTTCACCGTTATATTCCGCTTTTAAAATTTTTGTCTGGTATTCCATCTTATTGCTGTACTCCTTCATGATTCTCTCTATAAACTGCTGTAACAATCCTATCATGGTCTGCATAGTCTTTTATCACTTTAATATCCTGCCAGTTACCAGCAAAAAGAGCTTGTACAGCCTCAGCCTGTGAACTGCCTATCTCGAGAAAAATCTTCCCACCATCTTTTAAAACCTGAGCGGCCTGTGGTATCAATTTTTTGTAAAAATCTAGGCCCTCTTTACCTGCTCTTAATGCTCTCTCTGGTTCTTTTTTGACTTCTGGAGGTAGTTCCTCCATTTCCGAATCTGATATATAGGGAGGATTTGATACTATGATATCAATTCCTGAAATATCTCTTTTTATAAAGCCCTGCAGAAGATCGCTGTTAACTATACTCAACCGCTCTTCCAGTTCGAACTTTTCAGCATTCTTCCGGGCTATTTTTACTGCGTTTTTAGAAATATCAACCCCTACCACCTTTGTTTCTGGTAGATAATGGGCCAAACTAACTGCCACAGCACCACTCCCGGTACCGATATCTATAATATGAGCATCCTGGAGTTCATTATCTCTGCAGTAGCTAATAATTTCTTCAACCATATTTTCTGTTTCCGGCCGGGGAATAAGTACATCTTCAGTTATATCAAATTCGAGTGACATAAATTCTTTTCTGCCAATTATATAAGCTGCAGGTATTCTTTGAGCCCTTTTTGTTATTCTTTCTCTGTATTCTTCCAGTTCAGAACTTTTTAATGGATAATCAAATTTAACATATAAATTAATTCTCTCTATATCAAGCAGATCTGCCAGCAGCACTTCTGCATCCAGACGCGAGCTTTCTATTCCTCTTTCTGAGAGAAATTCATCTGTTCTATTGAGAATTTCTTTTATATTCACGCTTAAACCTTCTCCAATCTTTTGAGATTATCCTCCTCAATTAATTCATCGATAACCGGAGCTAAATCTCCATCTAATATTTTATCAAGCTGGTGGAGTGTTAAATTAATCCTGTGGTCACTTACTCTACCCTGTGGGAAGTTATAAGTTCGGATCTTTTCACTTCTATCACCTGTACCAACCTGAGATTTTCTTGCTTCTGCTCTTTCCTGCTGTTTTTCCTGTTCTTTCTTCTCCTGCAGCCTGGCTCTTAAAATCCGCATCGCCTTTGACTTGTTTTTATGCTGTGATTTTTCATCCTGACAGGAAACCGTGAGATCTGTAGGGATATGAGTGATTCTTACAGCAGAATCTGTTGTGTTTACACTCTGACCACCAGGCCCACTTGAACGGTAAACATCTATCCTTAGATCATTTGGATCAATATCTATATCAACTTCTTCTGCCTCAGGTAATACTGCTACTGTAGCAGTTGAAGTGTGGATCCTGCCGCTGGATTCTGTTGAGGGTACACGCTGAACTCTGTGTACACCACTCTCATATTTGAGGTGTTTAAAAACATCACTACCTTCAACTGTAAAGATTATCTCTTTATAACCTCCAACTCCGGAAAAATTGGCATTCATCACTTCTACTTTCCAGCCGTTGTTTTCAGCATAGCGGGAGTACATTCTGTAAAGATCTGCTGCAAATAATGCAGCTTCATCTCCTCCAGCACCTGCTCTTATTTCCACGATAACATTTTTCTCATCATTAGGATCATCAGGGAGCAGCATGATAGGAAGCCTTTCTTCAAGTCTTTCCATTTGAGGTTTGAGCTCCTGAATTTCCATTTCGGCAAGTTCCTGTACCTCAGGATCATCATCAAGCTCTATCATTTCTTCTGCTTCTTCTATACCCTGTTTTACTTCTTTATATTCTTTATATTTTTCTACGATTTTTTTCAATTTTGCATGTTTTTTGAGCAGCTTTTGATATCTGCTGCTGTCATTTATGACCTCTGGATCACTTAGCTTTGTATTTAAATTCTGATATTTTTCTAAAAGCTCATCCAGCTTTTCTTCTAAATCAAACATTATTTATTCACCTCGTTCATTTTAGGTAATTTTACTTTCCTTTTACTTTGTGACAGCTTCTGCAGCGGGCCTCATATACCTCTTGGGCTCCAATCAAAACTACCGGGTCATCATATGCTGCAGGCTCACCATCTATTAACCGCTGGGTTCTACTTGCCGGTTCACCACACTGAATACAGATAGCATGCAGTTTATCTACATATTCTGCCCTTGCCATAAGTTCAGGCATAGGTCCAAATGGTTCACCGCGAAAATTACGGTCAAGTCCGGCAGCTATTACCCTTATACCTCTATCAGCAAGGTCTTCGCAAATTTTTACAATATCTTGGTGGAAAAATTGCGCCTCATCTATACCTATAACATCAATAGAATCATCTATTTTATCCAAAATTTCTTCTGGATGTTCTACTGGAACTGCTTCTATACTGTCTCCACTATGAGAAACAACATCATTTTTTTTATAGCGATTATCAATAACTGGTTTAAATACTTTTATCTTCTGTTTTGCAATTTTAACCCTGCGCAGGCGTCTAATCAATTCTTCACTTTTTCCACAATACATCGGGCCGGTAATCACTTCAATCCAGCCGCTTTTTGTTATCTTGTACATTAAGTCACCCCATCAAAGATTAAAGTGGTATTTTTTCTAGACTATAGTATTTTAAAGTAGAATTTAAAGCAAAATTATAAATGAAAATTTTCTAAAAAAAAAGCAGAGCTATTAAGCCCTGCAGCAGAAAAAAGGATTCCTGATCTTTGTTATTCAGAATCTTCTTCTGACTCTTCTGAAATCCCATATTTTTTGTTAAATCTTTCGACACGACCACCTTTTTTGGCTTTACGCTGTTTTCCTGTATAGAATGGATGACAGCTAGAACATACTTCAACCCTTATATTTTCCTTAGTAGATTTTGTATGATAAACCTCGCCGCAGGCACAGGTTACTGTTGTTTCTTTTACTTCGGGGTGGATTCCTTCACGCATCTATATCACCTCTCTTGCATACATAATTATTTTTTAAACCGATTAAAAATCTATCATTCAACCGGTATATAGGCATACTTCTCAAGCTAGAGTATATTATAACACAGCATTTTAAGCTATGCAAGCAAATTAACTGCTAAATATTTTTTCCAGTGTTTTTAAAAGTTCTTCATTATTTTTGGTATTTTTTAGCTGTTTGATAAAAGTACTGCTTATCTCATAATCACTTAAATCTGCAGTCTGCTGCCTCAGCTTCCAGATGATTTCTAGTTCTTTTTCATCAAGCAGCATTTCTTCTTTACGGGTTCCGGAGCGGTTGATATCGATCGCTGGGAATATTCTTCTTTCTGCAAGCCTTCTGTTTAAATGCAGCTCCATATTTCCTGTACCTTTAAATTCTTCGTAAATTACATCATCCATCCTGCTTCCTGTATCAACCAGGGATGTTGCGATTATTGTTAGACTGCCGCCTTCTTCAATATTTCTAGCAGCACCAAAAAATCTTTTAGGGAAATGCATTGCTGTAGGATCAAGCCCACCGGAAAGTGTTCTACCGCTTGGTGGTATTGTTACATTAGAAGCCCTGGCAAGTCGGGTAATACTGTCCAGCAGAATAACTACATCATTTTTATGTTCAACAAGTCTTTTTGCTTTTTCTAAAACAAGTTTTGCCACCTGAATATGTTCTTCTGGTGGTTCATCAAAAGTTGAACTAATAACCTCTGCATCAACCGAACGCCTCATATCTGTTACTTCTTCCGGTCTCTCATCTATTAATAATATCATCATTTTGCTTTCAGGATAGTTTGCACGGATACTGTTTGCTATTTTTTTGAGGAGAACTGTTTTCCCGGCTTTTGGGGGAGAAACTAAAAGACCGCGCTGGCCTTTACCAATTGGAGAAATGAGATCAATAAAACGGGTAGATATACCATTTTTATGATACTCAAGTTTAAACCTTTCTTCTGGATAAAGTGGAGTTAGATCTTCAAAATATGCCCTTTCCCTTGCCTTTTCGGGATCCTGGTAATTAACTGCTTCAATTCTCAGGATGGCGAAATATTTTTCGTTTTCCTTAGGTTCTCTTACCTGACCTGATACTACATCTCCTGTGCGGAGATCGAAACGCCTGATCTGAGAAGCAGATATATATATATCATCACTTGAGGGAATATATTTAGAAGGTCTTAAAAATCCATAACCTTCACTCTGAATAATCTCGAGTACTCCTTCTGCAAAAATATGTCCACCCTGTTCAGTTCCCTTTTTTAAAATGGCAAAAATCAGATCTTTTTTTCTCATCTGCGAATAGCCAGCAACATCCATCTCTTTTGCTATTTCGTGAAGCTCTGTTATTGTTTTTCTTTCTAATTCACTAATGTTTAACAAATTAATCAACCTTTCTGGTCTTGTCTAAATTG
>JAGYNO010000035.1 GCA_018399955.1 Halanaerobium sp. | reverse complement strand
TTAAAAAGCCATAAATCATCTGAGCAATGAATTTAGATTTTGGTTTTGACAATTTATTCGAAATATTTTTAGAGAAATTACTTACTTTTCGTTTCATTTCATAGATAAATCTGGTATAATTATTCACGGTGAAACAACTCCTTTTTGGTGTTTTTTGTCTGTAAACTAATTATACCAAAAACAGGAGCTTGTTTCACCTTTTTTGCGTAATCTGTGGATAATCTATTTTAAGAGTTTCTAAGAACGATTTATCCACAATTTTGCCTGTTGATAACTTTGAGTTTTTGCTATTTTAAAAAATGGGGAAACTCCTTCCCTTACATGAGATTGACATCAGATTTTATTCGTGTTATACTTTCGGCGTAAATAATAACATTCTGGGAGTAGTGTTAAATATGAAAAGGGAAAAGAACATTACAATGAAAGAAGCAAAAGAGAAAACCGGTCTTAGTTCAAGACAGATAAGGTATTATGATGAGCAGGATTTGATTTTTCCTGAACGCAGTAGTGGTAATCAGAGGCTTTTTTCGGAAAGTGATATTAAACGTCTTTTGAAAATTAAAGAATTATTAAGCAGAGGGAATAGTATAGAAACTGTCAGGAGCATATTGAAACCTCCTGAATTTGAAGAAATCAATCATCAGGAGTATGATTTAGATTATGATGACTCATATGATAGATATGATGATAGGAAACTTGATTCATTATATCCTGTCTCCAATCGTTCAGCTTTAATAAGAAAACTTTCCCTGAGTAAACATAAAAATTCCCAAGAGGAGGATAATTAAAGATGTCAAAATTGAGTAAAGATGATATTTTAAGGATGGCAGAGGAAAAAGAAGTTGAGTTTATTCGGCTGCAGTTTGTTGATATTTTAGGAATTATTAAAAATGTGGCGATTACCATTGAACAACTTCCAGAAGCACTTGATGGGAAGATAATGTTTGATGGATCATCTATTGAAGGTTTTACACGTATCCATGAATCCGATATGTATTTAAAACCAGATTATGATACATTTGTCGTATTTCCATGGGAAACCAGTGGTGGTCATACAGCTAGAATGATGTGTGATATTTATACACCTCAGGGTGAACCATTTGTAGGATGTCCCAGAAGCACTTTAAAGAAAGTTATGACAGAAGCTGAAGAACTGGGATATGAAATGTTTGCTGGTCCAGAACCAGAATTTTTTCTTTTTGAGAAGGATAAAGAAGGAAATCCTACTACAAAAACACATGATAAGGGAGGCTATTTTGATCTTTCACCGGTTGATCTTGGGGGAGATGCAAGAAGAGATACTGTATTAGCCCTTAAAAAAATGGGTTTTGAAGTGGAGGCTGCTCATCATGAAGTAGCTCCAGGTCAGCACGAAATAGATTTTAAGTATACTGATGTTTTAAGAACTGCAGATAATATAGCAACTTTTAAATTTGTTACAAAAATTATTGCTATGCAGCATGGACTTCATGCTACTTTTATGCCAAAACCAATATATGGAGAAAGTGGATCGGGAATGCATGTACATCAGTCTTTATACAAAAATGGAGAAAACGCTTTTTATGATGCTGAAGATGAATTTGGATTGAGTGAGATTGCGTATTATTATATTGGTGGTCTTTTAAAACATGCTAAAGCTACTGCAGCAATTTTAAATCCAACAATTAATTCTTACAAAAGATTAGTACCTGGGTATGAAGCACCAGTATATATTTCATGGTCAACTCAAAACAGAAGCGCTCTGGTAAGAGTTCCTTCTGCAAGAGGTAATGCAACTAGATTAGAATTAAGAAACCCTGATCCTGCTGCTAATCCATATCTAGCAACTGCTGTTATGCTAAAAGCTGGATTAGATGGAATAAAGAATAAAATTGATCCTGGTGAACAAACTACTGATAATATTTATGAAATGAGTTATCAACAGAGAAAATCTCATGGAATTACAAGTCTTCCTTCAACAATCATGGAAGCTGTTGGTTATCTTAAGGAAGACGAATTGATAAAACAAACATTAGGTGAACATATTTTTAATCACATAGTTGAGGCTAAAAAAATAGAATGGTCTATCTATAAAAAACAGGTTCACACCTGGGAGATTGATCAGTACCTTACAACATATTAATCTGATATAAATTAAAAGTAATTTAAGTGTAGAAATTGAGGAGGTAAAGATCTATGGACAGCAGAGATAATATACAGGATCACCTTAAAAAACTGGATATGAAGCATTTAGACACACGCTCTCTTTCTTTTTTAGCATTATTTATTGCTTTTACTGCTGTAGCAACTTATTTACATATTCCAGGCCCAAGTAGTTCTTATTTTAATTTAGGAGAAGTTGCAATTTATACAATTGCATTAACATTTGGGGGAAAAGCAGGTGCTGTAGCTGGAGGGGTTGGATCAGCTCTTATGGATATTATTTTAGGTTATTCAATTTGGGCACCATTTACCTTTATAATTAAAGGAGTAGAAGGACTTATTGTAGGTAAAATTGCGGGAACTAAAAAGAGATCAGGAATAGAGCGCAAAATTTTTGCGATTACTATAGGTGGAAACATCATGATAATTGGTTATGCTTTAACAAAAGCATTTTTATTAAGCTGGGCAGTTGTTCTTCCAGAAATAGGGATTGATTTTGCTCAGATGTTAATAGGTGGAGTACTTGCTATTCCGTTATCTCATCATCTTGATAATTATTTTGGGAAGTGATCTGATTGGAAATTGGAAAGGTTTCTGGAAATAAGTTAAAAAAAACAATTCTAGATAAAATAAATCATTTTAGATCAGATGTTTTGGTGGGTGCTGGAACTGGAGAGGATAGTGCAGTTGTAGATTTTGGTGATTATATGCTGGTTGTGTCTTCTGATCCTATTACAGGTGCAGAAAAAAATGCAGGGTTTTTAGCAGTAAATGTTGCTTCTAATGATATTGCTGCAGCAGGTGCAGAACCTTTTGGGATTCAGGTGGTTTTACTTTTACCACCAGAATTAGAAGAAGATAAATCAGAGGAAATTATGAAAGATATAGTAACAGCGGCTAAAGATATAGAGGTTGAAGTACTTGGAGGACATACAGAGATTACAGATCTAGTTGATAAACCTATTATAGTTGTTACTTCTCTCGGCAGAGCTAAAAAAAATGAATTGACCTCAAGTTCTTCTGCAGAATTTGGTGATATATTATATATATCAAAAGGTATGGGGATTGAAGGCTCCTATATATTGGTCAGTGATTATGAAGATTATTTACTTGAACAAGGAGTAAATCCAGCTTCAATTCAGTCTGTTAAAAAATACATTAATAAGCTCAGCGTTTTGCCTGAGAGCAGAATTGCCAGAAAAAATGGAGTAAAAGCTCTCCATGATGTTACTGAAGGAGGAGTATATGGAGCTGTTGCAGAAATAGCAGCAGCTTCAGGGTTAGGTTATCTTATAGAAAAAGATAATTTTGTTATCAATAAAGAAGTTGCAGATATTTGTGATAAATTAAATATAGATCCAGCTGGACTTATATCATCAGGAACTATGTTGATGGCTGCTCCAAAAGAGCTAGATCTAAACGAAATATTTAAAGACAGTGGTATTGAAATCTTTAGAGTTGGTAAATTGCTAAAAAAAGGGCAATATATACTGGAAAATGGAGCAAGAAAACCCTTTACAGTACCAGAAAAAGATGAATTGTGGAAATTTATAGAAAAAAATATATAAAAAAGCTTGACTTTTACAGTTTTTGGAACTATAATATAATTAACATATAATTCCAAAAGGTGGTGTATTTAGTGGAGATTACAGATGTTAGGGTTTTTCCAGTGGATATTAATGGAAGTATGGTGCAGGCTTATGCTACGGTTACTTTTGATGAGTCATTTGTGATACGAAATATGCGTGTCATAGAAGGGAAAAATGGTATTTTCTTATCGATGCCATCTAGAAAGAAAAGGAATGGAGAGTTTCAGGATATCTGTTTTCCTATTTCTGCTAAGCTGAGAGATACTCTAGAGAATAGAGTTCTTGAAAAATTTGATCAGATGCTTGCAGGAGCCTAGTTAATACGTGTTTAACGCAAATCACACTGTTCAATGAGCAGTGTGATTTTCATCTTGACAAAGCTCTTGTTCTCTGTTATACTTCAAGCGATTAAATAAAGACATATGATGGACTAATAATGTCCATCTATATATAATTAGATTTGAGGGATTTGAGGAAATGCAACCATATGTAATGGAAAGTGATCTCTATAGATTTAAATTGGCTTTAGTTTTAGGTAGAGGAAAAAGATTGAAAAGAGTTATGCGTAAATATCCGACTGAAGGAAAATTTAAAGAAGCGGCAGCTAATGATCTAGTAAGATTAATAAATGCAGAAAATCAACCCGAAATTATGGAAAAGTTATTCTCTTTAGATGAATTATATGATGAATTAGTAACATTCAAAGCTAACCCATTGTGGAGCAAAAAACCAAAAGCAAAAAAAATCATGGCAGTAGATACAGAATATTATAAGAGTAAACTTGATTTGATTCAATTTATCTTAATGAATGATAATAAAATTACTGACTCTGGTGTAATATTTACCAACGAAGAGATTGCTCCAAGTGTAACTCCAAAAAAAGGAATTAAATATTTAAGACAGATTATAAATCAACATAAACCAGATTTACTTGTTGGACATAATTTCAATTCTGATGTATCTATACTAGAAACTGCAGCAGCAAGAAGATTGCCGGAACTTTATTTTTATGATGATACAATGGATTTAATGTATTATAGTAATTTGGCTAATATTTTAGGCGGATATGGCTTAAATGAAACTGCAAGAAAATTGTTTGCTCATTCAGCCCCGGATTTAGATACTGCCTATTCCGATCCAGATTTACTTGTGCAGTATGGTTTAAAAGATGCACTTTTCACTTTATTAATAAGACAATACATGATGAGTGGTGAATTTTTAAATAAATCTTTTGACTTTGAAGTACAGCAGGTTATAAAAAAAGGGAATAGGGATTTATTTAATGATAGGATAGAATTTTCTATTGTAAATAAAGGAGGACTTATAGATGGCTGATTTTTTAAGTATTATTCTGGCAGCAGGTAAGGGCACAAGAATGAAATCGGAAAAAATAAAAATTTTACATAAAGCTGCTGGTAAGGTAATTATTAAACACGTTATTTATACTCTTGAGGATCTTTCAACTAAAATTATTAATGTAGTTGGTTATCAAAAAAAAGAAGTAGAGTTAGCATTAAATGATTTTCAGGACTTGGATATGAATTATGTAGTACAGGAAAAACAGCTGGGTACTGGTCATGCCGTTAAACAGGCATCTGAATACATAACAAATCACTCTGGACCGGTTCTTATTTTATACGGAGATACACCATTGTTGAGAAAAGAAACAGTTGCAGAGTTTGTTGAAGAACATCAAAAAAATAAATCTGATTTAACAGTAATGACTGCAGTTTTTTCAAATCCTGTAGGTTATGGAAGAATTCTTAAGGATGATAGTGGAGAATTAACTGCTATTGTGGAAGAAAAAGATGCAGATCAGGATATTAAAAAGATACAGGAAGTAAATAGTGGAGTTTATTGTGTAGACTCAAAGCTGCTTGGTGTTTTTCTAAAAAATATGGATAATAATAATTCACAGGCTGAATATTATTTAACTGATTTAATTGAATTTGCTGTAGAAAGAAGAAAAAATATTAATACTTTTACTGTTCCTGATTCTGAAGAAATTATCGGTATTAATACCCGCAGACAGCTTGCAGATGCTGAAAAAGTATTAAGAAAGAGAATCATAAATAAACATTTTGATAATGGTGTCACTATTATAGATCCTGAAAATACATATATAGATGCTGAAGTAATAATTGCTCGGGATACAATAATTTATCCATTTTGTTACTTAGAAGGAAAAACGATTATCGGAGAAAATACAGTTATTAACCCTCACTGCAGACTTCAAAATGCAGAAATAGCTTCAAATGTAAATATCTTATCAAATTCAATTATTAGAGATAGTTCAGTCGGAGAAAATACAAATGTGGGTCCTTTTGCTTATTTGAGACCTGGTTCAAAAGTCGCAGATAACTGTAAAATAGGTGATTTTGTAGAATTAAAGAAAACAGAGGTTAAAAGTGGAGCTAAAGTACCACATTTATGTTATGCAGGTGATGCAGAAATTGGTGAAAGAACTAATATAGGTGCTGGTACAATTTTTGCTAATTATGATGGTGAAAAAAAACATAAAACAAAAATCGGGAAAGATGTATTTATTGGAAGTGATTCTATTTTGATAGCACCCTTGAAAATTGGTAATAATGCTAAAACTGCTGCAGGATCTGTTGTTACAAAAGATATAGAAAAAAATAAAACAGTTATGGGAGTACCTGCACGTATTTACAAAAAATAATTTTCTAAATAAACTTATCTGGGGGTTAGAAAATGTCAACTTATAGTGAACAGTTAAAAATTTTCACTGGTAATTCACATCCCAAATTAGCGGAAGATCTCTGTGAATATCTTGGAACTGAGCTTGTGAATGCTGAAGTGGGTCGTTTTAAAGATGGAGAAATTAGTGTAAGAACTTATGAAACAGTTCGTGGTGCTGATGTTTTTGTTGTTCAACCTACCTCTCCACCAGTTAATGAAAATTTAATGGAATTATTAATTATTATTGATGCACTGAGAAGAGCTTCTGCTCGCAGAATTACTGCTGTTATTCCATATTATGGTTATGCAAGACAGGATAGGAAGGCTAATCCTAGAGATCCTATTACTTCAAAACTTGTGGCTAATTTGCTTACTCAGGCTGGAGCCAGGAGAGTTTTATCGATTGATTTTCATGCTTCACAAATTCAGGGTTTTTTTGATATTCCAGTAGATCATCTTTATGCATCACCGATTATGGTAGATTATTTTAAAGATTTTGATCGCTCGAATTTAATTGCAGTTGCTCCTGATGTTGGCTCTGTAAAAAGAGTGCGTTCTTTTGCAGAGAGTATGGATATTCCAATGGCAATCATTGATAAGAGAAGACCAAAAGCTAATGTTGCTGAAGTTATGAATATAATTGGTGAAGTTGGTGGCAAAAATGTAATACTACTTGATGATATGATTGATACTGCTGGGACAATAACTGCTGCTGCATCTGTATTAAAACAAAAAGGAGCGCAAGATATTTATGCTTGTGGAACACATGCGCTTTTCTCTGGTCCTGCATTAGAGAGATTAAAAAATGCTCCGATAAGTAAGATTGTTGTCACAAATACGATTGCTCAAGAAGACCATGGATTAGAAAATCTGGAAGTCTTATCTGTTGCCCCTCTTCTCGGAGAAGCAATTGACAGGATTTTCAAGGATTTATCAGTGAGTGTTTTATTCTAATAACTTTATCTTATCTTTTAACTTAATATCTTTTATGTCATTTAATTTCTCTATATATATAAATTAAATAATTTTTCTAAATCACTTGTTTAAAATTTATATTGATGTTATAATAAAATTTGTTATGTTTTCATTAATTGCAGACCTGCCAGCGTCTAATTTGGCTGGCTTTAAATTTAATTTATGCAAGGAGAGGATAGTCATGGAAAGACATTCTATTGAAGTAAAAACGAGGACTGAAACTGGAAAGGGAGCTGCCCGTAGAATTAGAAGAAACGGTCAAATTCCTGGTGTTGTTTATGGTAGAGGCAATGAACCTAAATCTATTAAAGTGAATCCACAGGATATTGAAAAAATTCTTTTTTCAAATGCAGTTATTGATCTTTCAATTGCAGAAGAGGATAATGAAGAAACTACTGTAATTATCAAAGATTTTCAGAGAGATGTAATTAAAAAGAATTTGTTACATGTTGATTTTCAATTTATATCTATGGATGAAAAGATTACAGTTTCTGTACCATTGAGTTTAGAAGGTACAGCAGCTGGTGTACATGAAGGCGGAGTACTGCAGCAGTTAATTAGAAATATTGAAATTGATGCTTTACCTGCAGAAATCCCTTCCGAAATAACTCTTGATATCTCTGAGCTTGAAATGGGAAATTCTTTATCAGTATCAGATCTGGAACTTCCAGAAGGTATTGATCTGGTAACTGATCTTGATGAAGTAATCGTAACTGTTGTTACTCCTACAGAGCTTATAGAAGAAGAGGAAGAAGAGGAAGAAGAATTCTTAGAGCCAGAAGTTATTGGTGAAGAAGATGAAGATGCAGAAGAAGAAGGAGAAGAAGAAAGCGAAGAGTGGGAAGAAAAAGAATATTAATAGTAAATAATATTGAGTGCGGTCATTTGGCTGTGCTCAAATTTACTTATTGGAGGTTTTGTGGTTGAAAGTAATAGCTGGCCTCGGCAATCCCGGTAAAAAATATGCTAACACAAGACATAATATTGGTTTTAAGATAACAGCTTCTTTAGCCAGAAAACATTTTGTAAAGAGTAGTTATAAATTTGATGGGCTTTATGGCGACTATTTTTTTGGTGGAGAAAAAATTATTATTTTTCAGCCGATGAAATATATGAATAGAAGTGGACAGCCAATCAAAAGGCTTCTGAATTATTATGAAATAACACCAGAAAATATGCTGGTTATTCATGATGATTTAGACCTTGATTTAGGTAAAATTAGATTTAAAAAAAGTGGTGGAAGCGGCGGCCATAATGGAATTAAATCTATTATAGAAAGAATAGGAACTAATGAGTTTAAAAGATTGAAAGTAGGTATTGGAAGACCACCTGAGAATTTAGCTGTAAGTGATTATGTTTTAAGCAAGTTTCATGGTGAGGAAAAAGATATTGCAAAAAATGTCATAGAAAAATCTGTTTCTGCTGTTGAATTAATGTTAAAAGAAGATATACATAAAGCTATGAATAAATTTAATGGATAACAGGCCCGTGCATACTATGCAGGGGCTCTTTTGCCATTTTTTTAATTATTGAGGAGAAATATAAATGAATTTTAGGAAGATGTTATTAGACAATCAAAAATTTAATAGAATTTTGAAGAATATTAATAAAAATAATCTGCAAATTTCAGGTTTGAGCAGCAGCAGGATTTCTTATTTTGCAGTAAACTTTTTAGAGAAAGCTGAAAAAGATATCATTTTTTTTCTACCTGATAATTATTCTCTTCAACAGATACATGAGGATTTGTTGAGGTTAATTAGTAAAGATGACTTTCTAGTATTTCCTGAAGAAGAGATTCTTCCTCATGAACAGCTTATGCCTGATTTAACAACTATGAGCGAAAGGACAAAAGTATTAACTGAACTTCTTTTTAATGAAAATAAAAATAAAATAATACTAACTACACCAGCAGCAGTTTTTAAAAAATTATCCCCTCAAAATATATATAGAAAAAAAAGCATTTTAATAAATAGAAATTCAGAAATTGAATTAAATGAATTTAAAAGAAATCTTTTTGCTCTTGGTTATAAAAGAGAAGATATGGTAGAAGCACCCGGGCAGTATAGTATTAGGGGTGGAATAATCGATGTTTTTACTCTGCTTGATGAACAGCCATTTAGAATAGAACTATTTGGGGATGAAGTTGACTCAATAAGAAAAATTGATCTTAGTGCTCAGAGATCAAAGGAAGAAACTGCCGAGATTATAATACCGCCTTTTGCTAATTTAATTATTGATGAAGAAGTGGTTAAAAGGGCTTATCCAAAAATCAAGAAAGCATATGGAGAGGCTGTTAAGAGGCTCAATGAGAATGATATGTTAGAAGAAGCTGATTATTTAAAAAATAAAGCAAAAAAAATGCTTGAAGATTTGGAAGAAAAACACCGTTTTCCGGGCTTTGAACAATTTATGCCCTATTATTATTCAAATCCAGCAAGTTTTTTTGAATACTTATCAGATAGTATTATATTTTCTGTACGACCAGATAAAATTTCACAGAAAAGAAAAAGTTATTACCAAGAAATATTAGACACACAATCACGACTTCTTGAACAGGGAATAATTCTACCTGATTATATAGAAAATTTTTTAACTGACGAAGAATTCAAAACTGGCATTAATGAAAATAAAGTTATTGAAATTACTTCTAATTTTGATCAAAAAAAATCAGACAAAAGTGAGATTAATTTTGATACAGAATCTCTTGAACCTTTTCATGGTCAGCTGGAATTATTTTCTGAGAAAGTAGAAGAACTGCTGAAAAAGAGATATAGGGTTGCTGTAACTCTAAATTCTGCGAGCAAAAAAAGAAGAATTACAATGTTTTTGGAAGATAAAGGTTTTATTATATCTAACGATTTTTCTAAATCCAATCTGGCAGTTTTTGCTGATAGCCTTGCAGAAGGATTTATATTTAATGATATAAAATTAACTGTATTTACAGATAAAGAAGTTTTTGGTAGTGAGCAGAAGCGTAAAAGAAAAATTGGAGATTTTGAAGATGGTGTAGAGATTAACAGCATAGACGATCTTAAATCTGGTGATTATGTTGTTCATGAAAATCATGGAATTGGAAAATATCTTGGGGTTAAGACTTTAGAAATCCAGGGTCAGCATAAAGATTATCTTGTTTTGAATTATGCTGGGGAAGATAAACTTTATGTGCCTACTGATAAAATTAATCTTGTTCAAAAATATATTGGTTCAGATAGTGGTAAACCGAAATTATATAAACTCGGAAGTAGTGATTGGAAAAAAGTTAAGGATAAAGTAGAAAAATCTGTTAAAGAAATGGCGATCGGGCTTTTGGAATTATATGCTGAAAGAGAGACTTTAACAGGTTACCAATTTTCTGAAGATATGGTCTGGCAGCAGGAATTTGAAGAAGCTTTTCCTTTTGAAGAAACTCCTGATCAAAAAGAAGCTATTCAAGATGTAAAATCAGACATGGAGTCAAAAAAACCTATGGATAGATTATTATGTGGTGATGTAGGCTATGGGAAAACAGAAGTTGCCATTCGAGCAGCATTTAAAGCTGCTCTTGATGGTAAACAAACAGCAGTTTTAGTGCCAACCACAATTTTAGCACAGCAGCATTTTAACACTTTTGAGGAACGGATTGCTGATTTTCCTGTAAAAGTTGAGATGTTAAGCCGTTTTAAAACAGCTGCAGAACAAAGAAAAACCCTCAAAAAACTTATCAAAGGTGAAGTAGATATTTTAATTGGTACACATAGACTTCTTTCTAAAGATGTAATCTTTGCTGATTTGGGATTATTGGTAATTGATGAAGAACAAAGATTTGGAGTTACACATAAAGAAAAACTTAAAGATTTAAAACGTAATGTTGATGTTCTTACTCTGACTGCAACCCCAATTCCACGGACTCTCCACATGGCATTAGTAGGAGTTCGCGATATGAGTTTAATTGAAACACCACCAGAAAATAGATACCCGATTAGAACTTTTATTAAAGAAAAAAATAAAGAGTTAATTTCTAGCTCAGTACGTAGGGAATTAGCAAGAGATGGTCAAATTTATTTTGTACATAATAGAGTAGAAGATATAGAAAAAACTGCTGGAAATGTGCAGAAAATAGTGCCTGAAGCAAAAATAGCAGTAGCACACGGACAGATGAGAGAAAAAAGACTGGAAAAAATAATGTATGATTTTTATCATCATAAATTTGATATTCTAGTTTGTACAACAATTATTGAAACTGGACTTGATATTCCAAATGTAAATACTATTATTATAAATCATGCTGACAGAATGGGTTTATCTCAACTTTATCAACTTCGCGGTCGAGTTGGCAGAACAAATAGGATAGCTTATGCTTATTTGTTATATGAAAGAAATAGAATTCTTCCAGAAGTTGCTGAAAAAAGACTTGAGGCTATAAAAGAATTTTCATCTCTAGGATCCGGGTTTAAAATAGCAATGAGAGATTTGGAAATAAGAGGTGCAGGTAACCTTTTAGGTCCAGAACAGAGTGGACATATTTCAGCAGTCGGATTTTCATTGTACACTAAACTTTTAGAAGGTACTATTGAAGATCTTAAAGGTGAAAAAGAAATTAAAAAAATAGATGTTGAAGTAGATCTGAATTTAGATGCATATATTCCTGATGATTATATAAAATATGAAGCCAGAAAAATTGAAATATATAAAAAGGTGAAAGACATAAAAAGCGAAACTGAAGCAGTAGATGTTATTGATGAGCTAATTGATAGATTTGGGGAGCCTCCAGAAGAAGTTATGAGATTAATCAATACTGCAAGATTAAAGGTCTTAGCTTCAGAACTTAATATAAATTTAATTAGGCAGGAAGGAAAAGTAGTTCGCTGTCAATTTGTTGATGCCCAATCAGTCGATGGAAGAAAGCTGGTTGAATTTAGTCAAAAATATACAAGAAGAATAAAAATAAGATCAGCAAAAAAACCACAATTAATTATTAAGACAAGAAAATCTTCCAAAATTGATAAAGAATTGATAAAAATGCTAAATTATTTAAAAAATATTAATCTAAAAGAGGCGGAAGATCAAAAAAATAAAAACTATTCTGATTGATTTTCATTATCTAGATTTATAATTAAGGGTGTAGCTTATGGAGACAAAAAATAAGAATAACTTTATAAAAGGGGCAGCAATATTAACTGCTGCAGGAATGGCAGCACGAGTTATGGGGTTTGGCTATAGAGTAATTTTGACCAGAATTATTGGTGCTGAAGGAATGGGGCTATATCAGATGGCCTATCCGATCTATACAATATTACTTGTTGTTTCCAGGTCAGGTATACCTGTTGCTTTAGCGAAATTAATAGCAGATAGAATTGCTTCAAATAAGAAAAAGGAAGCATATAAGATTTTTATAGTTGCAAGAAGAATGAGTCTAGTAGTTGGAATGTTGGTTTCAATAATAATGGCATTATCTGCAAAACCATTAATTAATATACTTAATCTTGATCCAAGAGCTTATTATGCTGTGCTTGCAATTTCTCCAGCTATTTTAGTTGTATCAATCATGGCTTCATTGAGAGGGTTTTTTCAGGGATTACAAGATATGGTACCAACTGCAGTATCTCAAGTTTCTGAACAATTTATTAGAATGATTACTATGATTCTTTTGGTTATCTTTTTAGCTCCTTATGGATTGGAATATGCTGCAGCCGGAGCAAGTTTTGGAGCAGTTACAGGTGCTTTGGGTGGACTATTGATATTATTTTTTATATACTATAAAAGAAGAGATAATATTTTTGACTTTTTAGCTCGTGGAGATGATATACAAAATCTTAAATCTATGAGTATAGTAAGAAGAATTACTGCTTTAGGAGTTCCGATTACACTTGGGGCACTTGTTATGCCCTTGATGAGTCTTGTGGACTTAATATTTGTTCCCAATCGTCTTCAAACTGCGGGATTTTTAATAACAGAAGCTACAGAATTATATGGAATGTTTTCTGCGGTAGCAATGCCGCTTGTTAATTTCCCTACAATAATAACCGTATCTTTATCTGCAAGTTTAGTACCTTCAATTGCAGAAGCTTTTGCTAAAAATAAAATGGAGTTGATTAAATATCGAGTACAGACATCTTTAAGAATGGCAGTATTGTTTGCTTTGCCAGCTTCTACAGGTCTATATCTACTTGCTCTTCCTATAACAGATATTATATTTTCTGAACCAGGTGCAGCTGTTCCACTTAGATTTGTTGCATGGGGGGTATTTTTTATTGCATTACAGCAGACAACAACTGGTATTCTGAACGGGATTGGTAAAACATCTATCCCGGCCCGTAATTTATTAATAGGGGCTTTAATAAATGCCTTTATTAATTATACTTTAACTGCGATTCCAGTCTTTGGCATTCGTGGAGCTGCACTCGGAACAACAACTGGTTTTGCTTTAGCAGCTTTTTTGAATATTTATTATGTAAAAAAAGAAAGTCATTTCGTTTTTGAACTTAAAACAATGATTTTAAAACCTATAGCAGCAGTTTTGGCAATGTCTGTTTTTATTAAATTTGCTTATTATTATGGTTTGAAGCTTTTAAATTATTACAGAATACAATACGCATATCAAATAAATACATTTTCAGTTATAATAATGGCGGTATTTGTTTATTTTGCGGCATTACTGCTTTTAAAGGAAATTAAATATCGTGATTTAGTTTTAATACCTTTAGTAGGCAGAAAACTAGCGGAATTTTTAAAAAAGATTAATATGCTGAATTAATAATGATAAGTTAGAACAAGTTATTTAAATAGAAATATTTTTATAGGGGAGGCTGTTCGATGGAAGCTGAAACAAAAAAGAAGATCTTAGCTGAGTTAGATCAATTAATAGAAGTGATGGCATTATTGCGAGGGCCAAATGGCTGTCCTTGGGATAAAAAACAGGATTATTATTCTATAAAAGAGAATATTATTGAGGAAGCTTATGAAGTAGTAGAAGCGCTTGAAAGAAAAGATATAGAAGCATTTAAAGAAGAATTGGGAGATCTTTTACTCCAGGTTGTTTTTGAATCACAAATGGCTTATGAAGAGGGTGATTTTGATCTAAGTGATGTTAGTCGAGTTCTTAGAGAAAAACTAATTAGAAGGCACCCCCATGTTTTTGCTGAAGTCGAAGTAAAGGATTCATCAGAAGTGCTTCATAATTGGAATGAAATAAAAAAAGAGGAAAAAGAGGATATACCTGAATCATTAATGGATAAACTAAATCAGGGGCAAAGTGCTTTGAATCAGGCTAATGAAATTCAAAAAATTGCAGCAGAAGTTGGTTTTGATTGGGATAATATTAATCCTATAATAAAGAAAATTGAAGAAGAATTAGGTGAAACAAAAGAAGTTTTAACAAATAACTCAAATAAAGAAGAAAGAATTGCTAAAGATTTATTGGAAGAAGAAATTGGTGATTTGTTATTTGCTGTTGTAAATCTTGCTAGATTTAAAGACATTAATCCAGAAATTGCACTTTTGAAAACGGTTTTGAAATTCAAGAATCGATTTAAATATATTGAAACTGCAGTTGAATCTGAAAACTCAAATTTTGATAGCTATACTTTAAATGAATTAGATATGTTTTGGGAAGAAGCTAAATTACAAGAATTTAATGAATTTGATTAAATATTACAGGAGGAATAAAATGAAAAGAAAGAATGCGGCCTTTTTAATTTTATTAATAGTATTTTTAATTTTTACTGGAGTATTTCAGGTAAAAGCATTTGATGTGGAACCAGAGTCGGCTATTTTAATAGAAGCAGATACAGGGCAGGTTTTATTTGAAAAAAATGCTGATAGACAGCTGCCGCCTGCAAGTATGACTAAGATCATGCCCTTATTAATTGCAATGGAAGAACTTGAAAAAGGTACAATTAATTTAAATGATATGGTAACAATCAGCAGATATGCTGAATCTATGGGTGGTTCGCAGATTTTTTTAGCTGCAGATACACAGGTTGAGCTAGAAAAACTTTTAAAAGCAGTAACTATTGCATCAGGCAATGATGCTAGTGTAGCTGTTGGAGAGTATATTGCGGGAACATACAGCAATTTTATTGCTATGATGAACGAAAAGGCAGATAAATTAGGAATGGAAAATACTAATTTTGCAAACTCTACAGGTCTGCCTGATCCAGATAACTACTCTACTGCTCGTGATATTGCTATAATGGCAAGAGAATTAGCAAAATTTCCTCAAGTCTTGGAGTGGGCATCTATCTGGACAGAAACAATTCAACTGCCAAATCGTGAAGCTATGCTTGTTAATACAAATGGTTTAATTAATCATTATCCCAGCATGGATGGCTTAAAAACTGGCCATACTCAGGAAGCAGGTTTCTGTCTTGCTTCAACAGCAAGAAAGGGAAATACAAGATTAGTTTCTGTAGTTATGCAGGGTAATACACTCCAGGAAAGAGAAGAAGCAACAACTAGATTGCTTGATTATGGATTCAACTCATTTGCTAAAAGAGAAATAGCTGCAGCAGGAGAGCAAATCCAAAACATTGCTGTAGCCGAGTCTGCAGAGGAAACAGCAGTAGGTGAAGTAGAAAAATCATTTTATGTAATGGTTCAGAAAGGTAAAGAACGTGAAATAGATCAGAAGATCGAGCTAAATAATAATTTATCAGCTCCCATAAGTAAAGGAGAAAAAATTGGTGAGCTGAAAGTTTATAGAGATCAAATACAAATTGGTTCAGTTAATATTGTGGCAGCTGAAGATATAGATAGAGCTAATTTTATAGTTAGATTATGGAGATCACTAATAGCTTTTATTAGAGGTATTTTTGAATAAATTTTGCTTTATAATTATAGTCTTACAAAGATATAATATAGAACATATAATAAATTAATATTTATAAAGAAAGGCTCATAAAACCCCTTATGTTTATCTAAGGGGATAAATGAGTCTTTTAATTTCTGGCTATATTTAATGGTGCAGCAGTTGGTCAAGCAGAGACAACTAAAAAATTTTTTTAGTTAGGGGAAATAAATACTAATAAATTCTTGACAGATTTATCTAAGAATGTTAAGATATAAAAGGTCGCAAATTATTGATTAAATATTAGCTTTGCTATCATAAAACATGATTTAAGGCACTTGACAAAACAGCACATTAATGTTAAGATAATATATGT
>JAGYNO010000034.1 GCA_018399955.1 Halanaerobium sp. | reverse complement strand
TTCAAATTTTTGTTTTGCCATCTTTTTCTTCCCCCTTAAATAATTAACTAATTTTTTTCTAGAAATCAGGATAAAAATCCATAAAAAAGGCCTGTCGGCAGCAGGCCGTATACTAACATATTTTGATCATAATTTATATCAAAATCAGAAGTTTAAATATTGTTTTTTTCAAGAAAAACCTCTAATTTTCTCTTAACCCTCTGTAAAGCATTATCTACTGATTTTACATGTTTATCTAAGGCTATTGCAATATTTTGATATGATTTACCATCAAGATATTCCTGTAATACATCAAATTCAAGATCACTTAACATGGAGGATATCTCAGATTCAATTAAATCATAAGTTTCATTACTTATAAATAGTGCTTCTGGATTAGATAATTTTCCTCCTTTAAGTACATCAAGAAGAGTCCGGTCAGATTCTTCATCATAAATTGGTTTGTTTAATGAAATATAAGTGTTTAATGGTTGATGTTTTTGTCGAGTTGCCGCCTTAATAGCTGTGATAATCTGACGAGTAATACATAATTCTGCAAAAGCTCTAAAAGATGCAAGTCTTTCTATCTTATAATCGCGCACTGCTTTATAAAGACCAATCATACCCTCTTGGACAATATCTTCTCGATCTGCTCCTACTAAAAAATATGATCTCGATTTAGCTAAAACAAAATTTTTATATCTTTTAATCAAGGTTTCTTGAGCTTCCATATCACCCTGATGGACAAGCTCAACAAGTTCATCATCGTTCATCTGCTTATAATCTTCAAAACTTATGTCATCAAAGTCAAATTCATGAGCATTCATCTTCAACCAGAATCCCCTCCCTTATCCATTACATTACTATTATACTTGCTAAAAAAACTTTCGTCAAGAATTATCTTAACGACTCTGTCGTAAAATTTCATAGACAATTAATGCAGCTGCAACTGAGGCATTTAGAGAGCCTAATTGACCCTTCATAGGAATTTTAACTAGAAAGTCACAGTTTTCTTTTACCAGTCTTCTTAAACCACTTCCCTCACTACCAATTACAAGACCAATAGACCCACTAAAATCTGCGTCAAAATGTTCCTTTTCTGCTTCTGCTTCTGCTCCAACTATCCAGTAATATGCTTCTTTTAAATCTTTTATTGCATAGTTGATATTTGAAACTTTAACTAAGGGAATATGTTCTGCTGCTCCAGAAGAAGATTTTAATACAACAGGTGTAACATCTACTGATCTTCTATCTTGATATATTACAGCATCTGCACCTGCAGCATAAGCTGTTCTTATGATAGCTCCAAAATTGTGAGGATCTTTAATCTCATCTAAAATAATTATCAAAGAGTCCCCTTCTTTTTCTTCTTTGATCTTTATTATATCATTCAAACCATAAATTTTTAATGGATCTGCTTCTGCTATTATTCCTTGGTGTGAATGTGACTCCGCTGACTCAGATAACTTTCTAGCGGGCATTTTTGTAATAGGTATATGTTTCTTTTCAGCTGTCTCTATAATATCCTCTATAATTTCAGCATTAGTATTTTCTTGAATATAAATACGGTGTATTTTTCTGCCTGCTCGAAGAGCTTCCCAAACAGGGTTTCTTCCTTCAATTCTAGGCATTATTATCAGTCCTTTTTTCAATATTTTCATATTTTTGCTTAATCTCATTTATTCTACCACATGTATATTCACCTTCAGGACAAAATCCTTTAGAAACACAGGGAGGACCAGCATTTTCAAAGATTATAGGAGCAACCTCTTTAACCTGTATTAACATTTGATCTGCAATTTCGCGAATTTCCCACTGTGCTCTTTCACAACAGCGAAGATCAAAAAAATGATGAAGTGAGCGTGCATTAAAAGAAACCATGATATTAGTTTTTATAGTTGGCAGTACAAATCTTGCATCTTCAGCTGGAATACCTTCCTCTAGCAGCTTATTATACATGTTTTTTCCATCTTCCATCCACTCTTTAAAAGCTTCTGCTGCTTTCTTGTTTTCTAAAATCTTAGGAGGCATAATATAATCAAAATCATCTTCTTTTACATAACGCTGAGAGCGCTGACTGTAAGAAGCACCAATCCTGTGTCTAACCAGCTGATGACTTGTCACTCTACTGCAGACAATATGAAAATAAAAATAGCTGTGTTCTAGTGTTGATAAATGACCCATTCCTACAACTTTTCTTACCAAACTATTCATCTCTTCTTGGCTCATTTTTGATTCTAATTCTTCTGCTCCATCTTTGGAATAACAAAGCCTAGCGGCAAGTGCAATATTTTTTTCTGGATTTTCTGTATAATCAATCAATTTTGCGCTTGGATTTACTTCCATCTTAATTCTCCTCTTTTTTAATAATCTGCCATTCTGCACCTCTTGGTGTATCTTTTACTTCAATGCCCATCTCCATTAATTTATCACGAATGAGATCAGCTTTATCCCAATCCTTATTTTTTCTTGCATCTTCTCTCAGATTTATAAGTAGATCTATTAGCTGAGGAGCCAAATCACTACTTTTAATTTCAGATTTATCTATAGAAAATTCCAGACCAAGAATCTCTGCTAATTCTAGAAAAATTTCTTCCGCTTCTTCTAAAATAGAAAAGTTTTTCTCATTTAAGCTAAAATCATTACGATTTATATAGCTATTAATGCAGCCAGCAAAATCATGTAAAACTCCGATACCTCCAGCAGTATTAAAATCATCATCTAAAGCATCTTTAAAATCAGACTGAACTTCAGATATTTTTGCAAAAAATCTTTCATCATCTTCACTTACTTCAGCTGATTTAATATCATAACTCAATACTTCTGCAAGTTGTCTCCTTGTATTTATTAATCTGTCTAGAGATGTTTTGGCTTCTTCAAGCTTTTCATAAGAAAAATCTATAGGGCTTCTGTAATGCCTTGTAAGTAAAAAATATCTAACTACCTGTCCGGAAAATTCTTTTAAGACCTCTCTGCTGGTAAAGAAATTACCCAATGATTTAGACATTTTTTCTCCACTTAAATTTACTGTGCCATTATGAAGCCAGTATTTAGCAAATTGTTTGCCGCTATATGCTTCTGACTGTGCAATTTCATTTTCATGATGAGGGAATATTAAATCTACACCACCACCATGGATATCAAAGCTTGGCCCTAATCTTTTCATTGACATGGCTGAGCATTCGATATGCCAGCCCGGCCAACCTTCTCCCCATGGGCTTTCCCAACCTTCTCCTTCATCTACTTTTTTCCACAGTGCAAAGTCAAGCGGATTTTTTTTATCTTCATTTACAGCTATTCTAGCACCTGCCTGCATATCCTCAATTGAACGCCCTGAGAGTTTGCCATAATCATCAAAACTTTCTACACTAAAGTAAACATCACCATTCATCTCATATGCATAACCTTTTCCAATTAGTGTTGAAACCATTTCTATAATTTCATCTATGTTTTCACTAACTCTTAAGTATTTATCTGCAGCTTTTATATTAAAAGCTCTTATATCTTCTAAAAAAGCATTAGCATATTTATTTGCAAGTTTTTCGGGACTCATATCTTCTTCTTCCGCTCTTTTAACAATTTTTTCATTTATATCAGTAAAGTTAGAAATATAATCAACATCATAACCTAAATATTCAAGATAGCGTCTTATTACATCATAATTTATAGCACTTCTTATATGTCCAATATGAGAATAATTCTGCACAGTTAGTCCACAAACATACATTTTAACTTTACCTGATTCTACTGTTTCAAATTTTTCTTTTTTATTGTTTAAAGTATTATAAACTTTTAACATCTTGTCACTCCTCCTTTTCTAAGTTCAGCATTAATGAGATAAAAATAATATGTATAATAATAAAAATATTTCAAAAAAGAGCCTTCCTTATTTATGAGAAGACTCTTTTAATTATTTGCAAATTTATTCAGCCACTGCAAGTGCATTATCCAGTCTTGAAGCTACTTCTTCAGCTCCAAAAATAGATATGACCCCTGTCATTTCAGGACCAGATCCGCGTCCAGTAATGGCCAACCTTGTTGGGTGATAGATAGTTCTAGCTCCAACAGGCAGCTCATCTTTAAGCTCAGAGAATATATCTCCTACGGCTTCAGGAGTTAATTCATCACAAGCAAACAACTTTTCCTTAAGTGCTTCAAAAACAATTTTTACATCTTCACCAGCGAATTCATCTGCAGCTTCTTCTGGGTCTTCAAATTTTATCTCTGTTAAAAACAATTCTGCTTCCGAAGGTATTTGAGCAAGATAATCAACACCAGTTCTGGCTTCATCAACTACTCTGCTCAGCCATTCTCTATTTTCCTCAGCATAATCTTCATCTATTAAATTGGATTCAATTAAAAATGGTATGGAAAGTTCCACAATCCTATCAAGTTCAGCAGCACGAATATATTTACCATTCATCCAATTTAATTTTTCTCTATCAAAAACTGCTCCACTTTTATTTACGTCTTCAATAGCAAACCGCTCTTTTATTTCTTCTCTGCTGAGTATTTCTTCTTCACTTCCAGTAGACCAGCCGAGTAAAGCCATAAAATTAAAGAGAGCTTCAGGTAAATATCCTTGTTCCCTAAATTCTCCTACATAAACAGAGTCTTTACCTCTTTTTTTAAGTTTAGCCTTATTTTCATCCAGAATTAAGGGTAGATGCGCAAATTTGGGAAGCTCAAAACCTAAAGCTTTGTAAATTAATATCTGCTTAGGTGTATTTGAAAGATGGTCTTCACCTCTAATCACATGAGAAATTTTCATAAGTGCATCATCAATAACAACTGCAAAATTGTATGTTGGCATACCATCTGATTTAAATATAATAAAATCATCAAGCACTGAACTATTAAAGGTAACATTACCGCGAATTAAGTCATGAACTACTATATCTTTTTCTTCTTCAGGCATTTTAAACCTTAATACAGGCTTACGACCTTCCGCTTCATAAGCATTTCTTTCTTCTTCGCTAAGATTCCTACAGGAACCATCATAGCGGGGCATCTTATCATTAGCCACAGCTTTTTTTCTCATTTCTTCAAGCTCTTCTTGACTGCAGTAACATTTATATGCATGACCAGATTCCAGCATTTTATCAGCAAATTTTTCATAGATATCAATTCGTTCTGTTTGTCTATATGGACCATAATCCCCACCGATGGAAACTCCTTCATCTGCATCCAATCCGAGCCATTCCATTTCTTTTATTATTATATCCTCAAATTCTTTAGTAGACCTTGCTTGATCAGTATCTTCAATTCTTAAAACCAGCTCTCCCCCTTTTTGTCTAGCTACTAGCCAGTTAAAAAGAGCAGTTCTCATATTACCAATATGAATTTTCCCAGTTGGACTTGGGGGAAAACGAAGACGTATATTATTCATAAATTTATAATTCCTCCCTAACAATATATAAAATTTTACAATATTTAAATTATATTTAAATTACACTAGTACCTACAGTTAATTGCTCAGGCCCATCAACTAATGCATGCCCAAATTTACCGAAAATAGCAACAGAGACATGTCCTTCACCTCTAACAACTGCAATCTTAAAACCTCCACCTAAACCAGGATTTATTAGATCCAGCTGACTATATGCATCTTTTACCGCATTAGAGATAGCCATTTTTTCTCTAGAGTTTTCACTAATCACTTCTCTAGCTATAGCTGCTACAGTAGTACTTTCACGTAGTTTTATCGGCAGTTTCTCAGCACTGGCTCCAGTTTGAGTAATAGCTCCTCTATAACCATAACCTTCAATTTTTTCAAGCCAGTATTTTTCATAATCTCTGCTCCTTGTCATACATAAATAAATAGCAGAGCTCTCTGGAGTTATTGTTTTCTTCTCCATCTCAATTTCTTCTTCATCTTCTTTAAGATAACCATATACAATATCTTCAGAAGTTACAACACCAACAAGTTTATCTTTGTCATCAAAAACTGGTAGACCTCCTATGCGGTTATCAGATATCTTTTTTGCAGCTTTCTGAACAGTACTATTAACATTTATCGTAATCAAATCATCTGACATGAAATCTTTCACAGGTGCCTGCAGATCCTGCTCAGAAATGATATCTCCATCAGTAAGCATTCCAACTAATCTGTTATTTTGAACAACTAATAATCTGCCAATTTTATTTATAGACAGAATCTTTTCCGCTTCCATAATCGTTGCATTTGGATTAATTGTTATTGGGTCTGCTGTCATTATATCTTTGACTAACATCATAATTACTCCCTTCTCTGTCTAACCAATTAAAAAACTCCCATAATCTCTCCTCTAATACACTTACAACAGCATATGCTGTCATACCTTCTCTGCGGCCTACAAAACCCATTTTTTCATTTGTAGTAGCTTTAAAATTTATTCTATCAGCTTTAATACCTAAATTGCTTGAAATAGAATTAACTATTTTTTTTCTAAAAGGTTCTAATTTTGGTATTTCAGAGACAACAACCAAATCACAATTATTTATAACATATTTTTTTGCTTCAATTTTATCAACCACATCTTTTAAAAGTTCTAAACTGCTAATATTTTTATATTCAGGCTTATTATCAGGGAAATGAGAACCAATATCTCCGCTTCCCACTGAGC
Organism: Halanaerobium sp.; assembly: GCA_018399955.1. Taxonomy (GTDB): domain Bacteria; phylum Bacillota; class Halanaerobiia; order Halanaerobiales; family Halanaerobiaceae; genus Halanaerobium. The sequence goes on along the minus strand of JAGYNO010000034.1, from coordinate 9,983 downwards.
CCAGTAATGCATCTATTAAAGCATGGAGAAGTACATCTGCATCAGAATGACCAGCAAGACCAAATTTATCAGTAATCTCAATCCCTCCTAAAATTAATTTTCTTTTTTCATCAAAACGATGACTATCATAACCAAAACCTACTTTAAACAATTAATTTCTCTCCTTTAGAATCATTTCTGCCGGTTTTAAATCTTCAGCAGTAGTGATTTTGAGATTATTATAATCTCCATTAATTATATAGACTTCTTTGCCAAGTTCTTCAACAAGTGAAGCGTCATCTAATGCAGTTTCTTTTAAATAATTTTCATGAGCAGAAATAATCAAATCTGTTTTAAAAGCCTGTGGTGTCTGTATTGCCCTAAGACTATCCCGATTAAGAGTTTTTCTAGAAAATGATTCATCTACTATTTTGATTGTGTCTTTTACTTTCACCCCACAGCTTACTGCTTTAAATTTCTTTACTGCCTGATATGTTGATTCAATTAAATCTATCGTTATTAAAGGACGAGCTCCATCATGAATCATTACATATTCTAAATCTCTGCTGAAAGATTTTATACCATTATAAACTGATTCTTTTCTGCTCTTTCCTCCATCTGCAGTAATAATCCGTGTATTCATATTAGAAAAAAGCCTTTTTATTTTGTCATTGAAATGATGAAATTCTTCACTATTTAATACAACAACAATTTCTGCTGCTTTACCCCAATCCAAAAAAGATTTAATAGTATGATACAGAATGGGTTTACCTAATAAATTTAAAAATTGTTTATTTATACTTTTTCCCATTCTTCGGCCTTGACCAGCAGCAGGAATCACTATTCCAATGTTATCCATATTAATCATCCTTATTAATTGGTTTTCGGACGTGCAAATATCATCCGACCAGCTGCTGTCTGCAGAACACTGGTTACAAGCACAGAAATGTCATCACCTATATATTTAACCCCTTCTTCTATAACTATCATTGTTCCATCATCAAGATAAGCTACACCCTGACCATTCTCTTTTCCTTCTTTTATTACTTTCACTTCCATCTTTTCTCCTGGAAGCACAACTGGTTTTACTGCATTTGCTAGTTCATTAATATTTAAGACTTCAATTCCCTGCAGCTCTGCAACTTTATTCAAATTATAGTCATTTGTCAAAACTTTTGCACCAAGAAACTGAGCAAGTTTAACGAGCTTACTGTCAACTTCGGATATTTCTTCAAAATCATGATTGACAATATCAACATTAATTTTGACATCATTCTGCATCTGTCTAAGTATATCCAATCCTCTCCTACCTCTATTTCTCTTTAAATCATCAGAAGAATCAGCAATATGCTGAAGTTCCTCTAAAACAAATTCAGGTATAATGAAATTACCTTCTATAAATCCAGTTTTACAAATATCATAAATCCTACCATCAATAATAACACTTGTATCCAGAATTTTATCACTTCCGATTTTATTTTGTTGAGGTAAGTTGAGATTTTCTTTATCACTTACAAATAAAAATTTTGTTATATCTTTTTCTTTATGCACAGCAAGTGCAAAACCAATATAGGTAAATGTAATATTGACTAAAATTTGTAAGGGCATACCTATACGTGGTATTTTAGGAATAGAAAAAACAAAATTAATAATAGAACCAGTAATAAGACCAATAATAAGTCCAATAATTGCAATAACAATTTTTTTCCAGGTTATCTCTTTTAATTTAAGCTCAAAACTCATTATAAATTCTAATAACTTATCAAGAGAATAGAAAATAATAAAATAGCCTAATAACACACCAAAAAGCACAGCAAAAAACTGTGTTGTTAAAAAGAAACCCTCTATATTTTGCCAATTAAAGGTATAATCACTTGAAAGTCCAAAAATATCAACTAAATTAAAAGCAATAATACCACCAAAAATGGCAAAAATAAACTTCATTATTTTTTTTAACATCTTTTCACCTCCCCTCTAGATGAAGTATATCTATAATTAAGATTCAAGATCTTCTTTATCTAAAGTAAACAGATCATCCATCTTTTCAGAAATTTCTTCTTCATTCATGTCCTTAGCAAGTACTAATTCACTAATAAGAATTTTTCTTGCATTGCTTAACATCTTCTTTTCACCAGTAGAAAGACCTTTTTCCCTGTCCCTGATACTAAGATTTCTTACTACCTCAGCTACTTCAAAAATATCTCCAGTTTTTAATTTTTCTTGATTAGCTCTATAGCGTCTATTCCAGTTCTGAGACATCTTACTTTGTTCCCCATTTAATAGTTCAAATACTTCATCTGCCTTGTTTTCAGAAATAACATCACGAATACCAATCTTATCTATCTTGTCTACTGGAATCATAACTTTCATTTCCCCAATAGGTAATTTCATAATGTAATATTCTTTTTTCTCATCAAGAATAGTTTTAGTTTCTATACTAACAATGGTTCCAGCACCATGGTTAGGATATACTACTTTATCGCCAATTTTATACATTTTACCCTCTCCTCTTTTGTGAAAACAATAAAAATCCACCCTACAATTATATCATTTAAAAAAGCAGCAGTCAATTTATGAGAGCTAAGCTCATTGAAGTTTCTTATCTGCTTAAAAATAAGCAAAAATTTCCTAAATATGTCTATCTAATAAAACCTGGTCTCTTAATCTGCGGAGTCCATCTTTAATTGCTTGTGCTCTCACTTCTCCAATGCCATCAACATCATCTAGTTCATCAACTGAAGCTCTAATAATTGATTGTAAATCTTCAAAATTATCAACAAGATTTTCAATTACAGGCATTGGGAGCCTAGGAATCTTTCTCAATATTCTATATCCACGTGAAGAAACTGATTCATCTAAAGCATTCAAACCTCCACTATAACCAAGAGCTTTACTTATTGTATTGAGAGTTAGTATTTCATCTGAAGACCAATCAGTTAAATTCTCAAGAATTTTTTTTGATTCTGAAAATTCTTCTTCTAATTCTTTAGACACATAATCTTCTATTAGCAGTAATCCTTCTTCTTCAACATTACTTACTAATTCCTCAAGCTGCATTTTAATAAGTCGCCCTTCTGAACCGAGTTCAGAAATATATTTTTCAATTTCACGCTGTATTTTTAACACCATTTCTGTTCTCTGAATCACTGTCACTACATCAGAAACAGTAACCAAATCTTCAAATTCTAAAGCACTAAGATTGGTTAGTGCCTGATCAAATACAGATCTATATTTTTCAAGAGTCTGTACTGCCTGATTAGCTTTAACAAGTACAACTCTTATATCTTCAAGAATATGTTTAGAATCACCTTTATATATAGTAATAATAGATCTTCGTTCAGAAATTGCAATGACCAGTTCACCAGTCTGTTTTGCAACACGCTCAGCTGTCTTGTGTCTTGTTCCTGTTTCTCCAGAATGAATAGTTGGATCTGGAATTAATTGTGCATTCGCAAATAATAATTTTTCAGCTTTATCATCAAGGATTATGGCACCGTCCATTTTAGCAAGTTCATATATTTTTGTTGGAGAAAGTTTAGTATCAATTTTAAATCCATCATTAACTAATTTAATGACTTGTTCTTTGTCACTAACTACAATTAAAGCCCCCGTTTGAGCACGGAGAATATTTTCCAGACCGTCTCTAAAAATTGTTCCTGGAGCAAGAATTTTTAAGATATCAACCAGTTTCTCATCAACTTTTTCCACTCCTTCACCCCTCTCTTTAAAAATAATTTTTTCTAAGAATAAGTATAAAAAACCTTGAATCCTTAATACTAATCTTTTAATATAATTTTAGCAAATTTTACTATGTTTTTCACTCCATCTATTTTAATATCTGGATCAAATTCAATATTTTTTAAATTACCAGCAGGAATTACTGCATGTTTAAAACCTAATTTTTTTAATTCATTGAGTCTTTTTTTAATTTGTCCAACTGCTCTAACTTCCCCAGCCAATCCTACTTCACCAATCACTGCTGTCTGATTATCTATAGAAATATTCCTGTAACTAGAAATCACAGCAGTAATTACTGCAAGATCTAAACCAGGTTCTTCTACTTCAATTCCACCTGTTATATTTACATTTACATCCAAATCTCTAAAATTTACACCAAGTCTTTTCTCTAGAACAGCTAAGAGAAGAGAAACTCTTTTGTAATTTACACCTTTAGTTAATCGCTGCGGGGAGGAAAATGCAGAATCAGTGACAAGTGATTGGACTTCAACCAGAAGAACTCTACTCCCTTCCAAAATAGGAGTAATGATAGAACCAGATACATCAGCAGGCCTTTCATTTATAAAAAAGCTGGAAGGATTATCAACTTCTTGAATTCCATTTTCCTTCATTTCAAATACGCCAATTTCATTTGTTGAACCAAATCTATTTTTTTTAGCTCTCAACATTCTATACATATGATAATTATCGCCCTCAAATTGTAATACTGTATCAACCAAATGTTCAAGCACTCTTGGACCTGCAAGTTCACCCTCTTTTGTTACATGACCAATTAATACTATCGGTATGTCTGTAGTTTTAGCCATTTTTAATAATCTACCGGTGACTTCTTTTATTTGAGTTATATTACCGGGAGCAGCATCTAACTCAGGAATATGTATAGTTTGAATAGAATCTACTACAATCAATGAATAATTATTATTTTCTGAAATATGCTCTTCTAAAATAAGATAATCTCTTTCATCCATTATATTTAATTTATCATGCAGACAATCAAGTCGTTCTGCACGCATTTTTAACTGAGGAGCAGATTCTTCACCAGATAGATAAAGAGTATTTCCATATTTATGACTAAAAAGAGAAGCCACCTGGAGTATCAGTGTAGATTTACCAATACCAGGGGCTCCACCAAGTAGTATGAGAGAGCCAGAAACGATCCCACCACCTAGTACTCTGTCAAGTTCTTTTATATCAGTTTTAAGGCGTAATCTTTCAGACGTTTTCACCTTAGTTATCGGAACAGGATTTTTTCCCTCTCTCACTATATTATTTTTATCTACATCTTTAGATTCAACTTTTTCTTCAAAGCTATTCCAGGCTCCACAATTAGAGCACCTGCCCATCCAATTTATAGTTTTATATCCGCATTCCTGGCATATATAATACCTTTTATTCTTAGCCATTCTCGTTAACTCCCGCTTTAATTATTTTAACTCTCATATTTGTCGAATTGTTAATAATTATATCATTTTTTACAGCATTTTACAAGTTGAACAAATGTATTATTATGCCAGATTATACAGCTTTAATTAACATTAATCATGAGTGAATTTGCTATTTAGCAGTCTCAAAAGTTAGTTCATCATCCTTAACATCAATTTTAACTCTACTTTGTTCAGCAACCTCTTTATCAAGTATTTTAATAGATAATGGATTTTCAATTTGACGCTGTATTGTTCTGCGCAGTGGACGTGCGCCAAATTCAGAGTCATAACCATCTTCAGCAAGTTTTGCCTTTGCAGAATCTGTAATCTCTAATTCCATCTCCTTTTCTTTCAATCTTTCTCTTAAATCATCAAGCATTAAATCAACAATTTGTTTAATATGATCTTTATCTAGTGAATGGAAAACAATAATTTCATCTAATCTATTTAAAAACTCTGGTCTAAAGGTCTTCCTCAGTTGAGACATAACATTATCTTTCATATTTTCATAATTTGAATCTTGATCCTCTTCTTTTTTAAATCCAAGTTGTGATTGTTTTTCTATAAAATCAGCCCCAACATTAGAAGTCATAATAACAATTGTATTTTTAAAATCAACTTTTCTGCCATGTGTATCTGTTAAAACCCCATCTTCTAATATCTGTAAGAGTACATTAAATACATCAGGATGTGCCTTTTCTATCTCATCAAATAAAATAACAGAATAAGGCCTTCTCCTTACTGGTTCTGTTAATTGCCCCCCTTCATCATGCCCTACATATCCTGGAGGTGATCCAACAAGTCGGGATACAGAATGTTTTTCCATATATTCAGACATATCAACTCTAATCATAGCATCTTCATCATTGAACATTGTTTCAGCTAAAGTTTTTGCTAACTCTGTTTTCCCAACACCAGTTGGACCAAGAAATATAAAAGAACCAATTGGTCTTTTTGGATCTTTCAGACCTGCTCTTGCTCTTCGTACTGCTTCAGATACTGCTCCTATTGCTTCATCCTGACCAATAACTCTTTTATGAAGTTCATCTTCTAGTCTGAGTAATTTTGCAGTTTCTGCTTCCTCAAGTTTAGTTACCGGAATTCCAGTCCAGCTCGAAACAATCTCTGCAATGTCTTCAGTTGTAACAACCGCTTCGGCTTTACCCTTTTCATCTTTCCAGGAATTTTTTAATTCTTCTAATTCTTTTGTTAGTTCTTTTTCTTTATCTCTCATTCGAGCAGCCTTTTCAAATTCCTGATTTTTAACTGCTGCTTCTTTTTCTTTTTCTGCTTCTTCTAGTTTTTGACTTAATTCTTTAAATTCAGGTGGACGTGTGCTATTACTAAGTCTTACCTTAGAAGCAGCCTCATCAATCAAGTCTATAGCCTTGTCAGGCAAAAAACGATCAGAAATATAGCGGTGTGATAATATTACAGCATCTTCAATTGCCTGGTCAGTAATTTTGACTTTGTGGTGAGCTTCATAAGGATCACGCAGTCCTTTTAATATATCAATAGCCTCCTGGGTAGAATTTTCTTCTACCAGCACTGACTGAAATCTTCTCTCTAAAGCTGCATCTTTTTCAATATATTTTCTGTATTCATCTAAAGTAGTTGCCCCAATTGCTTGTAATTCTCCCCGAGCTAGAGCTGGTTTTAAAATATTTGCAGCATCTATTGCACCTTCTGCAGCCCCAGCACCAACTAAAGTATGCATTTCATCAATAAACAAAATAATATCTCCATTTTCAATAATTTCATTCATTACAGCCTTAAGTCTTTTTTCAAATTCACCCCTATACTTAGATCCAGCAACAAGTGAACTCAAATCAAGAGAAACCACTCGTTTATCCAGCAGCAGCTCCGGAATATTTTCGCTCACAATCATCTGAGCTAGCCCCTCGATAATAGCAGTTTTTCCAACTCCTGGTTCACCAATTAAAACAGGATTATTTTTTGTACGCCGGCTTAAGACTTGGATGACTCTATTAATTTCTTTATCTCTACCAATTACAGGATCAAGCTTGTTTTCTCTAGCCATTTCTGTTAAATCACGGCTGTATTCATCCAAATTTTTAGTTTTTCTACTCGAAGATTCTGATTTCTTTTTGATAGAATTTTTACCTCCCAATAAATCAACCACTTCTTCTTTTATATTTTTAATATCACTATTTAAGTCCATTAAAATTCTTACTGCAACACCTTCTCCTTCCCGAATTAATCCAAGTAAAAGATGTTCGGTACCAATATAATTATGGCCCATCTTCCTTGCTTCATCCATAGCTAAATTAAGAACTTTTTTGCTTCTTGGAGTCAAGCCAATTGAACCTTTTACATCACTCTGGCCTTCACCAATCATATCTTTAATTTTGCTCTCTATAATATCTTGGTTTACACCATTATCAATTAACGCACGTGCTGCAATACCCTGTCCTTCTGCAATAAGACCATAAAGTATATGCTCAGTACCTACATAACTGTGTTTAAGCTTTAAAGCTTCTTTTTCGGCCATACTTAATACTTTCCTTGCTCTTTCTGTGAATTTTGCAAACATTTTATTTCACTCCTTGTATAATAGTTTCTTCTGTATTGTTTTTGCTCTTTTTATATCTATTTTATCTTTTTCAGTAAATTTATCTATTTGTAGATGTGCTTTTCTTATCTTAAAAAGAAGATCACCAAAAAAATTATTATCTAATTCCTCACTGAATAAACCTAATGTTTGTCCCAATTTAACTCGTGAAAGATATTTTAATGCTTCTTTCTCTTCTATATTGTGTGCATATTTCAATATTCCTAATGATCTCATAACAATATCTTTTATTTTATTGTAGTCATTTTCAAGTAAAAACTTTCTGCTTTTCCTCTCTTCTTCTATTATTTGATATATTATGCTTTCCAAATTATCTATTATTTCTTCTTCACTATAACCAAGAGTTATTTGATTTGAAATTTGAAAAAGTTCACCTACTGAACCACTTCCTTCGCCATATACTCCTCTTACAGATAGTCCAAACTTTCCTGCTGCACCAAGAATATCATACATCTTACCTGTTATAACTAATCCAGGCAGATGACACATTGCAGATGCTCTTAAAGCAGTACCAACATTTGTCGGACATGTAGTTAAATAACCCCATTTATCAGAAAAAGAATAACTAACTTTTGATTCTATAAGATCATCAATTTGATCTGCTCTATGCCAAATTTTTGAGAATTCAAGACCAGCACCAAAAGATTGAATACGAAGATGATCTTCTTCATTAATCATAATTGATAAATTCAATTCATTATTTATTAATAAAGCTCTTCCATCTGTGTTTTTAGCATGATCAATACTGATCAAATTTTTTTCTCGAAGAACCTGTTTTTCCAGATCACTTAAATCATTCATCTTTAAAAAATAATAATTTTCTTCATCTAAGAACCCTAAGCTGTTAAATAATTCATCTATTATCTTATTTTTTTCAGTTAAAGAAGCTTGATACGGAAAATGAAAATCCTCTAAATTTCGAGCTAATCTTAGCCTTGAACCTAAAACAACATCTTTTTCAGCTCCATCTTCAATCTGCCAATTATTATCAGTTATTATGTGATTCATCAATATCTTCCTCATTTTTTTTATTTATGTCATTGATTTGATCACGTATTTCAGCAGCTTTTTCAAAATTCTCTTCTTCAACTGCTTTTTTCATCTTATCTTTTAAAATACCAACAACTTTTTCGTTCTCTTTTTTAATACTATATCTAGAAGGTTTTTTACCAATATGTCGGATATTACCATGTATTCTTTTGAACAAAGGCTCCAGCATATCTTCAAATTTTTTGTAGCAGTCTGTACAACCCAAAAGTCCGTTTTTACTAAACTCAGTGTTGCTTAATCCACATCTTTGACAAAAATTATCTTCATTTGTATTTTTTTTAAAAAGAGATTCATTTTTTGTGGATAAATTATTATTTAATACCCCAGAAAGTAGACTCTGAAAAGCAAAATTATTATCAGTCTGAAAAATTAAATTTTCATTTTTTTTTGCACAACTTTCACATAAATGCAGTTCTTCTTTTTTTCCATTTATTATTCTAGTAAGGTGAATTGAAGCTTTATTTTTACCACAATTTTGACAGAGCATAAATTAGTCCTCCTTAACTTTAAAAATCACTTCCAACATATTTTTTAATATTCTTCCACGCAAATTATCTCTTTCTGGAAGTGAAATATTCAGTACATTTCTATGCACAGCCATTTCCATTAAATAAGATTCTCTTTTAGTTATTAAATCATTTTCATGTAATCTCTTTATAATACCATTTGCTTTACGCTGACTGATATTACCGGTTAAATTTTTTATAACTTCTTGTACAACTTCATTATCAGAATCAAGTGTAACCCTAATGATTCTAATAAAGCCACCTCCACCTCTCTGGCTTTCTACAACATATCCTTTTTCAACGGTGAATCTTGTATCTAAAACATAATTTATTTGTGAAGGGGCACAATCAAAGTTCTCAGCGAGTTGATTTCTTTTGATTTTAACTTTGCCTTGGTACTTTTTTATTTGCCTTCTCAAATATTGCTCAATTTGATCTGATAAACTTGACATCAAATCCCCTCCTATTCCAGGTTTACTAACTTTGACTTATTTTGACCTTTAATAATATAATACTATATTTTTAAAAAAAAGCAAGTAATTTATTACATAAAACAAAAAAAAGACCCAAAAGGGTCCTAATTCAAGAAAGATAATTGTTTTATATATAAAAATGGCTCCCCGAGCAAGACTCGAACTTGCGACAAGCTGGTTAACAGCCAGCTGCTCTACCAACTGAGCTATCGGGGAACAA
>JAGYNO010000033.1 GCA_018399955.1 Halanaerobium sp. | reverse complement strand
ATGATTTAATAATAAAAAAAATCAAAGATCATTTAAGAGAATAGTTTTAAAACCGGCATAAAAACCGGTTATTTTTTTATTTATTTGTAATAAATTTACAGGAAAATATAATTTTATCCATAACTATATATTTATAAGAGATTTTAATTTAGAATAACAAAATAGAAAGGATGAAGAAGTTATGGATAATAAGGTAAAAAAACTATTAGTTGTTTTTATTGTTTTGGTTTTTGCATTATTTTCATATATTTACCAATATTATTTTAAAAACAGCTTCGAAATGCAGGATGATGATTTTTCAGCTTTTGAAATGGAAGAACAATTAGAAAATAAGACGAGTTCTACTGAAAAATCTATAATAGTTCATTTGAGTGGTGCTGTTGCAAAAGCAGGAGTTTATCAAGTAGCTCAAAATGATAGGCTTATAGACTTAGTAAAAGCTGCTGGTGGTCTGAATGATGATGCAGATTTGAAGAATATAAATTTAGCAGCTGTTTTATTGGACGGGCAAAAAATTATTATACCTTCTAAAGATTATACAAAAAAAGATGCAGAATTTATTGAACAGGAAAACGAAAATTATTATTTAACAAGTCAGTCTGAGTTAATAAATATTAACAGTGCTGAGCTAAATGAATTAACTAAATTGAATGGTATAGGTCAGAGCAAAGCTCAAGCGATAATTAAATATAGAGAAAAGCAGGGATTATTTAAAGATAAAGAAGCTTTAATAAATGTTGCTGGAATTGGAGAAAAGACTCTGGAAAATATCAGAGATGAGATAAGTATAAGATGAAATATCAAGCTGCAAGAAGGCCATTCTTATTTTTTTCCACAGCTATGATGGCAGGGATCATTACAGCATATATTTTAATTTTATTAAAATATATATTCATATTAAAAATGTTTATTATATTATTAATAATAGCTGTTATCATCGTTTTTATCTATATTACATTTTATAAAGATACATCAATATTAAAAAAAGTAATAATTTTGGCTCTACCAATATTTTTTTTGACAGGAATGCTGAGATATTCTCTTGTAGAATATAAATTTTACAGCAGCTATGTTAAACATTATTCAGAAAATATAAATAGAAAAATAGATGTAAAAGGCTTTTTGTATAAAGATTTGGGAGATTTAAATGGGAATTATTTTTATCTAAAAGCAGTCAAGATAAATAATAAATCTGCAAATAATATTAAGATTCAAGTACCAAAAGAAGAATTTATTTCTCTAAAGCATAATGATTTAATCAGCTGTGATTTAATATTACATGAACCACCAAAAAAATTGAATCCAGGGGGGTTTTCTTATAAAAATTATCTTAAAAAGAAAAATATCTATTTTCAAAGTTGGGAAATAGAAAATATCATATTAATAAGAAAGGGATTTTCAGCTAAAAATATTTTAATCAAACTAAAAACTCAATTTATTCAACTGATAGATAAATTATTTAGTAAAAGAATAAGGGGGTTTTTAAAAGCTGTATTATTAGGAGAAAAAGCAGGTATTGATTATGAAACCGAATTATTATTAAAAGAGGCAGGAGCCAGTCATTTACTGGCACTTTCAGGACTCCATGCTGGTATTATTATACTGTCTTTAAAAATTATTTATTCAAGAGTAATAAAAAATAAAATATATACTTTAATTTTAATCAGTGTAACTGCATTTATTTATATAATATTAGTCGGGGCTTCAGTTTCGATTATCAGAGCATCACTTTTAACTTTAATATTTTTGTGGGCTAAGGCGTTTTATAGAGATGGGGACTTTATCAACATACTTTTTTTAACTTTATTAATCAACCTGCTGATAAATCCCTACTCTCTTTTTACTGTTAGTCTACAGCTTTCTTATCTAATTGTTCTTTCAATTTATTTGCTCACAGATTTTTTGAATAAAATATTTCCTAAAATAATTTCTGTTTCTCTTTCAGCCCAGCTAGGAGCATTAGCACTTAGTGCTTATTATTTTAATGAATATGCGTATATAGGGATAATTACAAATCTATGGTTAATTCCTTTGATAGCTTTACTGCTTCCATTTTCATTTTTTATTATTATATTAGGATTTTTTTTAATTCCAGCTGCATCAATGCTGCTTCCAATTTTAGAACTTACATATTATATTATGTTTAAAGGCCTAGAAGTAATGCGATTTATGCAAAAAGATATGCTGGTTTTATCTGAACCGAAAATAATACAAATTTTTTTATATTATATTCTATTATTTTCAATACCTTATCTTTTTAAAAAAAGAATAATATTTTTAAAAGCTAAGAAATATAAAAAAATAAAATATATTTCAGCTTTATTATTTTTAATTGTTTTTTCGATGTTTTTTATCAGATTTAGTTCAGAATTACTTGAGATAAATTTTCTTGCAGTTGGTCAGGGAGATGGTATATATATAAAATTTCCCAATAATAAAAATATGATAATAGATACAGGTCCTCCTGGTAAAGCCGGAAGGCAGATAGAATATAATATTATATCATTTTTGAATTATAAGGGAATTAAAGAAATTGATTATCTAATTATTACTCATTTTGATTCAGATCATGCAGGTGGATTAAAACATTTGCTGTATAGAAAAAAAGTAAAACATATATTAATATCAAAACATAAAAAAGAACCGCTTATAAATTATTTAGAAAATATAGTTAAGCAAAAAAATAATAGCAAATTATTTTATATTTCCGAACAAAACAGTTTTAAGATAGATGAATGTTATTTGAATTTTTTAAATCCTCCTAAAAATATAATATCTAAAGATAAAAATGAAAATTCAATTGTTTTTAATCTAGAATATGGAAGATATAAATTTCTTTTTACAGGAGATTTATCTAAAGAGGGTGAAAATAGAATACTTGATACACATCATCTAAATAAAATAGACATTTTAAAATTGGGACATCACGGCAGCAGGACATCAACAGGAAATCGTCTGCTTGATGAATGCAGTCCAGAGTTGGCTGTAATATCAGTGGGAAAAAATAATTATGGTCATCCGGCTGGAGAAGTTTTGGAAAAATTAGAGTTGAGAAATATTAAATATTTAAGAACTGATAAAAATGGTGCAGTAAGTATAAAAACTGATGGCAGTAAAATTAATATTGAAAGATTTGTTAATTAATAGATAAATTTTATAATTATATGTATGTAGTTATGAATTATCTTGTTTGCGGTAAATCATTTAATTATGATAGAATAAAAATAATTAGGAATATTAATTTAGCTGGGGGAGTATAATATGGATTTAAAGAATTTTATTAATAAAGAAAATAAGCTAAAAAACATTTACTATATTTATGCGGAAGATAGTTATTTGTTGAATGAATTCAAAAATAAGTTTATAAAAAAATTCATTCCAAAAGAAATTCGTGATTTTAATCTTAACTTTTTAAATCCTGGAGAAAATTATTTAGTTAAACTTAAAAATGCTGTGCATACACCACCAATGGGTAGTGAAAAAAGATTTATAATCTCCCAATTAGAGGCAAATTTTTCTTTAAATAAAAGTGAGAATATAAAATTAGTTGATATTATAGCTGGTTTAGATGAAAGTTCCTGCCTGATTTTTTTGAGTAAGAAATCTTTAGATAAAAGAAAAAAAATATATAAAGAAATAAATAAGAGAGGTGTATATTATGAATTTAAGAAGCCTAAATATAGGAATTTAGATAAATGGTTAGCAAATAAATTTAAACAGTATGACAAAAAAGTTGACAGTCGTACAATTAAACTTTTAGAAAAGATGTTCAGCAACAATTTAGAATTATTATCCAGCGAAATTGAAAAAATAGTAACCAGATATCCTGATAAAGATAAAATAAATTATTATGATATTAAAGATATAATAAGCAGAGAAAAATTTATAGAAGATGAAGAAATATTTAATTTTCTAGATTTAATTGGAGAGAAAAAAACTGATCAGGCTCTATTAAGTTTAAAAGAAATGCTTAATAAAGGAGTATATCCATTATATCTAATGACGATGTTAACAAATCAAATAGAATTACTGATGCAGGTAAAATATTACAGCCAGTTTACTAATGATCATCGAGAAATAGCTTCAAAAATTAATAAACATCCATATCCAGTAAAAAAAGCTTTAAAAAGGAGCAGAAATTTTACTCAGCTTGAGCTAGAGAAAATTTTAGAAAAGACATTAACAGCAAATCATCATTTTTTAAGTGGATATTATCCTGAGCAAAATACTGCACTTGAAATGATTATAATCAGATCAATTACTCTTTAAAACTAGTATTTTCTATAAAAAACAAAAACCCATCCTGATGGATGAGTTTTTTAAAAAAAAGATAGCTATCTTTTCATTTGAAATATAAAATTAAAAGTCTTTAAAGATTGTTAACCTTTTTAGTGAGGCGGGATTTTTTTCGAGCTGCATTATTTTTATGGATAATGTTTCTTGATACAGCCTTATCGATGACCCTTTTAGTTTCTTTAAGCTGTTCTGCAGCAGCTTCTTTGTCACCTGACTCAATTATTTTTTCCAAATCTTTAATAGAATTTTTCAATTTATCCTTCCACTCACGATTTTGAGCAGTTTTCTTTTCTGTTACTTTTACTCTCTTTTTTGCAGATTTAATAATAGGCATCTAACTTCACCCCCTCTTATTCGTCAAAATTTATCTTTTCATTCTTAATTTGCAACATTTCAATTTTAACATGTTAGTAAAAAAAATGCAAGAGGAAAAAATTTTTTTAGTATTATGATGCTTGAATATAAAAAAGTGCGGTGTTATAATTACTACAGGATTTAAATTTAGAAGGAGGAAGTTATTTGCAGACTAATAAAATAAGAAACTTTTGCATAATCGCTCATATTGATCATGGGAAATCAACCCTAGCTGATCGTATGTTAGAATATACAAACACAATTACTGACCGGAAAATGCAGGAACAGGTATTGGATAAAATGGATTTGGAAAGAGAAAGAGGAATTACAATTAAAGCTCAGGCCGTGACAATTAATTATCAAGGTTATGAGCTTAATTTGATTGATACTCCTGGTCATGTAGATTTTGCTTATGAAGTATCAAGAAGTCTTGCCGCCTGTGAAGGAGCACTGCTGGTAATCGATGCAGCTCAGGGTGTAGAAGCCCAAACAATGGCAAATATTTATTTAGCTCTAGAACATGATCTTGAGATAATTCCGATTATTAATAAGATCGATCTTCCATCAGCTAATCCTGATAGAGTCAAAGAACAGTTAATGGACATTGGTATTGAACCAGATGAAGCGATACTTGCCAGTGCTAAAGAGGGAACAAACATTGATAAAATTTTGGATGCAGTAATAGAGAGAGTACCAGCTCCTTATGACGGGAGTAAAGAAGCACTCAGAGCTTTAGTTTTCGATTCTTTTTATGATTCTTATCAGGGGGTTATTGCCTATGTGAGAATTATGAATGGCTCAGTTAAAAAGAATGATAAAATTATGATGATGTCTAATAAAAAAAGTTATCAAGTTGATGAAGTCGGCATTTTTGTCCCTGATATGCAGGAAAAGGCTGAATTAGGTTCAGGTGAAGTTGGTTATGTTATTGCCGGAATTAAAGATGTTAGGAACTGTAGAGTTGGAGATACAATTACAAAAAAAGATAATCCTGCTGCTGAAGCACTGCCTGGATATCAAAAGGTGAAACCGATGGTTTTTAGTGGTCTTTATCCAACAGATAATGCAGATTATGAAGTGCTTAAAGAGGCTTTAGAAAAACTCCAATTAAATGATGCTTCTTTTACGTATGAACCAGAAAGTTCAGAAGCATTAGGATTCGGATTTCGCTGTGGATTTTTAGGTTTGCTGCACATGGAAGTAATTCAGGAAAGACTGGAAAGAGAATATGACCTTGATTTGGTAATCACAGCTCCTAGTGTAGAGTATAAAATTGTTAAAAAAAATGGAAAAGAAATAGAGATAGAAAATCCAGCTCTTTTTCCAGAACAAAGTGAAATTGATAAAATCATGGAACCTTTTGTTACTGCAGAATTACATATGCCTGAAGAGTATGTTGGTCAGGCAATGGAACTTTGTCAGGAAAACAGAGGTGAATTTAAAGATATGCAGTATATCGATGAGGATAGAGTTAATTTAAAATACGAAATGCCGTTAAGTGAAATTATTACTGAATTTTTTAATCAGTTGAAATCAAGAACCCGTGGTTATGCTACACTTGATTATGAATTTGAAGGTTATAAAGAATCGAATCTAGTTAAACTTGATATTCTTGTAAATAATGAAGTAGTAGATGCTTTATCAACTATAGTCCATGAAGTAAATTCTTATCAACATGGAAATGCTTTGGCGAGAAGATTAAAAAAGGTTATTCCAAAACATATGTTTAAAATTCCAATTCAGGCTGCAGTTAGTGGTAAAATTATTGCAAGAGTAAATATTCCTGCTCTCCGCAAAAATGTACTGCAGAAATGTTATGGAGGAGATGTCAGCCGCAAACGAAAACTTCTTGAAAAACAAAAAGAGGGTAAAAAGAGAATGAAAAAAGTAGGTAGTGTAGAAATTCCACAAGAAGCTTTTATGACTGTTCTTGAACGTGGTGAAGATGAATAATATTTATAATTATGATTAATTTATAAAAAATAGAAGGAATTGATTATGAAAAATAAAAAAAACATTTTCAAACGAAATAACAGAGCTGAAAGAAAGTTTATTCAAATAAATAAACCCTTTGCTCTCTATATACATATTCCTTTTTGCGCAAAAAAATGTCCTTATTGTGATTTCTATTCAGTTAAATATTCAAAAGAAAGGGTGGACCAATTCTGGGCCGCCCTTTTTAGAGAATTAGAGTACTTAAATAAATTTGTTAAGTTTAAGCAAATTAGATCTATCTATATTGGAGGAGGAACACCTTCTTTAATTAAGACAGATAAAATTTTAACACTTTTAAATAAAATATCATATTACTTTAAAATTCCGCCTGGGACTGAAATAACTTTAGAAGCAAATCCTTCTTCTTTGAGTAGAGAAAAAATTATTAACTATAGGAGAATAGGTATTAATAGGCTTAGTGTGGGAATACAATCTTTTAATGAATCTTTTCTAAAACTTTTGGGAAGACAGACCAACCCAGAGAATAATAAAAAGGTATTAGAATTAATAAGTAAATATTTTAATAATTACAGTGCTGACTTGATTTTTGCATTACCAGGTCAAAAAATTGATGATTTCAAAAAAGATTTAGACAAATTATTAGAATTTAACCCACCTCATATATCATTATATAATTTGGAAGTCCATGAAAACACAGTTTTCTATGATAAAGTTAAAAGTGGTAAATTAGAAATAATTAATGAAGAGATAGATGCTGAAATGTATGAGTATGCTGTAAAAACTTTAGTAAAAAATGACTACCAGCATTATGAAATATCAAATTTTGCAAAAAGAGGCTATAGGGCTCAGCACAATTATCTTTATTGGAAGTATCAGCCTTATCTTGCTCTAGGTCCTGGAGCAGCTGGATTTGATGGCAAATTACGATACCAGAACATTAATGATCTAGAAAAATATATAAATACTTATAGCTCTAAAAATAATAATAAATCAGAGAATAAAAGCTTAAACTCAAATAGAAATAATATTTCACCCTGTAGTGAGATAATTAAGCTGGATAAAGCAGAGAGAATGGCTGAATATTGTTTTTTAAAACTGAGAACTGCTGAAGGTATGAGTTATTTTGAATTTAAAAAGAGATTTTCTGAAGATTTTAATAAAATTTATGCAGGAAAAGTGGCAGTGTTAAAGGAGAAAAATCTATTAATTGAAAAAAATGAACGCATATATTTAAGCAGAAAGGGCAATCTGCTGGCTAATGAGGTTTTTTTGCAATTTTTACCGTAATTTTTTGAATTTTTTATTTGACAAAAAAATAGCAATATGTTATTTTATTAGTAGCTGTTAGCACTCTCGTTTGCCGAGTGCTAAAAGAGAGGTGAGAAATGATGGTTGAAGAACTTGATCAGAGAAAAAGAAGAATACTGCAGGCCATCATTCAGGAACATATTATTTCCGCATCTCCAATTGGTTCACGAACACTTGCGAAAAAGTATAGTCTGGATGTAAGTCCTGCAACTATCAGAAATGAAATGGCTGATCTTGAAGATATGGGGTATTTAGAACAACCACATACTTCAGCAGGTCGTGTACCTTCTGATAAAGGGTATAGGTATTATGTTGATAAATTGTTGAGAAGAGAAGAACAGGATGTTAATGGTATTGTAAAAAACATTGAAGAATTATATCAAAATCTTCAAAATGTACAGGATATAATTTCTAATATGGCAAAGATGTTATCTAATATGACTCATTATACTGCATTAGTGAGTGAGCCGAAAAGCCAGGTTAGCAGATTGAAAAAAGTTGAGCTTATGCAGCTGGAAGATAATTCTTTACTTTTAGTATTTGTTACAGATACAGGTATGGTTAATAATAAAATTATAAATCTAGGTCAAAATTTATCATTAAGAAAAATTTCGTATCTCAATAAGTATTTAAGTGATAAACTAGAAAATAAACTATTAGCTGATCTTGATGTAGATTATCTGAACAGTCTTGAAAAAGAACTGCTGTCCAGATTAGATTTGTCTTTAGAATTATTTAATCAATTCTACAACGAGTTTGAAGGTGCATTTGAACCTGGTAGTGTTAAAGTTTATCTAGGAGGAACATCATATATTCTAGAACAGCCAGAATTTAATGATCTAAAAAGACTTAAAAAAATGCTGAAGGTTCTTGATCAGGAAGAAATGTTGAGTAAAATTATTAACAGTATTTCTGGCTCGGGTCTTGAAATAAAGATTGGCCAAGAAAATGATGTAGAAGACATTAAAAACTGTTCACTGGTAGTAGCAACATATTATATATCTAATAGAGCAGTAGGAAAAATTGGTGTTATTGGACCAACCCGTATGGAATATCCACGTGTAATTTCTTCTGTGGATATAATTTCTGATATTTTAGGTAATTTAATTTCTAAAGCGAGTGGGTGATTTTGATGAATAAAGAAAAAATGGAAAATAGCCCAGAAAAAAATGCTTCTGATGAAGAAATTAATGAAAAAGCTGAAGAGATGGAAGCTGAAGAATATGAAGCTGAGGGCTGCACTGAAGAAAGTCAACTAGAGATTGAACTTTCTAGAGAAGAATTACTAGAAGAAGTCAAAGAAAAAGATAAGAAAATTAATGAGCTAGATGCTGAAGTTGATGATTTATTAAGCAGAATGCAGAGGCTTCAGGCTGATTTTGTTAACTATCGTAAAAGAAGTCAGCGCGAAAAAGAAGAAATGTCACTAAAAGGTAAGATTGAATTAACATCTGAAATCCTACCTGTGATTGACAATTTTGAAAGAGCATTAAATTCTGCTGAAGAAAGTACCGAGTTTTATAGTGGTGTAGAAATGATATATAAACAGTTATTAAAACTACTTTCAGATCAAGGTATTGAAGAGATTTCAGCAGAAGGAGAAGAATTCAATCCCGAGTTTCATGAAGCTATCATGAAAGTTGATTCTGAAAATGAAGATGATGAAGGCAGAGTGATTGAAGTAATACAAAAAGGCTTTATTTTAGAAAAAAGAGTAATAAGACCAGCAATGGTCAAAGTTGCAGTCTGAAATAGTATTTTTAAATTTATTAAAGGATTGATATAATTTAATAAGGAGGAATATAAAAATGGGTAAAGTAATTGGTATTGACTTAGGAACTACAAATTCATGTGTGGCTGTAATGGAAGGTGGAGAACCTACCGTTATTCCAAATAAAGAGGGTGCTAGAACAACTCCATCTGTTGTAGCATATTCAAAAAAAGGGGAAAGAATTGTTGGTGAACATGCTAAGCGTCAGGCAATAACTAATCCTGATCAGACAGTAACTTCAATAAAAAGAGAAATGGGTACTGATTATTCTGTGACCTTAAATGATGAGAAATATACACCTCAAGAAGTTTCTGCTATGATTCTTCAGAAAATAAAAAGAGATGCTGAAGAGTATTTGGGGGAAGATGTAGAAGAAGCTGTAATAACAGTACCAGCTTATTTTACAGATAGTCAGCGTCAGGCGACTAAGGATGCTGGTAAAATAGCAGGTTTAAAAGTTGAAAGAATTATCAATGAGCCAACAGCTGCTTCTTTAGCTTATGGTTTAGATGATGAAAAAGAGGAAACTATCCTGGTTTATGACCTTGGTGGTGGAACTTTTGATGTTTCTATATTAGATATAGGAGACGGAGTTTTTGAAGTTATCGCTACTCATGGTAACAACCATCTTGGTGGAGATGATTTTGATCAGCGAATAATTGAACATTTAGCTGATGAGTTTGAAAATAGAACAGGCATTGATTTAAGAAAAGATAAAATGGCACTTCAGAGATTAAAAGATGCAGCTGAAAAAGCTAAAATTGAACTTTCAAGTGTTAAACAAACTAATATAAATTTACCATTTATTACTCAAACTGATTCTGGTCCAGAACACCTGGATATAGATTTAACTAGAGCTACTTTTGAAAATTTAATTAGTGATTTAATTGAAAAAACAATGGAGCCAGCCAGAAAAGCACTAAATGATGCAGCTATGGATACTGGTGACATTGACGAGCTGATACTTGTTGGAGGTTCAACTAGAATTCCTGCAGTACAGGAAGCAGTTAAAGATTTAATTGGAAAAGATGTTCATAAAGGTATTAATCCTGATGAAGTCGTTGCAATAGGTGCAGCAATTCAGGGTGGGATTCTTTCTGGTGAAGTAGATGATGTAGTTCTTTTAGATGTAACACCACTATCATTAGGTATTGAAACTCTTGGGGGAGTTTTTACTAAGTTAATTGATAGAAATACAACAATACCTACTTCTAAGAGTAAGATTTTCTCAACAGCAACTGATAATCAAACAAGTGTTGATATACATGTTCTGCAGGGAGAAAGAAAGATGGCTAAAGATAATAAGACTTTAGGCCGCTTTCAATTATCAGATATTCCACCAGCACCTCGAGGGGTTCCTCAAATAGAAGTTGAATTTGATATTGATAAAAATGGTATCGTTCATGTGTCTGCAAAAGATAAGGGTACCGGAAATGAACAAAAAATTACTATCAAATCTACAAGTGGACTATCTGAAGAAGAAATTGATGATATGGTAAAAGATGCTGAAGAACATGCAGAAGAAGATAAAAAACGTGTAGAAAAAATAGAAACACGCAATGAAGCAGATGCACTTGTTCATCAAACTGAAAAAACTTTAGAAGATGCTGGAGATAAAGTTGATTCAGCTGTCAAAGAAAAAGTTGAATCTGCAAAAGAAGAATTAAAAGAAGTGCTGGGCAAGGAAGAAGTAGATATTGATGAAATTAAAGAAAAAATGGAAGCTCTTACTGGTGAATTAACAGAATTAAGTTCCGAATTATACAGTCAGGCTGAAGGAGCTCAGCCAGGTGCAGGAGCTGCTGGGGCAGAGGCAGGGCCTCAACCTGGAGCTGGAGCACAGCAGTCTCAAGATAGTGAAGACGAAAATACAGTAGATGTAGACTATGAAGAAGTAGATGATGAAGAGAAATAATAGAAAGAAGGATTTGCTGCAGTTTAGGGGGAGGTTTACTCTCCCTATAACTGTTTTCCCTTTCTTTTTTAAGAGGTGATTTAAAGATGGCAAAAAAAGATTATTATGAACTGCTCGGGGTAGACCGAGATGCTGATCAAAAAGAAATCAAAAAAGCATACAGAAAACTTGCGAAAAAATATCATCCTGATATGAATCAGGATGGAAAAGATACGTCTGAGAAGTTTAAGGAAATTTCTGAGGCATATGAAATTTTAAGTGATCCTGATAAGAGAGCACGTTATGATCAGTATGGACATTCAGGTATAAATGATCAGGACTTTAATTTTGATGACTTTGCAAGAGGTGGATTTGGAGGTCTTGATGATCTGTTCAATATGTTTGGTTTTGGTGGAATGGGGGGCAGAAGAGAAAATGGACCCCGCAGAGGTGCGGATCTTCAGTATAGGCTGCAGATTTCATTTGAAGATGCTGCATTTGGTGGCAAAAAAGAAATTAGAATTCCCCGTGAAGAAGAATGTGATCGCTGTGGTGGGAGTGGTGCTGAACCAGGTTCTGATGTTAAAACATGTCCAAGCTGTAATGGTACAGGCCAGATAAGAACCAGTAAGCAGACTCCATTTGGTCAATTTACACAGAGCAGAGTTTGTACAGAATGTGGAGGAGACGGAAAAATAATTTCTGAACCCTGCACAAAATGTCATGGTTCTGGTAAAGTTAGAAAAGAAAGAAAATTAACTGTTAATATTCCTGCAGGTGTAGATACTGGCACAAGACTGCGGATGGCAGGTGAAGGCCAGGCAGGTGAAAAAGGAGGTCCTTCAGGAGATTTATATATAGTTATAGATGTTCAAAATCATGAATTATTTAATAGAAAAGGTGATGATGTATACTGTGAAGTTCCAATAAGTTTTGTTCAGGCTGCATTAGGTGATAAGATTAAAGTACCAACTTTAGAAGGTAAAGTACAGTTTGATTTACCTGCTGGAACTCAGCCCGGAACCACATTCAGATTAAAAAACAAAGGGATTGCACATCTGAATGGATATGGTCGTGGTGATCAGTATATTAAAGCAAAAGTTATGATTCCAAAAGAACTTGATGACAAACAAAAAGAACTCTTAGAAGAATTTGCTGAAATAAGTGGTGAAGAAATAAATCCTGAGCATAAAGGATTTTTAAAAAAAATAAAGGATGCACTTAATGTATGAAGGTATATTTTATTATATAAACTTAAAGGTTTAAATTTGGAGGAACACTAATGCATAGATTTTTTATAGATAATAATGCTGAAGTTGGACAAAAAGTATTTATCGATGGAAATGATTATAATCATCTTAAAAACTCCCTGCGCCTTAATATAGGTGACAGGGTTATTCTTTCTGATGCAGATGGATTTGATATGGAAGCAGAAATTATAAAATTTGGCGATCAGTCTGTAGATTTAGAAATTATTAAAAGAGAAAAATCTTCTGTTGAGCCTGATTTAGAAATATTTCTGGCACAGGGTTTACCCAAAAAAAGCAAAATGGATCTTATAGTAGAAAAAGCAACAGAAATTGGATTTAAGGCATTAATTCCCTTAGAAACTA
This sequence comes from Halanaerobium sp., assembly GCA_018399955.1. Classification (GTDB taxonomy): domain Bacteria; phylum Bacillota; class Halanaerobiia; order Halanaerobiales; family Halanaerobiaceae; genus Halanaerobium. The sequence continues at coordinate 3,900 of JAGYNO010000033.1, read as the reverse complement.
AAAGAACCATAGTGAAATATAATCATAAGAAAAAAGAAAAAAAACAAAAAAGATGGCAGAGAGTTGCAGAAGCTGCTGCAAAACAATCTGGAAGAGCAATTATTCCAGAAATATATGATTTCTACAGTAGCAAAGACCTTAAAAACATAAAAAAGAAATTCGATTATATTCTTGTACTCTGGGAAGATGAACAAGAATTTTCTATTAAGAAATTCTTTAAAGAAAACAAAGTGTCGGATTCAGCTTCCATTTTAGTTATTATTGGACCTGAAGGAGGCTTTGCTGCTGAAGAAGTTAAACAGCTTAAAGAGGGATTAAACGCTGTAATTATTACTCTTGGACCAAGAATTATGAGAACTGAGACTGCAGGTATTACAGCCCTGGCCTGCTTATTATATGAGAAAGGTGAACTTGGTGATTAAGATGAATAAAAAAGCAGCATTTTATACTTTAGGATGTAAAGTTAATCAATATGAAACAGAAGCAGTTATAGACATATTTATAGATAATGGTTATCAGATAGTTGATTTTACAGATGAAGCTGATATCTATATAGTTAACAGCTGTACAGTAACAAATGAAGCAGCCAGAAAAACACGGCAAATATCAAGAAGAGCTAAAAGAAATAACAAAAATAGTATTGTTGGTATTGTAGGCTGCTATACTCAGGCTTTTCCTGAAGAAGTAAGTTCTATAGAAGAAATCGATTTTGTTATGGGAAGCAATAATAAATCTGAAATTTTGAATAAAGCAGAAGATTTAATCAAAGGAAAAAAAATAAATAATGAAATTAAAAAATATAAAGAATTAAAAGAGTATGAAGATTTACAATTAAAGAGATTAACTAATACTACTAGAGCAAATGTGAAAATTGAAGATGGCTGTAACCAATTCTGCAGTTATTGTATTATCCCATATGCTAGAGGACCGGTTAGGAGTAGGGATCTTAAATCAATAATTAGTGAAGTCAAAAAGCTGACAGATCAGGGAGTAAAAGAAATCATTTTAACAGGTACTCATTTGGGTGCTTATGGGTTTGATAAAAATAATAATAGTGCTCTGACAGAGCTAATGAAAAGATTAACAGAAATAAATAATTTAAGACGTGTTAGATTAAGCTCCATAGAAGGTACAGAAATAGATAATAATTTAATTGAATTAATTGCAAAAAATGATATGTTTTGTTCTCATCTACATCTTCCACTTCAGAGTGGTAGTAATAAGATACTGGAGAAAATGCGGAGGCCTTATTCAGCTGAAGATTTTAAAGAAACTGTTTTAAGAATACGTGATAAAATTCCTGAAATAGCTATTACAACAGATGTCATAGTAGGTTTTCCTGGTGAAAATAAAACTGATTTTGATCATACAGTTGAGCTTGTTAAAGAGCTTGCTTTTAGCAAAATACATGTATTCCCATTTTCTGCTCGAGAAGGAACTCCAGCTGCAGATATGAAGAATAAAGTTAATGGTAATATTATCAAGGAACACAGTAAAAAACTAAGGGAGCTTAATGATGAATTAATGTTGAGCTACCAACAGAAATTTATAGGTGAGTTAAAAGATGTTTTGATTGAAGAAGAACGTGATCATAATACAGGGATGCTTACAGGTTATACAGGTAATTATCTTAAAGTACTAACTCAAGGTAGTGATAAATACAAAAATAAATTAGTAAATGTTAAACTGAAAAATACAATTGATCCAACTCATATAGAAGGAATAATTGTTAAATAGCAGGAACTTGGTTTTTTTAAGAGAATATTACTAATAACTGTTAATAATATTAATTTATTTTTGGAGGTGGAATTATGGAAAATTGTTTATTCTGTAAAATCGTTTCTGGAGAAATGAATACTGATTTTGTTTATTCTGATGATAAAGTTGCAGCATTTGAAGATATTAATCCTCAGGCACCTGTTCATCTCTTGATTGTGCCCAGAACTCATATTGAAGATTTAAATCATCTGGAAGAGGGTGACGGTGATTTAATTGCTCACATTTATCAGGTGGCAAAAAAGCTTGCAGCAGAAAATGATATAGCTGAATCAGGATATCGTATAGTAAGTAATTGTGGTGATGATGGTGGTCAGACTGTTTATCATATACATTTTCATCTTTTAGGAGGTAGGGCAATGCAGTGGCCTCCAGGATAAAAAAGGGGTGTAGAATAAATGGATAATTTAAAAGATAGATTAATGGAAGATATGAAAAAAGCTATGAAAGAAAAAAATAAAGAGAAACTTTCTGTAATTAGAATGACTCGTTCTGAGATAAAAAATAAAGAAATTTCAGAAGGGAAAGAACTAGATGATAAAGAAGTAACTGCAGTTATTGCAAAACAGGTAAAACAGATAAAAGATTCAATGTCCGATTTTAAAAAATCTGGAAAAGAAGATGTTATTAATAAGCTTTATAGAGAAATTGATATTCTGGAAGAATATTTACCTGAACAGATGACTGAAGAGGAAATTGAAGAATTAGTAGACAAAGTAATTGAAGAAACCGGAGCAGAAAATATGGGAGATATGGGTAAAGTAATGGGTGCTATTATTCCTAGAACTAAAGGAAAAGCAGATGGAAGTTTAGTAAGCAAAAAAGTTCAGGAAAAACTTAATAGCTAAATTGCATTTTATATTTATTCCTCTTCAAAAGGGGTGAAATAATAAATGATTAAAAGAACTTTAATATTTTTAATTTTATTTTTAATAATTATTGCCTTTCTGCCTCATCAAGAAGAAGTATCAGCCTTGATTTATCATATTAATCTTGATGGGGAAATTAATACTGCTCAATATTCTTTTATTCGTGATTCTCTCAGCAGGGCAGAAGAAGAAAACGCTGAATTGTTTATTTTAGAAATTAACAGCTTGGGCGGATTTGTAGACCCCGCGCTTAAGATAAGAGATAGAATTTTTAATTCTTCAATTCGTGTTGTTACATTTATTAATGGAAGAGCCTGGTCAGCTGCTGCCTTGATTGCTCTGGCCGGAGAAGATATGTATATTTCTTCTGGTTCCAGCATTGGAGCTGCTGAAACCAGACCAAATGAAGAAAAGTATATATCTGCTTTAAGAAAAGAATTTTCTGCTACAGCAGAAAAAAGAGGAAAAGGTGGACAGCTTGCAGAAGCTATGGTTGATGATGATATAGTTATTCCAGAAATCATTGAAGAAGGTAAGCTCCTGACATTAACTGCACAGGAATCTTTAGATTTTGGTATAGCAGATTATATGGCTGCTGATTTAAATCAAATAAGAGAAAATGAGGAACTTCTATCATTTGAGATAAATACTATTAAAAAAAGTAACCTGCAGCTTTTAACTTTTATATTAACAAATCCATATGTAAGTACTCTGCTTTTAGTTATAGCTTTTTCAGCTTTAATATTTGAAGCTCTTACACCAGGCTTTGCTGTAGGTGGTACAATTGGTATATTAGCTCTTATGATATTTTTCGCAGGTCATATTTTAACTGGCTCTATCGGTACCGGCATGTTAATTTTATTTTTTATTGGAATTTTGCTGATATTGGTGGAAGTATTTATTATACCTGGTTTTGGTGTGGCAGGAATTAGTGGGATAACAGCTGTTTTAGTTAGCTTATTTTTCGTTTTTCCAAACAGAACTATTGCTATAAATGTTCTGTTAGCTGTAATATTTTTAACATTGTTAATTGCATATATCATGTTCAAGAAAATTGGTACAAGTCGGTTTTGGAATAAAATTTCTCTTGATACTGATTCTAGAGAATATTTTTCTTCTTCAAACAAAAAAGATTATTTAGGATCTGAGGCCTTAACAATTACAAAATTGAGACCAGCTGGGATTATAGATATTGACGGAGATAGAGTAGATGCTGTTAGTGAAGGTGGTTTTATAGACAAAAATAATAAAGTAA
>JAGYNO010000032.1 GCA_018399955.1 Halanaerobium sp. | reverse complement strand
TCATCCTTGATATTACAGTCTCTGATGATGAAGTAGATCAGCTGGAAAATGAATTGAAATCTATTGAGGGAGTTAAAGTTAAGAGTATGAAGCTTGATTTTGAATAATTTTTTGTTGAAAAATGTTGGTACCAGGTACCTTAATCATGATTAAGGTACCTGGTACTGATCTTTTTATTTTTATTTTTTTAATAACTTAAGTTCTAACTTCTGAACAACTGACTGAACTGGATCCCATGGACTGCTCAATGGAGGTGTATAGCTTAAATCAAGCTGACTGAATTCTTCTATTGTCATCTGATTATAAATTGCAGAAGCAAAGATATCTATACGTTTTGAAATTTCAGCATTGATATTCCCCAGTATTTGAGCACCAAGTATTTTTCTGCTGTCCTTATCAGCGATCACTTTTAAGTAGGTATGATAAGCAGGTGGATAATATATTTTATGATCCCAGGCTTCAATTTCTGCATTTACTGGATTGAATCCTGCTGCTTGAGCCTCTTTTTCATCTAAACCGGTTCTTGCAACAGCGGTGTCAAATAATTTGATTGATTGAGTTCCGATTACACCTTTAAATTCATGTTCTAATCCACAGAGATTACTGCCAATGATTCTACCGTGTTTATGAGCAACCGTTCCCAAAGCAAAATAATCGAATTCTCCAGTTATATTATTTAAAGTCTGAACACAATCTCCTCCTGCATAAATATCTTTCACATTTGTCTGCATTTTTTCATTAACTGTAAATGCACCTCGCTCATCTCTTTTAAGCTCTGTTCCCTCAGCTAGTTTAGTATTTGGCTTAGTTCCCACAGATACAACTACAGTATCTGCTTCAGTTTTAAAATCACCACTGCCAGAAACAAGCAGGATATTATTTTCTTTCTCTATTTTCTCCACTGCTGTATTAAGTACAAATTTAGCTCCTTTTTCTTCCAATCTTTTTTGTACAAGTTCTCTGAATTTCTTATCAATTGTAGTCAGAACACTATCTAAAAATTCTACAACAGTTACTTCCAATCCACGGTTTATAAGTGCTTCCACCATCTCAAGACCGACATAACCTCCACCAACAACTACAGCTTTTTTGGGCTGTTTTTTTGCTATAAACTGATCAAAACTTATTGCATCATCCATCCAGCGCATAAAAAATACCTCGGGTAAATCAAGCCCTTCTATAGGCGGAACTACATTTACTCCACCTGTACCCAAAACCAGTTTTTCATATGAAATCTTATGGCTGCCCTCATTATTAACAGCTTCTATTTCTTTCGCTTCAGTATCAATTTTTCTTACCTCAGTATTCAGCATTAAATCAATACCCGCATCCTTAATATCACTTTCTTTTCTATGAGCTAAATCTTCCCACTTTTCTACTTCTCCTCCCAGAAAAAATGGTATACCACAAATACTGAAATTGGGGAAATTATTATTTGCGATAATAAGAGGTCTCACACTCTGATCAAGTTCTCTTATCCTCAAAGCTGCACTTATCCCTACATCACTTGCACCTATAATAACTATTTTTTTATTCATATCTTAACTCCTCTCTATTTTCTATTCATCTTTTTTCTAGCGTTTCTTGTCTATCATTTAAATTACCCTTATTAATATTATAACAGCTTAAATGCTTAAATAATGGCATCTTATGTTAATTTTACGTTAAAAACCTCTCCTTAATGGAGAGGCTCTGTTAAGATTATTATATTTAATCAGCAATAAAAATTTAAAAAATTAATAAAATATTTTAGTTCCGAAAATTAAATATTTGCTGTGAATCTGGCGACATTCTGCCCCTCGAAATATTCCCAATCACCTCTTACACCCTCTTTAAGTGCACCAATCTCGAGGTGAAGCATTGCAATACCACAATCCAACCTTTTGGTTTTCCGCGGATCTACATTTTTTCCTTTTAATAACATTCTTATAGTATTCTCCCCTACTCTAAATCGCCAGGGCTGTCTGTTCATTGCCGAAGGAGCCTGTCTTGCCGTTTCTAAAGCAGTCATCACCCATTCAGGCCAATCAGGATCAATTTCATTTAAAACAAGTTCTTTAAGGGGCAGCCTCTTATTACTGCTCACTACTGCTTTAAGTATCCGTTCAGTTATAGTTGGTCTATCTTCTGGATAACCAAGGGGAGAAACAGCATAGATCTTTTCTTTATCTCTTAAATTTAAATCAGAATCAACTTCTTTTTGATCAAATGTGCCTGATATCCAACAGCTTCCGAGTCCCAGGCTGGTTGCCTCCAGGATTACCGCTTCCCCTGCATAACCAAGCTTTTCTTGAGCATGCTTCAGCTCCGGATCAGCTATAAAGGTTAAATATGCAGGTGCACCAGAGACCTTCCCATAATTTCCGACCACACCGGTAAAAACATCTTCTACACTTTTTTGGATCAACTGAATTCTCAGCCCAAAAAATTCCTCATTTACTGCTTTTATAAAGGTCTGCAGATCCTTTATTTTTCTTTTCTCAATTAGTTTTTTATGGTACTGTCTTCTTGAAGTTCTTTTTTTCACAGCACTGTACCATTTTTCAGCCGCTATATTCATTATTGACCACTCCTATATTTATCTTTACATTTAAATTTATCATAAATATGATAGATACACAATTAAATCATTAACAATTTAGTCAAGTATAAACTAAGATTTATATAAAATTTCCTGCCACCAGCTTCTATTATCCAAATACCATTTAATTACTCTTTTGATTCCACTTTTAAAATCAACTTCTGGCTGCCAGCCCAGTTCTCTCGATATTTTGCTATAATCAACAGCATATCTTAAATCATGACCTGCTCTATCTTCAACAAAAGTAATCAGTGATTGTGATATATTTAATTCCTGCAGAATCATTTTTACAACCTCAATATTACTTTTTTCACTGCTTCCACCAATATTATATACCTCACCTAAGCTGCCTTGATGGATTATTAAATCTATAGCCCTTGAGTGATCCTTAACATAAAGCCAGTCGCGTATGTTTTCTCCCGTACCGTAAACAGGTAGTTTATCATTATTGAGTGCTTTAGCTATCATAAGAGGAATTAGTTTTTCCGGCAGCTGGTATGGACCATAATTATTAGAAGACCTAGAAATAGAAATAGGTAGATTATAAGTTCTGCGATAAGCCGCAGCCAAAAGATCAGCTGAAGCTTTGGATGCTGAATAAGGTGAAGAAGTTTTGATTGGCGATTTTTCCCTAAATTTCAGTTCAGGTCTATCCAGAGGAAGTTCTCCGTAAACTTCATCTGTTGAAATCTGATGAAATCTCTGCAGATTATATTTTCTGGCAGCATCCATTAAAACCTGAGTCCCAAGAATATTTGTCTCTAGGAAGGCAGCTGGATCTTCGATTGAATTATCCACATGAGATTCAGCAGCAAAATTGACTGCTGTATCAAAATTTTTTTCTGCAAAAAGCTGATCAACCAGCTCTCTATCTTTGATATCTCCTTGAACAAAAGTAAAATTTGGATTAGCAAAAAGTTCTTTGATAGTGCTTTTGTGTCCGGCATATGTCAATAAATCGAGGCAGACAATCTCATAATCTGGATATTTATCCAACATGTAATATATAAAATTGCTGCCCATAAATCCTGCCCCACCTGTAACTAATAACTTCATAGAAAACCCTCTTTCTTTTTCGACCTAAGAATATTTTATCAAAAAGTAAAGCTTCTTGCTAATCTTTTAGAAAAGTTAAATAAAAAGCCCTCTCAATTAAGAGAGGGCATTTTTAATGAACTAAGTGTTTATTTTACCTTGATCTTTTTAAATTCTTCTGTTTGTTTTTTAATAGCTGTTTCTGTTGGAAGTCTTTCGATACTGGAAGCACCGAAGAATCCAACAACATTTTCTGTATTTTCTAGTACATATTTTGCATCATCAGGCATTGCAATTGGTCCACCATGACAGATAACCATAACATCAGGATTAACGCTCTTACCAGCATCAGCAATTCTTTGTACTTTTTTAGCACTTTCTTCTAAGGTTAATGCTGTCTCTGCTCCAATACTGCCGCTTGTAGTTAATCCCATGTGAGCAACTAAGACATCAGCCCCAGCTTCAGCCATTGCCTTGGCATCTTCTTCACTAAATACATAGGGGGCTGTGAACATGTCAAGCTCATGGGCTTTACGTATCATTTCAACTTCCAGATCATAACCCATGCCTGTTTCTTCAAGATTCTGTCTGAAAACACCGTCAATCAAACCTACTGTTGGGAAGTTCTGAACCCCAGAAAAGCCCATATCTTTTAATTTTGCCAGGAATTTATCCATTAGTCTAAATGGATCAGTACCACAAACACCAGCAAGCACTGGAGTTTCTTTTGCTACAGGAAGTACTTCATCTGCCATTTCAACAACTATACCATTTGCATCACCATAAGGCAGCAGACCAGCCAGTGAACCACGGCCTGCCATTCTGTAGCGGCCAGAATTATAAATAATTATTAAGTCTACTCCACCTTTTTGTGCAAATTTTGCAGAAATACCAGTTCCAGCTCCTGCACCAACAACACTATTTCCCTTCTCGATTTCTTTCTGAAGTCTCTCTCTTACTTCTGCACGTGTAAATGCCATAAATAATTCCTCCTCTAAATTTATTTAATAATTTTTAAAGTCAAATTATTTTAATAACTTTAATCATTTTCAATTAATTCAATCAGCTTTTTAGCAATAGCTATTGCATATTCTTCATCATTAATATGCATATCTTTTTCTATCAATTCAACTTTATCTCGATCAATATTTTCTCTCAAAGTAGCGAAGAGAACCTTATCTTCTTCTGCTCCATAAAAAGGCTGTCCCTCTGCATCAATCATAGAAACTCCCTTGAGAGGCAAGAAAAGTGCTGTTCTTCCTTTAGACTTGTTCAGTTTTTTAGCTATGATCTCTGCTAATTTTTTATTTTCTTCAACATTTGTTCTCATTAATGTTACAGTGGGATTGTGCTTATATAAGTTTCTATCTTTAAACTGTTCTGGCACTGAATCCATTGGACCGAAATTAACCATATCAAGTGCACCTGTAGAAACAACCTGAGGCACACCTTTTTTTCCTGCTGCTTCAAGCCGATCTGGTCCAGCAGATAATACTCCACCAACAAGTTCATCACAGAGTTCAGTTGTTGTTAGATCAAGCACTCCTGTAATAAAACCTTCTTCAACTAAATTTTCCATGGCTCTTCCACCCGTACCTGTTGCATGGAATACTAAAACTTCATAACCTTGTTCTTCGAGATATTCTCTTGCTTTTTCTACACAGGGAGTTGTAACTCCAAACATTGTTGCGGCTATAAGTGGTCTTTTTTCCTTTGGCTCAGGTTTTTTACCTTTAACCATTCCAGCAACTGCAAAAGCTGCATTTGCAAGAATATTTGAGGATAGGCTGTTTACTCCCAGAATATCAACAACTGAATACATCATTGTAATATCTTTTGTACCAACATAAGGTCGGGTATCACCAGAGGCAAGGGTAGAAACCATTACTTTTGGAATACCAACAGCTAACCTTTTCATTGCAGTTGTTCCAATTGTCGTTCCGGCGGAACCACCCAAACTGATTATACCTGCAACTTCTCCTTCTTCAAAGAGTTCCTCAACAACAACAGCTGCCCCTTCTGACATAACCTCCATGGAATGACCGCGATCTGCAGCTTCAACCAGTTTTTCTATCGATTCTCCTCCAGCTTTTGCAACTTTACTGCGGTCAATGTCTGGTTTAAAATACGGCTCACCCATTACACCAGCATCAATGACAATTGTTTCTAAGCCTTCACCTTCAATTATGTCTTTAACATATTTAAACTCTTCTCCTTTAGTGTCCAGCGTACCGACAATAGCTACTTTACTCAAAAAAATCCCCCCTTCAAAAGTCTGATCATCTCAACTTAAATTAAATGCATTAATCATACCAAAAACAAAATTTACTTGAAAAAATAGCTAATTTTCTTTATTTTTAGATAATTAGCTGTAGTTTAAGCCCAATTTTAGCTGCTTTAAAAACTAATCTGCATCTCACAAAATATTTTAAATGAATTATAAACTAAATTATTAAAATTTGTGTAATTAATTACACATAAAATCAACAGATAAATCTTCTAATTTAAAATTTGAGTAAAAATTTACACAATTATTTTGAGCTTTTTATTTAATATGCTGGTTGGACTTTTAAATTCTGCCGGCTCATTATTCTATATTATATTTTTTAATCTTATTATAGAGTGTTTTTCTGCTTACACCCAAAAAATCTGCTGTCTGAGTTTGATTCCAGCTGTTATCTTCAAGAGCATTGATAATAATCTGTTTTTCGTAAATTGCTAAATGCTTAGCTAGATTTTCCGGAATATTCTTATCTGCTGCTTCTCCTATTTTATCTGAATAGCGTTGAAGATTTTGCGGCAGGTTTTCTGCACGAATCACATTATCTTCAGCCAGTATTGCAGCTCTCTCAATAGTATTTTTAAGTTCCCGGACATTACCTGGCCAGTTATATTTCATCAAAATATCAAAAACAGCTGACTCTATCTTTAAAATTTCTATTGAAAATTTATTCTTTATCTGATCGATAAAACTATTGACCAGAAGAGGAATATCTTCTTTATGTTTGCGCAGTGGAGGTGTATTGATAGAAACCACATTCAGCCGGTAAAATAGATCTTCCCTGAATTTTCCTTCTGCCACTGCCTGCCTGAGGTCAATATTTGTTGCAGAAATGATGCGCACATCCACCTTGATAGTTTTATTGCTTCCTACACGTTCAAACTCTTCTTCCTGAAGCACCCTTAATAGCTTTGCCTGAAGATTAATATCTATTTCACTAAGCTCATCCAAAAATAATGTACCTCCATCTGCCAGTTCAAACTTACCTATTCTCTGTTTATCTGCCCCAGTAAATGAACCCTTCTCATGTCCGAATAATTCACTTTCCAGAAGATTTTCTGGTATGGTAGCACAGTTAATTTTGACAAAAGCTTTATCTGAACGCTGACTGCTGTAATGAAGTGCCCTGGTCACAAGCTCTTTACCTGTTCCACTTTCACCAGTAACTAAAACATTAACATTTCTATTTGCAACTTTATCAATTAAATCATACATCTCCTGCATAATCTGACTGTGACCAACTATAGTATCAAAACTCTTTTTTTTGAGCAGCTCTTCCCTTAATTTTGCATTTTCTTCCTGCAGTTTATAATAATTTTTGAAACTGCTGACCGTATCTTTGATACTTATTTCAACCGGAATTCGTTCAAAAGTTGAGCCTCCTATATAGCCCAGTGTATCTGTGGCTTTATAAAATTTGCTGACCTTTGCGGGGTCCTTTATATCACCACCACCATAGATCATATGTAGTATCTCAGGATTTACCTCTTCTGCTGCAGAAAAAATTTTCTGCACCAGATCAATATTTTCACTTATATTATCTCTATTCTTAATACCCTTTTCGCCTCCGGCAGTCCAACCCAGATGAGCACAAATAATATCAACTTCAACCTCTGCCATCGCTCTCGCCTGTTTCTCATCAAAAACAAAGGCTATTGTAAATAAACCTCTCTCTACAGCTTTCGCCATAAATTCAACTTCTCTTTCAAAACCCAGCTTCTTTGTCTCTAAGGCTTTCCTGTACTGTCCATCAATCAAACCAACAGTAGGAAAATTATTAACTCCAACAAAACCCGCTTCAATTATTTCATTAAGCAGGGATTCATCTGTCTTGGTAATATCAGAGGCAAAGGCACCAAAAATTACTGGCGTATTTTTGACTCTAGGCAAAATTTCTTTTGCAGCAAAGTCTAGATTCATATCATTACTGTTTCCAAAAGGAAGCATACATCCCATTGATGATACACCTGAATTTCTAAACTGACCTGCACTAAGTGCCAGTATAAAATCCGCTCCTCCTTCAGCAACCTGTTTTGCTGATAAGCCGCTTCCTACTGCAACTCCTATCACTGGACTATTTTCTCTAATGCTCTTCTCGATCCTTGACTTAATGTCCATATTTCACTGCTCCTTATCAATGTGAAAATTATTTAATAAAGATTAGTTCTTTCAATTTAATTATATACCTTAATAGCTCTGACAACAAACTTTAACAAAAAACCTCTCAATTAAGAGAGGTTAATTTTTACCGTATTTTCCATCATGGAAGATATATATATTTTTTTCGATGGTATTTAACCATTTTTTAATCTCTTTTTCTTTTACCTGATCTGAGACAAATTCATTATTGGAAAAATTAATAATAACCGCATCAAAATCCGAATCGCGTATCACAGCCTTGAGTTTATCTATTTGATGATTTTCAATTAGATCTTTATCAATCTCAATATTATTAGCTGCAGCCTTTTCTTCTATCTCTTTAAGATAATCTTTAGCATTATCATAATATATGTCAACAACTGAATCTTCTACATCACTTGCAACCTTATCCCCTAAAAAGCCAACTTCTGAGGTTAAGTGAGAAAAAAGCTTGGGTACACCTTTAAGCATAACAGCTCTGACAAATAATCTGTCCCCACTGTTCAATTTATTTAAAAGAAAACTATTCAAATTTTCTAATCCAGCATAGCTAAATAAGACCAGCAGATATTTTTTCATCATTTGCCTCCATTCTCAGCACTAACTGAAAAGTATATAATATTATATTCCCTAATCAATATATTATTCTGTTTCTTAGTTAAGTTTAAACCACTGAGCTGAAAAAATCAATTAAAAAGCTCAAGTCCAACCAGGGGCCAGTAATATCTAAAAACAAGAATGTAGATAATCCAGCCTATAATTTTAATTACCGCTCCCCATTTTAAAGCATCTTCAACCTTAAAATAACCTGAAGAAAAAGCTATCGCATTTGGTGGAGTCCCCATCGGCAGCAGAAAAGCCAAACCACCCGATAGAGCAACTGATAAAGTCACTATAACAGGGTTAAAATTATATGCTTCTGCAGCACTAAAGGCAAAAGGTAAAATCACAGCAACTGATGCTACATTACTCACTCCCTCAGTCATCATAGAAGTAAATACTGCCAAAATAACCATAAATATAAATGGTGCTAAATCTAGTGGAGCAAAAATAGTATCTGCCATCCATGTAGTAACACCAGTTTCTACAAGTGAAGAAGCTACAACAACCGCCCCTCCATACATCAAAATTACACCCCAGTTAACATATTCTTCTACTTCCTGCCAGGAGACAACTCTTAAGGCAACAATTAATACACCACCTAAAATTGATGTAACTGCAATATCGATATAAGAAGATAAAAAGAGCCAGCTAAATAAAACCAGCACCAGAATAAAGATCAATTTTTTTTCAGCAGTATTTAATCTACCTTTTTTTACCTGGCTTTTTTTCAGTTTCTTAAGTGATTTAGAAGTATCTTTGATATCAATTTTAACAAAAAACTTAATTATAAATGCAAAAGCTAAAAGCATGGACAAAGAAATCGGCCAGCTGTATTTAATCCATTCAAAAAAACCTATTGACATCCCATAATGCTTTTCCATCAATCCAGTTGCAAGTAAATTTCTTGCACCACCAAGGTAAGTTGTAATTCCACCAATAACAGCTCCCCAGGCCATTGTCAAAAATAGCATTTTACCATAATTGCTTTCAAGTGGTTTTAAATTTAGGCCAACTGCAATCTCCATAATTATCGGAAAAAGCATAGCTGCTACGGCATGTTCAGGCATAATACAGGATAAAAATGCTGAAGCAAATAAGATACCTATCAGCAGCCTAACAGGACTCTGACCGCTGTAAGAAATTATCTTATAACCAATACGTGATCCTAAATTGGTCTGATAAATACCAGCAGCAATAATTAAAGCACCTAAGATAAAGAAAATAGCTTTACTTCCAAATAATGCAAATGTCTGCTCTAATCCCATGACATTGAATAGAGGAAGTAGTACTATACCCAAAAGTGAGGTAATAGAAAGGGGAAAAATATGTGTTACCCATAAAGTCAAAACTAGAGTAAAAATCGCCAACGCCCTCTGACCTTCACCACTCAAACCCTCCATTGTCGGCAGAAATATAAGCAGAAAGAATATTATTATTCCAATCGCTAAAATTGTATATTTAAAATTTTTAAACATAATATCATCCTTTCTGAATAATTCTTTATTTTCAGAAAAAACCCCTTCAAAACTGAAGAGGCTTTAGAACTACTGATATTATTATAATACTTTAGCTTACTAAAAACAAATGATTTATAATATTTTGAAATATTTTTTACTGCCCGGTTTTTATTGTATATTTTCTATACAAACTTAAAGAGGGCGTAAGATAGTATATTCTCCCTCTTTGTTTTTAATCTGGTATGGGGCAATTAAAAATCCAAGATTATTAAATTTACTATCAAAACCGAAAACCTTATCAACCTCTAATTTTCTGCAGACAGCAAAAGAGGTACAGTCGGTAAATGTAAGCATATATTCTTCATAGTTTGCAAATATTTTATCTGCTTCTTTAATATCTTCTTCAGTAATCAGATATGTCTTTAAGCTGCCTAATTTTTCAGCTTCTTTCCAGATATCCATAGCTCTGAGAGCAATCTGATGCCCGGCTAAATATTTAAGCAGAGTTATCGTTTCCGACTTCACATAATTAGAAGTAATTATCTGGGTGCTGCTTTTAAGCAGCAGCTTGAGATATTCGGCTGCTTTTTCGTGGTTTTTATCATCTTCATTCATACAGGCCATCCAGGCTCCTGTATCTACAAAAATTTTATCCATTTATACCCTCTCCATAGAGATACTCATCATAAGTTTTGCTTTCTTTTTTCTTTGATTCACCTTTTTTTATAAGACCTAACATTTTAAAAAGGGGATCCTGAATATCATCAATATCTTTCTCCTGTAAATATTCCTGCAGAGCTGTTCTTATAATTTCAGCTTGAGAGACATTCTCTATCTCTGCAAGTCTTTTAGTTTTTAAATCTATCTCTTCAGTAAGATAAAGCTGTTTCCTGATCATTATATTTTTCCTCCCGATAAATATATATATTAATGTATAATACTGTTATAAGTATACATTATATATGATAAAAAAACAAGAATTTTATGTACCTGGTACATCTCGAAATTTGTTGAACTTTATTGGTACCAGGTACCTGAAATTATTATCTAATCTTATCAATTAAGTCTTTATACTTTTTAAATATATTTTTTCTAAGACAGTAGCAGACCCTTGGGCCATTTATTCTTCCTTCGATCCAGCCAGAATCCTTCAAAACCTTCAGGTGCTGAGATACCGTAGATTGAGCTATCGGGAGCTGGTCTACAATATTACCCACCATACACTGCTGACATCGCCCATCTTCCTGGAGTTCAGCCAGAATTTTAATAATTCTTATCCGGTGGGGATGACCTAGAGCCTTTGATAGTTCTGCCAGTTTATCTAATTGTAATTTTTCTTTAGTGTTTTCCATCAGTGGACCCTCCTCGGGGCAAGCAGACAATAACTTCTATCTATCTTATAAAATTAGCAGTAACCTCCACATGAACACTTAACAAGGATTTTATCAGCCTTAATAGAAGCGGAATAAATATAGTCGGAAACTTTAATCTCTGAAGACCAGGGCTCAACTATTTCTTCACTATTATTTTTTCTTTCAATAACTATATTTTTAAATCCTTGATTGTTCAAAATAGACAGCAGTTCTTCCCTTTTGATACTTCCTGTCACACAGCTGCTGTAATTACTGAGATCTTCTTCTATTTCCTGAGGGAAATCTTTTGCTCTCAGTATATCAGAAATTGCCAGTCTTCCTCCATTTTTCAGCACTCTTTTTGCTTCACTAAACACTTTTGGCTTATCTGGAGATAAATTTATCACACAATTAGAAATTATAACATCAACACTATTGTCAGGCAGGGGAAGATCTTCGATTTCTCCAAGAATGAATTCTACATTGTTTATGTTATTTTTTTCGGCATTTTCTCGTGCCTTTTTGATCATATCTTCTGTCATATCAACACCATAGACTTTTCCGCTCTCTCCAACTCTACGGGAAGCCAAGAATGCATCAAAACCTGCTCCAGATCCTAAGTCGAGCACAATTTCTCCTTCTTTAAGCTCTGCAATAGCTCCAGGATTACCACAGCCAAGTCCATAATTTGCTTCACCAAGCTCTGAATCAAATTCTTCACTGCTGTATCCTATTTTTTCAGCAATTTCTTTAGCCTTTAATGATTCATCTTCACCTTCACCACAGCATGAACTGGCACAGCAGCCTACCTTTTCTCCTGATTGGTTGACAACTGCTGCATAATTTTCTTTTACTTTTTGCTTTATTTGCTCTTCATTATTTTTCATATTTATCAACTCCTGCTCAATATTATAACATATTTATCGCTTATCGTAAATAGACGATTAAAGAAAAATATTTAATTTTGTTGAAATCTGTTGGTACCTGGTACATATCGAAATTTGTTGATAATTATTGGTACCTGGTACCTGAAATACTTATCTGAAAAAATAGTAAAAAATTCTGATTAATATATTGAGTATTACACTCACAAGGATCATTGTAGTGATTGGAAGGTATAGGGTGAAGTTCTCCCTTTCAATTTTAATATCTCCCGGCAGATTTCCCAGCCAGGAAAAATAATTTCCAGAGAGAAAAAAGAGGGCTCCAAATATAATTAAAATGAAACCGAGGATAAGCATTAATAGACCAATATTTTTAAACTCCATAATAAATCAATCCTTAGAAATAAATTATTAAAAAGTTGTAAATTATATCATTAATAGAATAGATGGAGCATTTTCAGAAATTTAATTGATTTAATCTTTTCTTTCTTCCATCATTTTAAGCATATCTTTAGAAAATATTAGTATCCTGTCAATTTCTTTCTCTATAATATTTGCTACAATTTCTAGGTTCAACCTCTGATACTCATGAACAGCAATGTTTCTAAATCCCACCATAGCTTTAAGTTTTTCTGCTGTTTTACTGTCAATTATTTTTTGATTAGCTAAAATATCAAATCCATCTCTACTTGACTGAGGTATTCCAAGCTGCAGTTCTGCAGTCAAATGCATAGCTATATCAATTGCAGCCTCAGCCAGCCGTTGAATATTTAAAATGATAGAATCCTGTTTTGTATAATTCTTTAAATTATCAGGATTTCCATCATATTCTTCATTTATCCGCTTTACGCATCTTTTAATAATCTGATGTTTATTTATCAGTATATCATCCATAATTATAAACTCCCCTGCATTTTTTGAAGTACCTCTTCTCTCTCTTCATTTAATTTTGCATATTCTCTTAAACTCTGCATCTCAAAAATCATCTTTCGAGTATTATCCCTATTATAAATCAAATTCCCCTGTATAACCTGCACTTTAAAAACAGTTGAAGCTTTATTTAAATCAATAAGATCAACTTCACGTTTTATTTTATCGGCTAATTTTTGAGCAGTTAAAAAAACTTTATATTCATCAAATTTTTTGTCGCTTAAAAAAGCAATATCTAAATCACTATCTTCTCTTGCCCTTCCTTTGGCAAAAGAACCGAATATATATATCAAAACAGGATCTAATTCTTTTCTTATAATTGATTTTATTAAATCAGTGTTTAATTCCATAATTATAAACTCCCCTGCATTTTTTGAATTAACTGCTAATTAAATTATATTATAGATCCATCTAAAGAACAACTCTATTGATATTCCAAAAGCTCCTGAATATCTTCCCAGGTTATTGCTTCAATCGGGTTAACATTATCTTCGATGATGTTGTCAAAAACATTCTGCTTTTTCTTCTGCAGTTTCAACATCTTTTCCTCAACAGTACCTCTGGTGATCAGCTTATAGACCATCACCCTGTTCTGCTGGCCCAAACGATGAGCCCGGTCTGCTGCCTGTCTTTCCACCATCGGATTCCACCAGGGATCGACATGGATAACCATATCAGCAGATGTCAGATTTAAGCCTACACCACCGGCTTTGAGGCTGATCAAAAAGACTTTTATTTCTGGATCATTATTAAATTCATTTACCCTTTCCATCCTGTTTCTGGTGCTGCCGTCTAAATACTGATAATTAATCTTCTGCCGATCAAAACTCTTCCTGATCAGCTTCAGCATTTTTACAAATTGACTGAAGACAATTATTTTTCGGCCGCTGCTGACAGCATCACTAATCAGCTCCAGCAGAGCATCAAGTTTACCTGAACTGCTTTCTAAACCTTTTTCATCAAGCACAAGAGCAGGATGATTGCAGATCTGCCGCAGTTTTGTTAAGGCTGCCAGCACATTGATCCGGGAACGGTTAAAACCTTTTTCATTTACCGTATCCAAAAGTTTTCCCTTAACCTCATCCAGCACCAACTTATAACTGTCTTCCTGCAGCTGAGTCATACTGACAGAGTGGACATTGATAATTTTTTCTGGAAGCTCCTTCAGTACCTCTTCTTTGCGCCTCCTTAAAATAAAGGGGGCCACCCGCTCTTTCAGCTGCTCCATCTTCTCCTGATCATTGTTTTTGCTGATCGGCAGCAGATAATTTTTATTGAAATAATTATAATTACCGAGATAGCCTGGCATCAGATAATCAAAAATAGACCAGAGCTCAGCAACTGAATTTTCAAGTGGTGTACCGGTAAGAGCAAGCCTTGATTCAGCAGTGATTTCCTTTACCGCCTGAGCTCGTTGGGTTTTATGATTTTTAATATGCTGTGCTTCATCGAGTATTGAGAGAGAAAATTTAAAACCTTCATTATTTAACTTATCTATATCACGGCTGAGAATTGAATAGGATGTTATTATTAGGTCATAATTAGAAAATCCTTCACGCATCTCATCCCTTTCTTCAGGGGGTCCATAATAGACGAGTGAGCTTAGGTTATCAAAAAACTTATTTGCCTCTTCCTGCCAGTTATAAATCAGGGTCCGCGGGCAGACAACAATGGCCGGCCGTTCAGGTGATAGCCCTTTGAGCAGTGTCAGCATCTGCAGGGTTTTACCGAGGCCCATATCATCAGCCAGGATCCCACCAAAGTGATATTTATGAAGGAAGTTAAGCCAGTAATAACCGTTTTTCTGATAATCCCGCATCACATCACTGACCTCTTCAGGCAGCTTTTTTTCTTTTACTGCTTTATCCTCTGTTATATCCTCCTTCAGCTGATTATAGACTCTGCTGCCGGCAAAATTGATTCCAGCCTCTTCTGCCAGGTTAAAATAATACAGCAAATTGTGGTAGGCAGAACGGAATTTATCATCCTCAGTTTTTTCACTGTGCTCGATAATCTGCTTTAAGTTTTCTTCTTTTTCTCCACTTTCCAATACAAAAAAGTTGTTATCTATTTTAAGATAAGCCTCCCCTGACTTATTATAGGAGATCATCTCAAGCAGTTCCTGTCTGCTGAAAGTTCTGCCTCCTAAGTTGTAGCTTACCTTGAAATCAAACCAGTTGATTCCCTCACCATCATCAACCTCGATGATCGGTTCTAGTTCAATCTCCTTGACCTCGATTTCATCAAATTCACCACTCGTTATTAATTCCCACTCTTCTGGAATATGGATCAGTCCGTCAGTAATAAACTGCTGAATATCGTTTTGATCTTTGATCATAAATCCGTCCGGTCTTACCATAAAATTATATTCTTCTAAATAATTAATAACCTTCTCAAAAGCCTTGTTGTTTCGGCTGGACCAGAGCCTGGGATTATCCTGATGCTGTGTGTAGAGATTGCTTTCTGTATCCAGGCCCAGAAGTTCTGTATTATGATACTCTGCTCCTGCAAACTTAACATCAAGCTGTGCTATAATCTGATCATTCTGATAGTCTAGCTTCATCTTAACTTCGGGGTCTTCTTTAATCAGCTCGTAGTTCTTTAAATTGTCAGCAATTTTTAAATCAATGTTATTCTCAAGTACAGGCAGGACTTCAAATAGAAATTCACCGCGTTTCTGCTCTGGTATTTCAATCTGATCCGGCAGCTGGTCAAAACCCGATAAATCAAGATAATGAACCTTATCTTCGATGACCGTCCAGCTGCAGTCAGCATCATCAGCAGTATATATTTGATAGTCATCTACTTTAATCTCAAATTCAACCTTATCTAAATTTCCTCTGACTAAAATTTCCGGTCTTAATGTTTTTCCCTTTTTCGCCTTTTTTAGAGTCTCAGCTAAGATAACTTCCTTTTTCTCGATTAATTTCAGCAAAAAGTTGAAATTTTCCTTGTTTTTTGTCAGCAGCAGTGAATTTTCACTCCTACCACGTGACTTTTCAAGATAATTAAGCTCTTCAAGCAGCTTTAATTCATCTCCATAAAAATTATCTGTTAAAATATCATTGTAATATAAATTATAGATTTCTCCATTTAGACCATCAATAATGTCATTTAAGAGAAAATCTGTCAGCTGATCTGAATCGATACTCAATTTAAAATTGCGTAAACTCTGGTCAATCAGCCCTTTAAGCTCATAGCTAAGCTTATCTTTTTGATCCTGATTATAGTTCTGGCTTAAATCAAGTAGTTTTTGATAATTTTTATTCAGTTTATAATCTGTTTTGATTTTGGGATAATCTTCACTAAAAAATTTATGGAATACAGCTACCTCATGTTTGCAGAATTCTTCCCAATCATAAGGGCAGCTGCAGCTGCTTTCGAGATTAATATTATTATCATCAATTATCTCTATGGTAGAATCCAGCTTATAATTTCTGGTTCCAGAAACAACAGATTTAATTTTATAAATATAATCTTCAACTTCTTTAATATGATATTTTTCAATGCGGTTTCTGTTATAATAGTTTATACCGCGTCTATATATTTTTGGAGATACATAATTTCTAATAATATCTGCATCAATCATTTTTTTCAGCTCCTACTATTTATATCATGATTAAGGTGCCTGGTACGTATATTTTCTCTTATTATTAATAATATCGCTAAATGGAACTTAGTTCAATCAAAATTTTTCGCTTTTAAATTTGTTGATAATTGTTGGTACCTGGTACCAACAATTAGTGACATTAATCGAACTGTGTTATAATAAATATTTAGAGGGGAGTGAACTGCTTTGAAAAAGTATTTTTTTGCTGCATTTATTTTTTTGCTTATTTTTTTCAGTATTTTCCATCTTTCAGAAGGGGTCAGCAGAAACAGCATGGTTAAAATCTTTGTGGTCGATTCAGAAATCGACACTTCTTTTTTAAACAGCCCACTACCCCGCCTGCAGAGAGACAGCTCACACGGGAGCAGAACAGCTGCTCTGGTTAGAAATATTACAGGAACAGAAATCATCCCTCTCTCGATCGAAAATTTTTTGAGGGCCCCATCTAAAGAAGGTTATCTTGAAGCCTTAAAGACAATTCAGACATATAAAGAAGAGCATCCAGAACAAAAAATCCTTGTTAATATCAGCCTCGGCTTCAGCGGCAGGGAATTTCAGGAAGATCTGATTAAAGATTTAAGTTCTGAGAAGCTGCTGATCATTGCTGCTGCCGGAAATGATAATCGTGAAGGAGGTTCTTATCCTGCTTATTTTTCTGAAGTTATGGCTGCTGCAGCTCTGGAAAATGGCGAAAAAATGGCAGAATCAAATTATGGTGAGTTCATTAATATTTCTGCGAGTGGCACGATTGAGATTAATGAATACTTCAACCTGCCATATAACAGCTTCAGCAGGACGATTACTAGTAAAGGAACTT
This sequence comes from Halanaerobium sp., assembly GCA_018399955.1. GTDB lineage: Bacteria > Bacillota > Halanaerobiia > Halanaerobiales > Halanaerobiaceae > Halanaerobium. The sequence continues at coordinate 143 of JAGYNO010000032.1, read as the reverse complement.
CTTTTGCTGCACCACAGGTTACAGCAATGCTGGCAAAGATTTTAAGCTATAATAGAAGTCTAAGTATTAAAGAAGCAGTTGAAATCATGAAAAAAACCGCATCACCAATTAAGGATCAGCTCTATACAGAGGGCAAGCTCGGT
>JAGYNO010000031.1 GCA_018399955.1 Halanaerobium sp. | reverse complement strand
TAAGAATTTTGTGAGCGGGGTAAACGGGCTAAATAAAAAAATAATATTATATATAAAAAAATGTTGTATAAATATACGATAGAATTAGGATTGTGATTAATTTGGAAAATTTATTTAAGAATTTAAAACAATTTTTGGGTATAATATTAATAATAATAATTATATTATTTTATTTTGGAGTTTTTATGCCATTAGAAAATGAGCTTGAAAGTGCTTTGAACGAAAACTTTCAAAATTTAGTTTCAATATCTGAAATAAGCTTTGAAAATAAATTAAGTAGATATATTGAAGGAGCCAGCAGTTTATCAAGCAGAACTATGATAAAAAATAAGCTGGCTGATTATGTTATGGGAGAAGTTAGTATTGAAGAACTTAAAAGATATACACAGCAGAAATATGCAGATGGAGCCAAAACACTTGAACACGCAGGTTCTGCTTATAGAATTAGTAGAGATAAAATAATTGCACATTGGGGAGCAGAGAACCTTGAACTCATAAATCGTTTAAACTTTGCTAAAAATGGAAATATTGATTTAAAGATAAGCAGTGATGATAAATATGTCATTATTAAATCTAAAATATTAAATTCAGATGAAGTTGAAATCGGAAATGATTTTGTTATATTTGATATGCAAAAAGTATTAAATGAAATAAGCTCAGGTGATATCGATTACAGCATATTGAGAGGAAACCATTCTCAGCTGCAGAGGCAGATAGAGGATAATAAAATTATAGAAATCAGAAAACTATTAAATACAGATTACTGGTTAAGAGCTGAAATGTCAACAGAACTTCTTTATGAAAATATCCGCTCTATTTCAGTAGATATTATGTTTTCAGTTGCAGTTTCTATAATCATTATAGGAATTATAATAATTATGAGTCTTAAGAGCACTGCGGAAAATATTATTAAAAATCTAGAAAATGAAGTTGAAAAGAAAACAAAATTGTCTGAAACTGACACTATGTTGGGAATATATAATAGGATGAAATTAATGGATGTTTTATCAGAAGAGATTGAAAGATCTAATAGGTACAAAAATCATTTGTCTTTAGTAGTTTTTGATATTGATAATTTTAAAGAAATAAATGATTCATTTGGTCATCAAATAGGAGATAATGTTTTAAAAAGAGTAGTCAGTATTGTAAACAATAATATTAGAAAAACCGATACTCTGGCTCGTTATGGGGGAGATGAATTTATTATAGTATCTCCTGAGACTTCACTAGAAGATGTTAAAAAATTAGCAAATAGGATTAAGAATGCGGTAAATAATTACGAATCTCAGCAGGGTATTGAATTGAGCTGTAGTTTTGGCATTGCTCAATTTAAAAACAAGAAAGAGAATATCGATTCATTTATTAAAAGGGCTGATGATGCTCTATATAGAGCAAAAAATCAGGGCAGAAATAGGGTCTGCGATTAACTTATGTAAAGTCTGGAAGGGGAATGATTTTGTTAAGTATTATAATAGGATTTATTATTTTAATTACTCTAATTATATTAAAAGTGAGTATAGTTGCTGCAGCTCCGATCGCAGCTTCACTGATTGCTCTTTTAAATGGTTTGAATATACTGGAAGTTCTGCAGGTACAATATCTTCCCGGTTTTGCTGATTTTGTCCAGAATTATCTTTTTATATTTTTGCTCAGTTCTATTTTGGGTAAGACCATGGAAGCTTCTGAAGATGCAGCAGCTGTTGGTGATTTTGTTTTGGATCTTTTACCATATAGATATGCTGCAGTGGGTATATTTTTTGCGAGTGCAGTTTTAACCTATGGAGGTATATCTGCATTTGTATTGATTTTTACGATTTATCCGATTGCAAAATCGGTTTTTGAAGAAGCCGGTTTATCTAAATCACTTATTTTAGCTTCTATAGTGGGAGGAAGTATAATAATCGGGATGCCGATGCCCGGCAGTCCTCAGATTCATAATCTAATTATGATGGATTTCCTCGATACTTCTGCTGTAGCAGGAATGCAGGTGGCTTTAATTTCTATTATTACTGCTTCTTTAGCTGCAGTTTATTATCTGCTCTTTAGAACAAAAGCCCTGCTCGGAGATAGATATTACGAATCTGAAAAAAGACTTTTTGAAAAACCTAATCCAATAAAAATGCTAAATTTTTTACTGGGGATGCTGCCGCTTTTTACAGTATTTATCCTTCTGGCTGTATTAGGGAAACCACCCGTTTTAGCATTATTTATGGGAGTAGTAGTTTCGCTTCTAAAGAATATAAGAAAGATAAATATATTAAGTATATTAAATACAAGCATTTCTAATGCTGCAGCACCTTTGATGTTTGCTGCATCTGCGATGGGTTTTGGAAGGGTACTTTCCTCATTACCTTTGTTTGAAGGGTTTTTACAGGATTTATTGAGATTACCTTTAAATCCTTATCTTTTAGTCGGGATAATTACAAATATTGCGGCTGGACTATTGGGCAGTGCTTCAGGTGGAATGCTTTTAACATTAAGTACTGTTGGAGAAAATATAGTTCAGCTTGTTGATGCAGAGAAATTCCACAGGGTGATTCTTATTGCTTCAACCGGTTTTGATACTCTGCCTCATAATAGTGTTTACCTTGCTATGCTTGCCTATACAGGCCTTAAATTTAAAGATACATATTTTGATTACTTTGTTGTAACTGTTCTGGCTCCTTTGATTTCTTTAGGAACTGCAGTAATTATAGCGATATATCTATAAGTTTAGAATATAAATTAATAGTATTTATTTACTTAAACTCGCCTTTTGGCGGGTTTTTTTATATAATAATCCATAAATTTCTGCTTTGAAATGATATAATAATATTAAATAAGCAAAAATTTTATTAAAAGTTTAGGATTTCTTAATATTTGCCGTGCTATACTCTTTTTAAGAGACTAATATAGGGGTGAAGATATGATATATAAAATATTAAAAAAGGATTTTGCTAAGAAAAAAATTATAAACTCAGCAGTTTTTCTTTTCATTATGCTTTCTGCTTTACTTATGGCAGCCGGGACAAATATGTTAATCGAATTAAGTAATTCTCTTGATTATCTATTTGAAGAGGCATCAGCACCACATTTTGTCCAGTATCATTCTGGAAGTATTGATCAAAATGAAATTGTTCAGTGGTCGGCTGAGAATTCTTTAGTTGAAAAACAGCAGATTGGAGAAATGATTAATATTGAAGGAGCTAATACATATATTAACAGCAGCGAATCTGAAAAAGATACAGTTATGGATATGGCTTTTGTTAAACAGAATGAATCTTTTGATTTTTTGCTTGATTTAAATAATCAAAAGATAGAGCTGGATAAAGGAGAAATAGCTGTACCGATCTATTATATGCAGAAAAGAAATTTATCAGCTGGGGATCAGCTTATTATAAAAAATGAAAGGCAAGAACTCAGCTTTACCATCAAAAATTTTGTTAGAGATGTGCAGATGAATCCTTCTATTATAAGTTCTAAGCGCTTTGTGGTAAGTGAAAGTGATTTTGAGACACTCAAAAATAATTTTGGGGAACTTGAGTATTTAATAAGTTTCCAGCTAAATAATATAGAGCAGTTAAATAATTTCAACAATCAATACAGCAGTTCAAATTTGCCTCAAAAAGGGCCAACAATAGATATTGAACTTCTGCAGTTATTAAATAGCTTAACTGATGGATTGATAGCAGCAGTTGTTATATTAATCAGCATTTTATTAAATCTAATTGCATTACTCTGTTTGAGATTTATCATTATTCTTACAATAGAAGAAGATTATAAGGATATAGGAGTAATGAAAGCAGTTGGGATTTTTCAATCTGATATAAAGAAAATTTATTTGTCAAAATATATAATAATTGCACTAACAGCAAGTTTAAGTGGTTATCTTCTATCATTATTGGTCAATAAAGTATTTTCAAAAAATATAATGCTTTATATTGGTTCAGCTCCAAAAACATTTATTCAGTCTATTTTGGCTCTGATATCTGCATTATTAATTGCATTAATCGTTATTGGATTTTCTCTGATTATTCTCAGAAGATTAGCGAAAATATCAGCTGTTGAAGCAATGAGGATGGGAAGTACAGTTAATACGATTAGCAATAAATCAAGATTTTCTTTATTCAAAAACAATATAATTCCTACAAATATATTTTTAGGTATAAGGGATGTTTTGATTAGATTTAAGCTCTATGCAATTTTGTTTTTTGTATTCATCTTAAGCACCTTTATTATAATTTTACCGATGAACTTCCTTAATACTATTAGCTCTTCCGAGATGGTATCTTATATGGGGATGGTTAAGAGTGATATTATCATGGATCTAAGACAGTCGGATAATATTCAAGAGCGTTTTAAAGAGATTCAAAATTATCTTAAAAATGATCCCGATGTAGAGAAATCTAATTCATATATAACTTCTAAATTTGAAATAATTAATGCTGACGGTTATCGAGAAAATATTTATCTAGAAACTGGAGACTTTTCAGTTTTTCCCATCGATTATATTGCCGGATCTGCACCTCTTTTAGATAATGAGATTGCATTATCTTATCTGAGTGCGGAAGAACAGTCCAAAAATGTAGGAGATACATTAGAGCTGATTATAGACGAGGCAAGCAGAACCATGATTGTAACTGGAATTTATCAGGACATTACCAATGGAGGAAAAACAGCAAAAGCTGATATAAGACCAGATTATGAAACTGCAGTCTGGTATAACATTAATATTAATGTAAACAAAAATATCAAAGATAAGGTGAGTGAATATGAAAACATTTTTAATGAAGTAAAGATATATGATATTGGAGACTACTTTATGCAGACATTTGGGACTACAATTGACCAGCTGAGACTGCTGATGTTCACTGCAGTAATAATTGCCTTACTGGTTACAGTTTTAATTACATCACTATTTTTGAAAACCTTAATTGCAAAGGATAGATCACAAATCGCTATCAAAAAAAGTATCGGAATCTCAGAAAAAGATATTAAGATCGAATATCTAACGAAATCGCTGGTTATTTTAAATACAGCTATAATAATTGGAACAATAATCTCTAATACTCTGGGACAGAAAATTGTGAGTACAGCATTATCAATAATCGGTGCTCCTAGAATTGAATTTGTTATTAATCCTCTGGAAGCTTATATTTTGAGTCCACTAATTATGATAACAGCAGTTACTGTGACTGCTTTATTAAGTATAAAGTCAATTAAAGAATTCAGCATTTCTGATATTAATGCAGAATAACGGGAGGTAAATCATGAATAATATACTTGAAACAAATAATTTATGTAAAACTTATCTTGTCAACAATAGACAGTATCACATTTTAAAGAATATCAATTTGACAGTTAAAGAAGGAGAATTCATTTCGGTTATGGGTCCATCTGGTTCAGGGAAAAGCACATTGTTATATAATATAAGTGGAATGGACAAAATGACAGCAGGAGAAGTAAATTTTGGCGGAGAAAAATTAAGTGAGATGTCAGAAAATGAATTATCTGAACTGCGTTTAAATAAAATGGGATTTGTTTTTCAGCAGATCAATTTGCTGAAAAATTTAGGAATTATAGATAATATAATAATTTCTGCTTATATGGCTGGTCATAAGAATAAGGATCTTATCAAAGATAGAGCATTGAATTTAATGAAAAAGACGGGAATTATCGATTTGGCTGATAATGAAATAACTCAGGTGTCTGGTGGTCAGCTGCAGAGAGCAGCTATCTGTAGGGCACTTATTAATTCACCTCAGATTTTATTTGGAGATGAACCGACTGGTGCACTAAATTCTAGTGCTGCTGAGGATGTGATGCAGGTTTTTCATGATATCAACCAGGAGGGTACAACAGTTCTGCTGGTGACCCATGATGTAAAAATTGCTGCGCAGAGCGAAAGGATTCTCTATATGTTGGATGGAAATATTGAAGGAGAATATATAATGGACAAATATAATTATTTAGAAGATGATCTTAAAGAAAGAGAGAGTCGATTGACAAAGTGGTTATTAAATATGGGCTTTTAGAATGGAGGCTTAGATATGGATAAGATATTATTGGTTGAAGATGAAAAGGAGCTGGCCCAGGTCACAAAAGACTATTTTGCAAACAGAGGTTATCTGCTGCAGATTATTGAAGATGGACAGGAAGCACTTGATTATCTAATGCTCAACTCTGTTAAACTGCTTATCCTTGATATTATGCTTCCTAATCTAGATGGTTTTACTATCTGTGAAGCTGTAAGAAAAAAATCAAATATACCGATTATCATCATAAGTGCTAAAACTGGAGAATATGCTAGAATCATGGGCATAGAACTTGGAGCTGATGATTATTTAGAAAAACCCTATTCAGTAAAAGAGCTTTTCGTCAGAGTTAAGTCACAATTGCGTAGAGCATATGAGATGCAGGTTGATTTAGAAAAAATAATTAAGGGAGATATCTTAATAGATGTTGGCAAAAGACAGGTCTATCTAAAAGATAAGCCGGTACAGCTGGCTGCCAAAGAGTTTGAACTCTTGAAAATACTTGTAGAACATAGTGGTAGGGCAGTAGAAAAAGAAAAGCTCTTTAATTTAGTCTGGGGGATAAATAGTGATAGTGATTATTCAACATTAACTGTTCATATTAATAAGCTAAGAGAAAAAATAGAAAAAAACCCAAAAAAACCTGAATTAATTAAGACCGTTTGGGGAGTAGGGTATAGATTTGGGGAATTTAAATGAAAAAAATAATTATTTATATAATTTTATTATGGATAGCTTCTCTATTTATCTTTTTAGTAATTTTTTATCCAAATAATACTGTTGAAGAAGACTATAGGATTAATCTAAATAGAATTCAGAGCAAATTTGATAATAACCTCAATAATGCTCAGCAAATAATTGAAGATTTAACTCCCCAAGAACTGGGAAGCATCCAAAATATTTATTTAATTGATCTGGAAAATTCGACGGAGGCAGAACTTCAAGATTTTTTTAATTATTATCAAAGCTCACAATACAGATACATTTATCATCTGGCTGCTGATGGTGATTATCTTTTAAAGTACCAGATAGCATTATCAGAAGAAAATGATTTTTTGGAAATAACAGCAGGCAGTATTTTAATTACATTTATATTTTTAACTTTTTTAACAATATTGATATATATTCATAAAAATATCTTGCAGCCAGTAGAGGTGATGGCAGAAGTACCAGAAAAGCTGGCAGCAGGTCATATAGAAAGCATAAATTTGTCCTATAAAAATAAAAGTATCAGTAGATTTATCTGGGGATTAGATATGCTCAGAGAAAAACTTAGAGAAGAAAAAAACAAAAATAAGCAGCTGGAAAAAGATCGCAAAACACTTGTTGCAGGTCTTTCCCATGATATCAGAACTCCACTTTCATCAATTAAAAATTATGCAATAGCTTTAAAAGAAAATATTTATCAAACTCCTGAAGCGAAAAATAGAGCGCTTGAAGTGATAGTTGATAAAACAGATGTGATAGAGAAACTAACAAAAGATTTATTAGAATCAGCAAGCAAAGAGATTGCTGCCGCTAATATTGAGGTTAATCCTGAAGAAATTTACCTTGAAGAAATTGAAGAGAGAATAGATCAAATAATTAATGAGAAGATAGAACTTCTTCATATGGAATATCAAAAGAGAAGACCAGAAAAAAATATTATTTTAAAAGCTGATTTAGATGCACTTTCTCAGGTCTTTAATAACATTATTGAAAATGCAGTTAAATATGGTGATTTAAAAACAATAAGAGTGGATTATCAGATAGAAGATTATTATCAGCTGATATCAATCGAAAATAGTGGAAGTTTTATTCCAAAGCAAGAAATAAAACACATTTTCAGCAGCTATTACAGGGGTTCGAATGTAAAAAAAGAAAAGGGCTTTGGTCTTGGTTTATATGTTTCGAAAAGAATCATGGAAGCTATGGAAGGTGATATTTATGCCGTTAATACAGATCAAGGAGTTAAAGTAGTAGTTGTGATAAAAATGGCTGTATAAAATAAAAGTTATATGAATAAGAAATTCAAATGTGCTTATCATGTGAAGCATAAAAAAATTAAAATAAAGACAGGATTGATTGAATTGAACAAACAAAATCTCTTTAATAAAAATTTTTCAATAGTGGTGCTGGGACAGCTAATATCTATATTTGCAAATTCTATATTGAGATTTGCATTACCACTATATATACTTGATCAAACTGGTTCTACAGCAATATTTGGCAGTATTTTGGCTGCCGCAGCAGTACCTCCGATATTATTTTCACCACTTGGAGGTATTTTAGCAGATCGTTATAATCGCAAAAACATAATGGTTATTCTTGATTTTTTAACAGCATTTATAATAGCAGGTTTTTCTTATTTGCTGATTGATGGAGCAGTAATTATAATAATAGCAATCTTAATGATTATCTTTTCAGTTATACAATCTTTTTATCAGCCTGCAGTTCAGGCAAGTATTCCAGTTGTAGCAGCAGCAGAAAATTTAGAAAAAGCAAATGGTATTGTCAGTCTTGTAAATGCAGTTTCAAATTTATTTGGACCAGTTGCAGCAGGAATATTATATGGAATATTTGGTATTAAGCAGATTATGTTAGTTTCTTTTATTTGTTTTTCTGCAGCTGCAGTTATGGAAATGTTTATTGTTATGAAATTTAAAAATGATATAAACAATAAAAATGTAAGAGAGATTATAAGATCAGATATAAAAATCAGCATAGATTATATCACCAAAGATAAACCTATTATGTTAAAAGCAATGCTGATTATTTCAGGCATAAATTTATTTTTAACTTCAATGATAATAGTCGGACTACCTGCAATGATAAAAGTTCAGTTGGGATTGAGCAGTCAGCTTTATGGCCTTGCAGAAGGAGCTATGGCTGCTGGAATGATCACAGGTGGTATTTTTATAAGCTCATCAGCTAAAAAAATAGCAGCTGAGAATTCATATAAAATGCTGGGTTATGCATCACTGGGTTTAGTTCCAATTGCAGCAGCATTTACACTAAATTTATCTGCAATGACTATTTATTATATAATTTTGCTGAGCTGTTTTGAGATGATGTTTGTGATTACTATATTTAGTATTGTGATGATGTCTTTTGTACAGAGAGAAACTCCAGATCATCTAATAGGTAAAGTTATTTCATATATACTTGTGCTGACACAGTGCACACTTCCTTTTGGTCAGGCTCTATATGGTTTTGTTTTTGAAAAAATGGCCTCATCAATAAATATAATAGTAATAGTTACAGCTATCTGTAGTTTTTCAGTGGCTGTTTATTCAAAGAGCACATTTAACAGAATTTCGGAAAAAAATAAAAGAACTGTTTATGCTGAAATTTAATAATGAAATATTTCAGCTAAATGCTTGCTAATCTTCAATAAAATAATGTAAACTAAATTAAGACAAGAATTAATATATTAGCTCATAATCAATTTAGATTGTGCAGCTGTGAGGTGATTAAAAATCAAAGCAAATAAAATTAATGTGACTCTTCTTGCAAGTACAGGTATGCTTATTGAAGCAGAAGGAGTTAAATTTTTAATTGATGGACTGCATAAAAAAATTTCTACTACCTTTTCAGGGCTTTCAGTAGAAGTATTTGCAGACTTATGTGAGGGGAAAAAAGAATTATATCAAAATATAAATTACTTAATTTTTACCCATTTACATGAAGATCATTTCTCTGCTGAATATACAGAAAAATATCTTAAAAGCAATAAGGTTGAGGGGTTTTTTGCACCGGAGATATTAAAAGATAAATATATTTCTTTACATAACATGGTAGAACAGAATTCAGGGCAAAGTTATTATTTTGATCTTTCTCTGGGAGAAAAGCAAACAATTAGACTATCGGATGATTTATCAATCGAGGTTTTTAGTGCAGTTCACGCCGGAGATCAGTATGCAGATGTTGAAAATTACTGTTATTTGATAAATTTTGCCGGAAGAAAAATCTTTATAATATCCGACAGCGATTATGACAGCAAATATTTTTCTGAGATGCTTGAAAATGAAGATATTGAAGCTGCATTTGTTAATCCATTGTTTCTAAATAATAAAAGAGGGCGTGAAGTTATAACTGAAGCCTTAAAAGCAGAGACGTTGATCGTTTATCATATTCCTTTTGCAGATGATGATAAATATAGGATGAGAAATATGGTTAAAAGGGATGCTGAAAAATATCAAGATCATCTACCTGAGATCAATATTCTCTGGAATGAACTGCAGAGCCTGAGTTTTTAAAATTTGTAGTGAACCTGACCAGTCAAATAAAAAAGTTAAAGGCCAGCTGAAATGCTGGCCTGATTATTTAATATGCATCTTCAAATATTTCTTTAATTTGTTCCTGGGTTCCTTTTCGCGGGTTAGTTAAAGCATTTCCATCTTCTAATGCCAATCTGGCCATCTCATCAAAATCTTCTTTTCTGATATCAAAATCGGATTTGCTTAAAGATGTTGGAATACCTATGTCTTCAGCAAGCTTTTGTATGGCATCAAGAGATGCTTCTGCTGCTTCTCGGATAGACATCTTGCTGGTATTTACACCAAAAAGTTCTGCAATCTTGGCAAATCTTTTAAGTTTGTCCACTTCATCTTTGATAGCTTCTATCGATTCTTCAGTTTCTATAGTTTTATAAAAATCATCATTTACACCACTTAATTCTGCTATTTCTGCAAAACGCTCTACATCTGCACCTAGATTGAATTTTTCTACATATGGCAGCAGAATTGCATTTGCAATACCATGTGGCATATCATAAAATCCACCTAGTTGATGTGCCATGGCATGAACATAACCCAATCCTCCATTGTTGAAGGCAAAACCTGAGAGCACAGAGGCATTGGCCATATTTTCTCTAGCTTTAATATTTTCTCCATTTTTAACAGCGGTTCTGAGATTTTCAGCAATAAGTTTGATAGATTCTATAGCAGCAGCATCTGTTAATGAATTTACAGCTGTAGAAACATAAGCTTCTACTGCATGAGTAAGTGCATCCATACCAGTAGCAGCAGTCAATCCTGGAGGTTTTCCAATCATGAGCTCTGGATCGTTTATAGATACATCTGGAGTGTTTCTCCAGCTTACTATAACAAACTTTACATTTGGCGTTTGTGTTGTATCGGTGATAACGGTATGTCTTGTAACCTCACTCGCAGTACCAGCAGTTGTATTAACACAGACTAGAGGAGGAGTTTCATTTTCCAGTTTTTCTATACCTGCATAGTCTTTATAGAGGTCACCATCATGAGATGCAGCAATTCCAATTCCTTTACCACAGTCATGAGCGCTACCGCCTCCAACTGTTAAAATCATATCACAATTTTCTCTATCATAAATTTTTAATCCGTCATATACATTGCTGTCTTTAGGATTGGGTTCAACTCCATCATAAAAAGCATATTTGATGTTTTCTTGTTCTAAGTATTTAATGACCTGATCTACAGGCCCACCTTTCATATTTTTCAAAAAACTATCTGTTACTATTAAAACTTTTTTTGCACCAAGAATACTGCATCTTTCTCCAACTACTTCAATACAGCCTGGTCCCATAAAATTAACAGTTGGCAGCATATAATCATAATAGCCCGACATAATGATCCCCCTTCTGAGTTAAATAACTAATATATTTTAAAAAAGACAAGAAAAAATAAAAATAAGAAAAATGTCAAAATATTTCGAACGTTAATTTATAAAGATATTGTATTTAATATGCATTTAAATGTCAATACAATAGAGCCTATAACACATAAATCTTATATAATTTTACAAAAAATTATAAATTATTTAAAAATAATTTGCCAAAATGCTGAAAGTAAAATATAATTAAATTAACTTAATAAGGATATAAATTATCCGAGTTAAAATCTAATAATAACATAAAGGACTTGAATTATGAATACATCCAAGAAGACAGATTATGCATTACATGCTCTTATTATCATGGCTAGGAATAAAAATTTTGAATATTCTGCATCTGAATTAGCTGAGATTGAGAATGTTTCTGCATCTTATCTGGCCAAAGTCATGCAGAAATTATCGAAGCACAATATTGTAAGTTCAAGTGAAGGAAAGACGGGGGGTTACAAACTTAATAAAAAAGCAGAAGACATTAGTATAGCAGAAATTGTTGAAATTTTAGAAGCAGCAGACAATGTTTTTGATTGTCTAGATAAGGTTCACGGCTGTACCATTAGAGACAGGTGTAAGATTCATGCTGTTTTTAAAGAAGCTTATCAAGAAATGCTGAAAAAATTAATGAAGACGAGTATTGCTGATATAATGTATCCTGAAATTAAATAAATTATATTTAAAACAGCAAAAAAACCCATACGATTCACTTTATTAGTTGGAGTGTTTCAATAATTGTATAGATTTTCTATTTCCAGAGAATAATTTAAAGAAACTTAGAGAAAGGAATTGATTAGATGAATGCCAAAATTGAAATTTATACTAAAGAATGGTGTCCATACTGCAGGCGGGCAAAGGCGATGCTGAGAAGTCTTGATCTTGAGTATACTGATTATGATATTACAAATGATGAAGAATTATATAAAGAAATGGTAGAAAGAAGTGGTAATAAAACAATTCCGCAAATTTTTATCGATAGTGAAAACATTGGAGGCTATGATGCCTTAATTGAAAAAATAAGTTCTGGAGAATTAGATCATTTAATTGATTTTGAAATACCCGAATGTGAGGGTAATGTCTGGGATTTAACTGTAATTGGTGCAGGACCTGCTGGAATGACAGCTGCAATTTATGCAGTAAGGAAAGGATTAAAAGTTTTATTAGTATCTAGAGATATAGGTGGACAGGTTCTGGAAACAGATATTATAGATAATTATCCACCGGAATATAATGCAAGCGGTCCAGATCTGATGCAGGATTTTTTAAATCACCTGAGAAATTATGATATTGATACTCTTTTTGGAGAAGAAGTTGTAGAAATCAAACATAAAGAAGACGGTCACCAGATACTTGTCAAGAGCGGTAAAAAAATAAACACTGGAGCCGTAATAATCTCTGCCGGTACCAAGAAACGCCATCTTGGAGTAAGTGGAGAAAGCCAGCTTAAAGATAAAGGGGTCAGCTATTGTGCTACCTGTGATGGTTTTTTATATGAAGGGAAACCGGTTGCTGTTGTAGGTGGGGGTAACTCCGGTCTCGAAGCAGCACTTGATATGGCAAAAATAGCCGAAAAGGTTTATCTTCTTGTAAGAAGTGAACGATTATCTGGTGATCAATCACTTCAGGATAAGGTTATGAATTCAGAAAAAATTGAGATTTGCTGGTCAGATCAGGCTGTAAAAATAAGTGGTGATGAAAAGGTAGAATCGGTTATAATTAAAAACTTAAATACAGGAAAACAGCGAAATCTAGATGTAGAAGCAATATTTATAGAGATAGGTCTGCTTCCAAATAGTGGTTTTATCTGTGAGGACCTTGAGATAAATGACTATAATGAAGTCGTAATAGATACAGGCAATAAAACAAGTGTTGAGGGTATTTATGCTGCCGGCGATATAACAGATATTAAGGACAAGCAGATAATCGTCGCTGCAGCTGAAGGAGCAAAAGCAGCTCTGAGAGCAAATGAATATCTCAGTTAAAAAAGATAAATAAAGCAGTAAATTTTTATTTATAAAACCTGCTGTGCGGCAGCTTTTTTGATTTAAATTTAAAAATTTAGTATACTAATTAATAAGATAAGATTATTTAAAAATATGGACTATAAAAGAAATAATCTTAATCCAAAAAGGGAGGAATTATTAAATTATGTCGAAGATTAAAAAGAAAGCAGAAAAGTTAGCAGAAGCAATTTCCAATTCAGATGAGTTTATAGATATGAAAGAGGCAGAGAAGAAGATTGACAATGATCAAAAAGCATCAGAATTAGTGGAAAAAATAGAAAAGCTACAGAAAAAGATTGATTTAAATAGAACAGATGAAAAACTCAAGAAAGAAATGGCTTCATTACAGAGAAACGCGTGGGATAATAGAAAGATAAAGAGGTTTTTTCAGAAACAGAATGAGTACAGCAAGTTAATGAAAACAGTTAATGAAACAATAAATAATGCTTTAAAACTAGAAAATAGCAGTGATTAATAAGCTTCTACTTTCTGATTTATCTAATTAAATTTTAACTGTACTGGTCAATTTTTTCCAAAATTAAGCTATAAATTGAAGGATATCAAGAGTAATTTTTTTAAAAAAGAAGACTATAATTATTTATCCACAGATATAGCTGTTTAACTGATTTTAAAATAATTGACCAGTACAAACATTATATTTTTGTAATGTTGAGTAATTTTAGTAACGGAGAATTTTATAAAAAATTTAAAACTAAGATTTGTATTATACCTGTTTTTTAGCAGGTATTTTTTTATGCGAAAATATAAAAATTAATTAAAAAAATGAAAATAATTATTGACAAAAATAATAGGCTGTGATACTTTATAATTAAGTTTTACAAATGATAAGCTATATTACATATGTAAAAATAATAACTTTTTAACTATGTTTAAAATTGGTACAGAGAAAATTTAGTAAATTATTTTAAATCAGCAAATCAAATTGAGGGGGAGAAAAATTGAGTAATGTATATCAGGATTTAAAAGAATTAGAAAGTAGAGGGGAATTTGTCAGTATCGGATTAGTTGGTGCTGGTCAGATGGGTACTGATATAGTAAGCCAGGTGGCTCAGATGGATGGAGTAAGAGTTCCTGTCGTAGCTGATATAGATATTGAGAGAGCTAAAAAAGCCTATCAGTTGAGTGGGATAGATAACAGTGATATCTATCAGAGCAGTACCAAGGCAGAAATAGAAGAACATATACAAAAAGGTGAGAGTGTTGTTACAGAAGATGGTTTTATCTTACCTGAACTGGAAGGTATTGATGTAATTATCGATGCTACAGGAGTTCCCAAAGTAGGAGCGAAGATTGGACTTGATACAATAAACAATCAAAAACATATTGTGATGATGAATGTAGAAGCTGATGTAGTAGTTGGACCAATATTGAAAAAAATGGCTGACAATGCCGGCGTAGTCTATACAGGAGCTGCCGGAGATGAGCCAGGAGCAATCATGGAGATTTATAATTTTGCCAAAAGCCTGGGTTATAAAGTTGTTGCAGCAGGTAAGGGTAAAAATAATCCTCTGGATAGAAAGGCAAATCCAGAAAGAGTTGCAGAAAGAGCAAAGAAAAAGGGAACAGCTCCACATATGATGGCCTGTTTTATGGATGGAACAAAGAGTATGCTAGAGATGGCAGCAGTATCTAATGCAACTGGTCTTGTGCCTGATGTACCCGGCATGCACGGTCCAACAACAACAATTGATGAACTGCCAAAAGTTTACTCACTTGAAGAGCAGGGTGGAATATTAAAGAATGAAGGTGTAGTTGATTTTGCACTGGGAGATGTAGCACCTGGAGTATTTGTAATTGTGACAACAGATAATGAGCGCATCAAGTTCAGCATGAATTACTCAAAAATGGGTGAAGGTACAAACTATTTATTATACAGACCATATCATTTAGCAAGTCTGGAAACACCTTTATCTGCAGTAAGAGCGGAGCTATACAATGAAGCAACAATTGCACCGATTGGAGATATAGTAACTGAGGTAACAACTATTGCGAAAAAAGATCTAAAAGCAGGAGAAGTAATCGATGGAATTGGTGGATTTGCAGTATATGGATCAGTTGATAAAGCAGAAGATGCAAGAGCAAAGAATCTGCTTCCTCTAGGAATCAGTGATGGAGCAAAATTAAAAATGGATGTAAAACAGGGTGAAAAACTTACCCTTGATATGGTTGAACTTGATAAAGATTCAGTTATTTATGAATTATGGAAATTACAGAAGAGAGTTTTTAAAAGCAACTAAAAATATTCATGGAGGTGAAGGTAGTGGAATTGTCAGAAGAGAAAAAAGAAAATATGTATAGAAATATGCTGAGAATACGTCAATTTGAGAGAAAAGTAGACCAGTTCATATCTCGTGGAGATATAACAGGGACCACTCATTTATATATAGGACAAGAGGCAGTAGCAGTTGGAGCAGTCAACGCCTTAGAAAAAGAAGATTATATCAGCAGTACCCATAGAGGACACGGCCACTCTATTGCAAAAGGATCAGATATAAAAGAAATGATGGCTGAACTATTTGGTAAATCAACTGGAGCATGTAAGGGTAAAGGTGGCTCACTGCATATTATTGATACCGAAACTCACAATTTAGGAGCAAATGGAATTGTTGGGGGCGGTATTCCAATTGCAGTAGGAGCAGCACTTGCAATGGATATGCAGGAAAAAGATGAGGTAATCTTAAACTTTTTCAGTGATGGGGCTATGAATCAGGGTGCATTCCATGAAGCAGCTAATTTGGCTTCAACCTGGAATTTGCCTGTTGTCTTTGTTTGTGAAAACAACCAGTATGGTATGTCCACATCTGTTGAAAAAGCTTTTAATATAAA
Source organism: Halanaerobium sp. (assembly GCA_018399955.1). Taxonomy (GTDB): domain Bacteria; phylum Bacillota; class Halanaerobiia; order Halanaerobiales; family Halanaerobiaceae; genus Halanaerobium. Next base: position 1,591 of record JAGYNO010000031.1, on the reverse strand, counting down.
AGATCTGGCTGCAAGAGCCAAAGCATATAATATTCCTGGTGTAAAAATTGATGGGAATAAAGTATTAGAGGTCTATGATGCGGTCAAAGAAGGAGTGAAAAGAGCAAGAGAAGGTGGAGGTCCAAGCTTAATCGTTGCAGAGACTTACCGCTGGAAAGGTCACTCCAAAAGTGATGCAAAGGTCTACCGTTCAAAGGAAGAAGAACAGGCCTGGAAGGATAGAGATCCCATTGCTCATTTCGAGGAAGAGTTAAAAAATGAAGGATTATTAGATGACGATAAAGTAAAGAAAATACATGAAGAAGTGGACAGTGAGATTGAAAAGGCAGTAACTTTTGCTCAGGACAGTCCATATCCAGCAAAAAAAGAGTTATTTGATGATGTATATGTTGATGCGGAGGTGGAGCTCTAATGAGAACACTAACAGGTAGAGAAGCGGTAAGAGAAGCTTTAACAGAAGAAATGAAGAGAGATGAGAAAGTATTCCTTCTTGGCGAAGATATTGGAGTCTACGGAGGAGCTTTCGGGGTTACAGCTGGTATGATTGATGAATTTGGAGAGAAAAGGGTAAGAGATACACCGATCTCTGAGGCAGCCATTGCTGGAGCGGCAGTTGGAGCTTCACTGGTAGGTATGCGGCCTGTTGCAGAGATGATGTTTATGGATTTCATTACAATAGCTTCTGATCAGATAATGAATCAGGGAGCGAAAATTCACTACATGTTTGGTGGTCAGTTAAATGCTCCATTTGTATTAAGGATGCCTGCAGGAGCAGCAGAAGCTGGAGCACAGCATACACAGAGTTTAGAAGCACTGCTCTATCATATACCTGGATTAAAGGTAGTAATGCCTTCAACGCCATATGACCTTAAGGGATTATTGAAAACAGCAATTAGAGATGATAATCCAGTTATGTTTATTGAACATAAAAAAGGATATGGAGAAAAGGGAGAAGTTCCAGAAGAAGAATACACAATACCATTTGGTAAAGCAGATATTAAAAGAGAAGGTAAAGATGTGACAATAATTGCAACCTCTCATATGGTATATAAAGCGCTTAATGCAGCAGAAGAGCTTGAGAAAAAAGGTGTTGATGCGGAAGTATTGGACCCAAGAACTCTGGTTCCACTCGATATGGAATCTATAGTCAAATCAGTTAGTAAAACCGGTAAGGTAGTTATCGTTCATGAGGCTCACCGCAGAGGTGGAATCGGGGGAGATATAGCAGCCCGAATTTCTGATAGTGATGCATTCTACTATCTAGAAAAACCTATTAAAAGGGTAACCGGACCAAATACTCCTGTGCCATTTTCACCGGTCCTTGAATCAGAATTTATTCCAAACGAAGAAAAGATAATAGAAGCTGTTTTAAAGATAACAGATTAGGGGGTATTGAAGCTTATGGCAGTAGAATTAATCATGCCGAAACTCAGTATGACCATGGAAGAAGGTCATATTGTAAGCTGGCTTAAAGATGAGGGCGAAGAAGTAGAAGAAGGTGAAGTAATACTCGAGGTGTTGAGTGATAAAACAAATTTTGAAGTTGAGGCACCATCAGATGGAGTATTACTTAAAAAAATATATCAGGAAG
>JAGYNO010000030.1 GCA_018399955.1 Halanaerobium sp. | reverse complement strand
GATGATGAGCAGCTGACTAATCCTACTGTTCAGGCTGTTATTGAAGAAAGAGGTCAGATTACTGGATATGAAACGATTCAGGAAGCAGAAGAAGATGCTATTTTGATCCGTGAAGGTGCACTGCCTGTACCTGTAGAAGTTATAGAAACAAGAACTGTTGGACCAACTCTTGGTCAGATTTCTATAAACAAAAGTCTAACGGCTGGTCTGCTTGGTCTGCTATTAGTTGCTGTATATATGATTTTTTATTATCGTTTTCCAGGAGTTTTAGCAGCATTTATTCTTGCAATTTATGGTATGATATTGATGGGTACTATGGCAGGACTTCAGGCAACACTTACTTTACCTGGTATAGCAGGTTTGATTTTATCAATAGGTATGGCAGTAGATGCTAATATTATCATTTTTGAAAGGATTAAGGATGAACTTAAAGGTGGTAAAACACTTAGAGCTGCTATAGATGCAGGTTTTAGTAGAGCTTATACTACAATTATTGATGCAAATGTAACTACAATTATTACTGCTCTTATTCTGGCCTATTTTACAAGTGGTACTGTTAGAGGTTTTGCTGTAACACTTGGTATAGGTATTATTGTAAGTATGTTTACTGCATTTTTTGTCAGCAGAAATGTTATAGGTATTTTTGCGGGAACTAAGTTAATGCAGGAAAAAAATGCTTTTGGGGTCAGAAAGGGGTAATATAAGTGGATATTTTAGGAAAGAGGAAAATTTGGTATACAATCTCAATTATTTTAATAGCAATCGGGCTTGTATTTTTATTAATAAATGGCCTTAATTTAGGCATAGATTTCAATGGTGGAACATTAATGGAGTTTAGTTTTGATAATGCAGTCAGCAGTGAGCAAATTAGGTCAATACTGGAAGAAATTAATATAGCTGAAGATAGTAAAATTCAGCAGTCTGATTCTGCAGGTGTTCATGGAGCAATTATTAGGGCTCAAAATCTTGAATCAGAAGAAATTATTAAGATTGAAGAATCCATAAAAGCAGAATTTTCTACTGCAGAGATGTTGAGAACCGAAATGGTTGGTCCTACAATAGGTCAGGAGCTGCGGATTAATGCTTTACTGGCAATGCTAGCTGCATCAATTGCAATAGTTGCTTACATCAGCTTTCGTTTTGAGTTTCGATTTGCTGTAGTTTCAATTATTACTTTAATGCATGATGTATTAATAACAATTGGTGTTTTTGCTGTTCTTGGAAGAGAAGTTAATACACCTTTTGTTGCTGCTCTGTTGACAATTGTTGGTTATTCTATTAACGATACAATTGTTATATTTGATAGAATCAGAGAGAATATGAAATTGATGCATAAAGTGCCATTTATTGAACAGGCAAATACAGCTGTAGTTGACACGCTGCCAAGGTCAATAAATACTTCATTAACAACTTTAATTACAATTCTCGCCATTTACTTTTTTGGGGGAGCTTCAATACAAACATTTATGCTTGCTTTATTTATAGGAATGTTTGCTGGTACTTATTCTTCCATTTTTGTTGCCAGTCCATTACTGGTATCATGGCAGAAAAAATTATCCAATTAATATTAAGCATTAGGCTAATCAAACCCCTCCATAATTTAAGGAGGGGTTTCTATCTTTAAAAAAGGCTGTGATATAAATGAATATTAATTTACCAAAACATTATCGGCATTTTCAGAGGTATAGTGAAATTGCACAAATTTTAGTCAGGAATGGCCTGGGATTTATTATATCTCAGCTGGACCTGAATAGATATCTTCCTTTTAAAGAGAGAATTAGTCATAAAGAGAGACCGACAGGAAAAATGCTTGCTGTAAGGATCAGGGAGGTTCTGCAAGAACTTGGCCCTGCATATATAAAACTTGGGCAGCTTTTAAGTACAAGAGCAGATGTTTTTCCACCAACTTTTATTTATGAGATGAGGAAACTTCAGGATAAAGTACCTGCTGAAGATTTTGAATTAATAGAAGAGTTTATTAAAGATGAGCTAGGAGATAAATATGAAGAAGAAATTCTGAAAATAGAAGAAGAGGCTAGTGCTGCTGCTTCTATAGCCCAAACCCATAGGGTTGTTTTGAAAGACGATAAAAATGCAATAATGAAAGTTAAAAGACCAGGAATAACAAAAAAGATTAATGTAGATATAGAAATAATGGAAAATCTTGCCAGATTAGCTGAAGAAAGAAATCTTTTTAATTCAGTGATTCATCCGACAAAAATTATTGAAGAATTTAAAAGAACTATTAAAGATGAGTTAAATTTCAAGGGTGAAATGGCCAATATAATTAGATTTAAAAGTGATTTTGCTGATAACCCTTTTATTACAGCACCTGCTGTATATGCTGAGTTTTCCACAGTTAATTTATTAACTATGGAAGAAATTAAGGGGACAAAACTCAAAGAAGTTGATCAAAATCATCCTCATAATAAATTTATTGCAGAACTCGGCGCAAAAGCATTAATGAGGCAGGTTTTGATAAACGGTTTTTTTCATGCTGATCCTCATCCAGGAAATATATTTATTACAGGAGAAAAAACAATAGCATATATTGATTTTGGTATGGTTGGTAGAATAACTGAAGTAGATAGAGATTTAATGTCTCTTTTATTTTATGCTCTTATTCATAAGAAAATAAATATAATTATGGATGTAATTCTTATACTGGGCGAAAAACCAAAAAATTTTAACAGAAGACGTTTTCAACTCGATATGGAGAAACTTTTAGATCGTTACTATGGAAGTGATCTATCCAGTATAGAGATCCAGTCAGTATTTGAAGATTTACAATTTTTCATTTATGAACACAGAATTACCATGCCTCAGGAATTTTTTCTTTTATTCAGATCAATTGCTGTAAGCGAAGGAGTAGGTCAGAGTTTAGATCCTGATTTTAATGTAATTGAAGTTGGAAGAACTTTTATAGATGAAATTATTGATGATCGCCTAAATCCACAAAAAATATTTGATAGATTAGGTTCTGAAATGTGGAAATTAGGTCGTAAGAATTATGATTTCAATTTAAAGATAAAAAGAATTCTTGAAAAACTTGATAATGATGAATTTACTATTAATTTTCGTCATACTAATTTAGAAGGCTTTATTTCGCGTATTGATATCATATCAAATAGATTATCTATGAGTTTAATTATCTCCTCTTTAATTATTGGTTCAACTCTGCTTATTCAAAGCAATATGGATCCTAAAGTATTTAACATTCCTTTATTAGGCTTGATTGGTTATATTTTTGCTGGTTTTTTGGGTTTTCTCCTTGTTATATCTATTTTTCGGTCTGGTAAATATTAAAAAAATGGTGGTATGTAATGAATAAATTATGGAAAATAAAATCCTATTACGAAAAAATAAACAGTGAGAATTTAGTTGACATACTATTAAAAGAAAAAAATTTAAATACAGAAGAAGCTAAAAAGAAATATCTGGATGCAGATTTGAAATACTTAAGTGATCCTTATCTAATACCTGATATGGATAAGGCAGTAATAAGAATTGAGAAAGCTTTAAAATTCAATGAAAATATATTGGTTTATGGAGATTATGATGTTGATGGAGTTACTTCTACAGCATTATTATATCACTATTTTGAAGAACGTTTTAATAAAAAAATTAAATATTTTTTGCCAGATAGAATTAAAGATGGTTATGGGTTAAATGAAAAAGCAATAAAAAATTTTGCTGAACAGAATATTGATCTAATAATAACAGTTGATTGTGGGATTACAGCTTTTAAAGAGGTTGAGCTTGCTAATCAGCTGGGGATGGATATTATTATTACAGATCACCATACTCCTTCAGATAATATTCCAGAAGCTTCTGCTGTTTTAAATCATCACTTGGTCACTAAAAAAGAATATCTTGCTAAGGATATTGCAGGAGTTGGAACAGCTTATAAACTTACAGAAGCCTTTGAACAAAGAATTTTTTCTCATCAGGCTGTTTTTCAAGACTTCGTTGATTTGCAGAAAAAGTTATTAGTGATAACCGCTTTAGGTACTGTTGCAGATATTGCTCCACTTGAAAATGAAAATAGGATTTTTGTTAAAAAGGGATTAGAATATTTTGTTGATTCGGGTTTAGTAGGTCTAGAAATATTATTAAAAAATTTAAAGCTCAATAAAAATAAAATTTCAGCCGGACAGATTGGATATATAATTGCTCCGCCTTTAAATGCAGCTGGAAGAATCTATAGTGCTGATAAAGCCTTAAAACTTTTAATTACAAAGAATGAAGCAGAAGCAGAAGAAATATCTAAAGAATTAATTAGTTTTAACAAGGAGAGGCAGAATGAAGGAGAAAAAATATATCAAAAAGCTTTAAAAAAAATAGAAGATTTAGATTTGGAAGAGGAAAAGTCAATAATTTTATATGATCAGAGCTGGCATTCTGGCATTATAGGTATCGCAGCTTCTCGGCTTGTTGAAAAATTTAATCTTCCAGTTGTTTTATTTGCTCCTGACAGTGATAGAAATGTTTTTAAGGGATCATGCCGCAGCATAACTAATCTAAATATTTATCAGGCATTATTGTACACAGAGGATATTCTGCTTAATTTTGGCGGTCACAAGGCAGCTGCAGGTTTAAGTATCAAAAAAGATAAAATTAAAGAATTCAAAATAATTTTTAAAGAATTTTTAGAAGATAATCTAGACCAGGAAGATTATACAGCTTTTGAGACAATTGATCTTAATTTTGATTTTTCAATTTTAGATAAAAATCTTATTAAATCTATTGAAACATTTGAACCTTTTGGGATTGGGAATGCTAAACCTAAATTTTTATTCAAAAATCTTAAAGTAAATAACTGCTGCACAATGGGAAAAGAAAATAAGCATTTAAAATTCTATTTAGATAATAATATTCCGGCTGTAGCATTTAACATGGGAGATTCAGCATCTAAAATTGCTGGGCAGAGAATTGACCTTATTGCTCAACCGGAAATTAATAGTTGGAATGGAAAAGATAATCTTCAGTTAAAAGTAATTGATTATCGTGTTTTTGATATGGACATAATACCTTTAGTTTTTAGCAAAAAAAATTTTGATTTCTATGACATGCGCAATAAAAAGAATAAGGAAAAAGCTCTACACAAATTGCTTACAGAAAGCTTTATTAAAAATAGTGCTGTTTATATTAATGAACCTAATTATAAAGAAAAATTAAAGATGGAATTTCCCGGCCATTATTTTTTCAGCAGTTTTCAAAATGAGAATTCTGATTTTGATTATTTAATATTTTATTCACTGCCATTTTCGCTAAGGCATATGCAGGATATTATTGATAAGTATAACTCAGCAGAACTTAAAAAAATTGTTCTTTTGTTTTCTGAATCAGAAATTGACTTTAATAAAAAAATGATTATGCACAGCTGTCCAAGTGAAAAAATGTTAAATAATTTTATATTATTTATAAGAAAAAATTTTAAGCAGGAGAGCACCCAAATTAATTTGAATGAACTACAGCAAAGATATTTTAAATCTAAAAATTTTAGTTTTAAAACAAAAAGATTATTTAAAGAAATGCTAAATATTACAGCAGAACTTAAGGTTTTTCAAATTGAAGGGGAGCTTCTCAACTGCAGCTCTGGTGGTGAAAATGAATTGGACTTTAAAGCTTCAATACGGTATAATAAATTATCCAGGCAAATGGAAAAATTTATTCGCTTTAAAGAAGAAATATTCAATGAAAATCTATTTACTTTAATTGAAAAAGTATCTAATATTTAAGGAGGAAATTATGAGACTTAAATCTAAGATAAGAAATATTCCTGACTTTCCCAAAGAAGGTATTTTGTTTAAAGATATTACTCCATTATTAAAAGATGGAAAAGCACTTAAAGAAGCTATTAGAAGAATGGCAGCAATGTTTAAAGATTATGATATAGATTATATTGTAGGAATAGAAGCACGTGGTTTTTTGGTTGGAACTCCATTAGCTATAGCACTTGAGAAAGGGTTTATTCCTATTAGAAAGCCTGGTAAACTTCCTCATGAAGTTCTACATATGGCATATGAATTGGAATATGGAGAAAATGTTTTAGAAATACATAAAGATGCTGTAAGTAAAGGAGATAAAATTCTTCTTATTGATGATCTTTTAGCTACAGGTGGAACAACATTAGCAGCTACAAAGATGATAGAAAAACTTGGTGGTGAAGTAGTAGCCTGTGGTTTTCTGCTTGAATTAGATAAATTAGATGGCAGAGAAGTACTAAAAGATTATGAGGTTAAATCTTTGCTTATAGATTAATATACTGCTTTATGTTAAAGGGGTATTCAAATATATGAAAATAGACACTTTACTGGATAAAATAAAAAGTTATATGGACGAACCTGAACTTGAGCTGGTAAAAAAGGCATTTAAATATGCTGAAGAGGCTCACGAAGGTCAATATAGAGTTTCAGGGGAGCCATTTGTAGAACATCCTCTTGGTGTAGCAATTATTTTAGCTGGGCTTGAGCTTGATATCATCTCTATTGTAGCTTCTATTATGCATGATGTAGTTGAAGATACTGAGATTACAAGTGAAGATATAAAAAAAGAGTTTGGAGCTGAGGTTGCACATCTTGTTGATGGTGTTACCAAACTGACCAGAATGCAGTTTAAAACAAAAGAAGATCAGCAGGCAGAAAGCTTGCGAAAAATGTTTGTGGCAATGGCTCAAGATATTAGAGTAGTACTTATAAAATTAGCTGATCGTCTTCATAATATGAGAACATTAAACTATCTCAAAAAAAAGAAAAGAAAAGAAAAAGCAAAAGAGACCCTGGAAATTTATGCTCCTCTAGCTCACAGATTAGGTATGTCTAAAATGAAATGGGAATTAGAAGACTTGTCATTTAGGTATTTAAAACCAGATATGTATTATGAGGTCTCCCACAAGGTTCAGGCAAACAGAAAACAGCGAGAAAAAGATATACAAAGAGCTATTGATAAACTTACAGAGACACTTAAAGAACATGATATAGATGCAGAGATATATGGAAGACCTAAACATTTATTCAGCATCTACAATAAGATGACAAGAAAAGAAGTAGAGTTTGATGAAATTTATGACCTGACAGCAGTAAGGGTTCTTGTTGAAAATGTAAAAGAGTGTTATGAAGTGCTTGGTATTATTCATGAGATATGGAAGCCGATGCCGGGCAGGTTTAAAGATTATATTGCTATGCCTAAATCAAATATGTATCAGTCTCTTCATACAACTGTAATTGCACCTAATGGTGATCCATTAGAGGTTCAGATAAGAACTTATGAAATGCATAAAACTGCTGAATATGGTATCGCTGCTCACTGGAGATATAAAGAGGGTAAAGTTGGAGATGAAAAGTTTGAAGAAAAGTTATCCTGGTTGAGAAGGCTGCTTGAATGGCAGAAAGATCTTCAGGAACCTCAAGAATTTATGGAAACTTTAAAAATTGATCTTTTTGAAGATGAGGTATTTGTTTTCACCCCTAAGGGTGATGTTGTATCACTTCCGAGTAGTGGTACACCTATAGATTTTGCTTATCATATTCATACTGAGGTGGGTCACAGCTGTGTAGGTGCAAAAGTCAATGGTAAAATAGTACCTCTAGAATATAAGCTTGAAAATAGCGATATTGTAGAAGTTTTGACATCTAAAAAAAGCAGAGGGCCATCTAGAGATTGGCTTAACTTTGTTAAAACTTCTAAAGCAAGAAGCAAAATTAAGCACTGGTTTAAAAAACAGAGAAAAGATGAAATAATTGATAAAGGGAGAAATATTTTAGATGAACATCTAAAAAAACAGCATATAGAATTAAGTGAGAAGGAAAAGAACAAAGAGTTAAAAGATATTGCTAAAGAATTAGGCAGAAAAAATGTGGATGATCTGCTTGAAGAACTTGGTTATAGTAATATTAGTCCTAAACAGGTAATAAGCAAATTTAATGATTATGAACCTGAAAAAGAAATTGATAAAAAACATGGAAATCAAAAGCAAAAACAGTCATCAGTTGATAAAGGTATTTCTGTCAAAGGTATGGATGATATGCTTGTTCGCATGGCAAAATGCTGTAATCCAGTACCTGGTGATGAAATAGTTGGTTATATTACTAGAGGACGCGGTGTTTCTGTGCATCGGACGGACTGTAAGAACATTAAGAGTCTGCAGGAAAGTGAACCGGAGAGAATAATAGAAGTTAGCTGGGAAAGAGGTAGAACAGAATCTTATCAGGTTGATCTACGTATTGATGCTGTAGACAAAACTGCGCTTTTAAATGAAATCACCCATATAATGAAAGAAGAAAAGTTGAACATGTTATCAGTAATGGCAAGAACTAATGAAAATAATAGGGCAGTAATTAATATTTCTGTTGAATTAAGTTCAACTGAGCATATGTATGATATAATGAAAAAAATTGAAACTATTTCTGGAGTGTTAAATGTTAGTAGAGCTAATCCAGCATAAAAGGAGTGATATGATAAATGCGCGCTGTAGTGCAGAGAGTAAAAAAAGCAGCAGTAGAGGTTCAAAATAATTTAACCGGGGAAATTGGCCCCGGTTTATTAGTGTTTTTAGGTGTAGGAAAAAAAGATAACAAAAAAGATGCTGATTATTTGGTAGAAAAAATAATTAATCTTAGAATATTTGAGGATGAAGATGAAAGATTAAATTTTTCAGCAGCAGATTTAGATAAAGAGATTTTGGTGGTTTCTCAATTTACTTTATTTGGTGACTGTCGTAAAGGCAGAAGACCAAGCTTTTTTGATGCTGCCCCACCGGAAGAAGCTAAAAAATTATATGATTATTTTTTAAAGCAAATAAAAAAAACAGAACTAAAAATTGCAGATGGTAAGTTTCAGGCTATGATGGATGTCAGTCTTGTTAATGATGGTCCAGTTACAATACTTTTGGACAGCAAAAAGAAATTTTAAAAATTAAAATAAAATTATAATTAATAGGTGAAGCTAATGCAAATAAAAACATTTAGTTTAGGGGCTGTAGTTACTCGCTGTTATCTATTATCAGAAAATAATAAAGCTCTGGTAATTGATCCTGGTGCAGAAGCAGAAAAAATTTATGATTATCTTAAAGAAAATAATTTAGATTTAAAGTTTATTATTAATACACATGGTCATTTTGATCATATTGGAGCTAATGGTTTTTTGCAAGAAAAAAGTGGTGCTAAAATATTAACACATACTAAAGCAGCTGATAAGCTGTTATCTGCTGATAAAAATCTTTCTATGAAATTTTTAAGAAAAGAAATAATATCTCCTCCTGCAGACAAAGTGCTTGAGGATGGAGATCAGATTAATTTTGAGTCTGTTATTTTACAAGTGCTTTATACTCCCGGCCACAGCCAAGGAGGTATATCTATTCATATAGTTTCTGAAAAAGTAATTTTTTCAGGAGATGCTATTTTTAGTAACGGTATTGGTAGAACTGACCTTCAAGATAGTGATACAAATCAGCTTAAAAATTCAATCGAAAAAAAGCTTTTGTCTTTGGATGATGACACTGAAGTATATCCTGGTCACGGGCCGCAGTTTCTTCTCAAATATTTTAAAGAAAATGTATATCCAAACTTTTTTTGAGTTTGACATAGAAATTCTTATAAGATAAAATTAAACAGGATAAACTGATTTGAAAATCAACAATTTGATACTAAAATATTCTAATGATTAATTAGGAAGGGAAGTGGAATTTTTTGTTTGATACTTTACGTGATAATAGCAGAATAATTGTTTATTTAGTAGTAGTAGCATTTGTTATATCTGGTGGTTTTATGGGATATGGTGCTTACCTTAATAATAGTGGTGGTGGAGGACAACAGCCTTCTAATCCAAATATAATAGCAGAAGTTAATGGAGAAGAAATTTCTCAACAGGAATATTTAGCTATGTTGAGACAGCAGGCTCCTCAGCAAGATATGAGCAGTACACAGGTTATATCTTTTCGTTATAATATTCTTAACGCTTTAATAGAAAGAAAATTAATATTACAGCAGTCTGAAGAAATGAATATTGATGTTGAAGTTAATAATGAAGAATTAAACGCAAGCTACAATAATATTCTTGAAGAAAATGATATTACTGAAGAAGAGTTGTCAGAAAACCTAGCAGAACAGGGCTATAATATTGGTGATTTAAAAGATGATATAAGAAGAAGCTTAGAGCGCTCTAAAACAATTACCGAGACAATAAATAACGCTCGTGGTGATATTAGTGTCAGTGAATCTGAAGTAAGAGATCTTTATGATCAGAGATATCCTGCCGAAGATTTTGATAATGAAACTTCAGATGATGAAACTCAAGAGGGAGAACGTCCTGTTTTTGCAGATGTTCAAACAGATATAGAAGAGGAGCTGCTTCAGCAAAAAAGAAATGAAGCTCTCGAGAACTGGTTAACAGATTTAAAAAATAATTCAGAAATCACAATAAATGATCCAGTTTTAAATGCATATAGTGATTTTGAATCTGGCAGCTATGAAGAGGCTGCAGAAAAGTTCTCGAATTTGATTGAAGAACAGCAAAGTCCAGCTTTCTATACCTATCTGGCCAGGTCTTATATAGAAATTTCTAAGATATCTAAAGCAGAAGAAAGCTATAATAAGGCTCTGGAGGAATATCCAGAAAATAGTGAATTGAGATTTAATTATGCTCAGTTATTAGTTGAGCAGGAGAATAATCAGGCAGCTTTAGAACAGTTAAAAGAGGTGTCATCTACAGCTGGAGATAATTTAATGACCAGATATCAATTATATATGATGTTTTCTCAAATTGGAGCTGAAGAAGAAGCAGAAGCAGAACTTCAAGAAATTCAGCGTTTAAGTGAAGAAATGAATAATCAAGATATTTCTGAGGAACAGATTGAAGAAGAGCTTGAAGAAAATGCAGAAGATGAAACAGATTTGGACGAAGATATTTCAGCTGAAGAGACAGTTGAATAATATATAAACTTATTAATCTATCAGTTTTTGCTTTTTTAGCAATTAAGCTGATAGATTTTTATAAAAATTATATAGTGAAGGCAAAACTTATAAATTTGTTGGAATCTTATTATAAGATGTTTGAGAAAAATGAAATAGTAGGTGAATTATTAATGAAATTTAATGCTCCCAGAGGTACAAATGATATACTTCCACCAGAATCTTCAAAATGGCAGTATATTGAGAAAGTGACTCATGATTTATTTAATAATTATAATTATCAAGAAATTAGAACCCCGATTTTCGAATATACTGAACTTTTTCAGCGTGGAATTGGTGAAGTAACAGATATTGTTGAAAAAGAAATGTATACATTTGAAGATAAGGGAGGCAGAAGCATTACTTTAAGACCTGAAGGTACAGCATCTGTTATTCGTTCATTTTTGGAAAATAAAATTTATGGTCAGGCACAGCCAAGCAAATATTATTATATTGGTCCAATGTTTCGCTATGAAAGACCTCAATCTGGTAGATTCAGACAGTTTCATCAGCTTGGAGTAGAGGCAGTTGCTTCAAATGATCCTGCTTTAGATGCTGAAATAATTTCTTTAGGAATACGCTTGTTGGAAAAACTGGGTTTAAAAGATTTGGATGTTCACTTAAATAGTGTTGGTTGTAAAAGCTGTCGTCCCAAATATGTTGAGAAATTAAAAATATATTTAAATAATCATAAAGATGAACTATGTGATAACTGTAAAGAGAGAATAGAAAGAAATCCACTTAGAGTTCTTGACTGTAAAAATGAGAGCTGTCAAAGTGTAATAAAAAATGCTCCTAAAATAACTGAGCACTTATGTAAAGAATGTGAAGTTCATTTTTCTAAGGTGCAGAATTATCTTGATATTCTTCAGATTGACTATTTAGTTAATCCACTTTTAGTTAGAGGTTTAGACTATTATACTAACACAGCCTTTGAGATTAAAGATAATGCTTTAGGTGCTCAAGACACAGTTTTTGGTGGTGGACGTTATAATGGACTTGCAGAAGAAATTGGTAATAGAGATATACCAGGAATTGGTTTTGCACTGGGTATTGAAAGATTACTGCTTTCTTTAGAAGCTCAAGATATAGAAATCCCAGTCAAAGCATCAGTAGATTTATATATTACAGTTATTGGTGATAGAGCAAAAAAAGAGGCTTTTAAACTGCTTGATATTTTAAGAAAAGCAGGTTTTAAAACAGAAATAGATTATTTAGGTAGAAGTGTGGGCTCTCAAATGAAATCAGCAGATAGAATGAATGCTCAATATACTATTATTTTAGGAGAAAATGAACTTAAAAGCAGTACTGCCACTATAAGAAATATGGAAAGTGGTAATGAAAAAGAGATAAAATTGAATAATTTAGTTGAAGAAATGAAGATGCTAGTAGACAGGGAGGTTAAATAAGATGGCTGATACCATAAAAGATTTACATAGAACTCACCTATGTGGAGAAATCACGAAGAATGATAATACTAAGAAAGTTACCATCATGGGTTGGGTGCAGAAAAGAAGAGACCATGGAGGAGTTATTTTTGCAGATATCAGAGATAGATCTGGAATTGTACAGGTAGTTTTTAATCCAGATTTAGATAATAATTCCTTTGCGAAAGCTGATGAACTTCGTTCTGAATATGTTGTTGCATTAAAGGGAGAAGTTGAACTTCGTCCAAAAGGTAATATCAATCCTGAAATTTCAACAGGAGAAATAGAGATAAAATGTGAAGAATTAAGAATATTAGATAAGGCAAAAACCCCACCAATGCAGATAGAAGATGATATAGATACTGGTGAAGATGTACGTCTTAAATATAGATACCTTGATTTAAGAAGACCAAAGATGACTCAAATTATGAGATTAAGACATAGGGTTACTAAGGCTACCAGAGACTATCTTGATGAAAATGGGTTCTGGGAAATCGAGACACCAATCTTAACAAAAAGTACTCCTGAAGGAGCGAGGGACTATTTAGTACCGAGCAGAATCAACCAGGGCCACTTTTTTGCTCTGCCTCAGTCTCCACAAATTTTTAAACAGCTTTTAATGGTTTCAGGAATGGAAAGATATTTCCAGATAGCTCGTTGTTTTAGAGATGAAGATTTACGAGCTAATAGGCAGCCTGAGTTTACACAGATAGATATGGAAATGTCTTTTGTTACAAGAGAAGATGTCTTTGAGATTACAAATGGCTTAATGACTAAGATCTTTGCTGAGGCTGATATTGAAGTACCAAATGAAATAGAGAAAATGCCTTATGATGAAGCCATGGCTCGTTTTGGAACTGATAAGCCTGATTTGAGATTTGCTATGGAATTAAAAGATATTTCAGAAGAAGTAAAAGATAGTGAATTTAATATATTTAGCGGAACAGTAGCAAGAGGGGATCAGGTTAAAGGTATCAATTTTAAGGGTGGAGCTGATTCTCCCAGAAGTAAAATTGATGAGTTTGAAGAATATGCTAAATTATTTAGAGCTAAAGGTTTAGCCTGGATAGCTTTGCGAGATGATGGAATAAAATCACCTATCGCTAAATTTCTTTCTGAATCAGAAATAGAAGCTATTTTTCAAAAAATGGATGCAGAAAAAGGAGATTTACTGCTTATTGTCGCAGATAAGGCTTCAGTCACAGCTGCTGCACTTGGTAATTTAAGGCTTAAAATTGCTAAAGAAAATGATTTGATTCCTTCAGATGTATATAAATTCGTCTGGATAGTTGATTTTCCTTTATTTGAATATGATGAAGCTGAAGATAGATTTGCAGCAAAACATCATCCATTTGCAGCTCCAATAGAAGAAGATATTAAGAAACTATCAGAAGATCCTGCTTCTGTAAGAGCAGATGCTTATGATCTTGTTCTTAATGGAGAAGAATTAGGTGGTGGAAGTATGAGAATTAATAATAGAAGATTACAGGAAAAAGTATTTTCTGCACTTTCATTGAGTGAAGAAGAACAGCAGGAGAAGTTCGGATTTTTGCTTGAAGCTTTTGATTATGGAACGCCTCCACATGGAGGTATAGCTTTTGGGATGGATCGCTTGATGATGATTACAGCTAAAACAGATTCTATTAGAGATGTTATTGCATTTCCGAAGACACAGAGAGCGACTTCTCCGCTTACTAATGCTCCATCTAAAGTGGCAAAAAAACAGCTTAAAGAACTTGGAATCTCAATATTATCTTGATTTTTTTGGAAAAATATTAAAGTTGAATCTTTATTTTGGATAGATTTCAATAGTTAAATATATTCTGTAAATTGAAAGAGATAATTTGTTATTTCATGCTTGCAGATGATTAAAATATATGTTAATATTATTTTAGATAAAAAAATATATAATCTGCTGTGTGCGACAATGATTAAAGAAATTTTGACCAACACTTAGACATAGGGAGCCTGGTCTCTACCTGCAGCGTATAGGCCTTAGATGGACATATAAACCAGGTAGGAGGGCACCCACTTGGCAGATAGGGATCAAAATTTATAATCAACCGGCACGGCGGATTAAATTATTTAGCTAACCAATTTAGGTTAGCTTTTTTATTTTGCAGAACTTATATTTTTCTGCTATTATTACTTTTAGAATATTTAATAATATTTGAGGTGGAAATATGGATAAAAAAAGTGAAATCAGAAAGAATATCTTAAGCCAGAGATCAAAAATATCTTTTAGCAAAATAAATAAGTGGAGCAAAAAAATAAATGATAAATTTTTTTCTCTTCCAGAATTAAAGACATCTAAAAAAATTATGTCTTTTGTAACAAAAGGAAAAGAAGTTAATACTTTTGCTTTGCTGGAAAGACTATTAGATGAGGGTTATTTTCTTTATGTGCCATTTACAAGAAAAGATAAAATAGCACTTGGTACAGCACAAATTAATGATTTAGATTCAGAGCTCAGACCGGGAGTTTTTGATGTTTTAGAGCCGTTAAAAGATATAAGGGATGATAGACCTCCAAAAGATTTAGATATAATAATAATTCCAGCTTTGGTATATACAAGAGATGGTTATCGAATTGGTTATGGTGGAGGCTATTATGATAGTTTTTTAGCAGAACATGGAAGCAGTTCATTAAAGGTAGGCTTATGTTATAGTCAATTTTTAATAGATGAAATACCAATTGAAAAACACGATATAGCAGTAGATATTATTATTACTGAAAAAGAAATTATATATACTCAGAATTGAGGTGTAAAATTTGAATCTTTTTGAAAATAATGACCATGATAAAAGTGATCAGCCATTAGCTTATAGAATGCGTCCAAAATGCCTCGAAGAATTTTATGGACAGGAAGAAATAGTTGGTGAAAACAAATTGTTAAGTCGTGCTATAAAAGCTGATCGACTTCAGTCTTTAATATTTTATGGGCCTCCTGGTACTGGCAAAACAAGTCTTGCCCAAGTAATTGCCAATCAAACTGAAGCAGAATTTATAAAACTAAATGCTGTTACTTCTGGAGTTAAAGATATAAGGGAAGTAATAAAAAAAGCTAAGTCTAATAAAAACCTTTATAATAAAAAGACAACATTATTTATTGATGAGATTCACCGTTTTAATAAGTCTCAGCAGGATGCACTCCTGCCATCTGTAGAAAATGGAACATTAATAATGATTGGAGCTACAACAGAAAATCCATATTTTGAAGTGAATTCTCCACTTTTATCAAGATCAAGAATTTTTAGATTAGATAAGCTCGATTCAGAACAGATTTTAAAGATTTTAAATAGATCACTAAAAGATAAAGAAAATGGGCTGGGAAAACTAGATATTGAAATATCAGAAAAAGATCTTAAATTTATATCAGAGCTTGCTGATGGTGATGCAAGGGCTGCCCTAAACACTCTTGAGCTTGCAGTCTTAACGACTCATTCTGACAAAAACGGAAAAATTAAAATAACAAAAGAAATTATTGAGGATTCAATGCAGAAGAGAATTCTTAATTATGATAAAAATGGAGATAATCATTATGATGTTATTTCAGCATTTATAAAAAGTATGAGAGGTTCTGATCCTGATGCAGCTGTCTACTGGCTGGCAAGACTGATTGTAAGTGGAGAGGACCCAAAATTTATTGCCAGAAGAGTTGTAATTCATGCTGCAGAAGATGTAGGTATGGCAGATCCAACTGCTTTAATATTAGCTGAATCTGCAGCAAGAGCTGTTGAACAGATAGGTTTTCCAGAAGCCAGAATACCTTTAGCAGAGGCGGTTATTTATATAGCTTCAGCTCCGAAAAGTAATTCAGTTATTAAAGCAATTGATAAAGCAGTGAAATATGTAGAAAATAATAAGGCTGGAGATGTTCCTCCTCATTTGAGAGATAGTCATTATTCAGGTGCAGAGGAATTAGGCCATGGGATAGACTATAAATAT
Organism: Halanaerobium sp.; assembly: GCA_018399955.1. Taxonomy (GTDB): domain Bacteria; phylum Bacillota; class Halanaerobiia; order Halanaerobiales; family Halanaerobiaceae; genus Halanaerobium. Next base: position 2,183 of record JAGYNO010000030.1, on the reverse strand, counting down.
CCACACAATTATCAAAATAATTATGTGGGACAAGAATATATGCCAAAAGAATTAAAAAATAAAAAATTTTACAAACCCAGTGAAATGGGCAGAGAGAAGAAAACAAAACAGTTTTTAGAATTTTTGAGTAAAGCAGATTCAAAGAATAATGGAGATGAGAAATAATATGGCAAAAAGCAAATTAAGGCCAGCTTCTAATGTTGAAATTAGAAATAAAGTTAAAGATAGTAAGTTTTACGGCAGTATTTTTGCAGTAAATAATCGAGATGAAGCAGAGAAAAGGATTGCTGAAATAAAAGAGAAGTATAATGATGCCACTCATAATGTTTCTGCTTATAGAGTAGAAAGTGACAGAACAAATGATGAATTAATTGAGTATTTTGATGATGATGGTGAACCAGCTGGGTCTTCAGGACCTCCTGTTTTAAAAGCTATTAAAGGGTCTGAGCTTGAAAATACTGTTATTATTATTACAAGATATTTTGGGGGTACTAAATTAGGTATAGGTGGTTTAATCCGTGCTTATGGTGAAACAGCTAGGTTGGCTATAGAAGAAGCAGGGGTTGAATCTTTAAAAAAATTTTGTGAGATAGAGGTTTTTTCAGAATTTAATAAATTAGGTGTTGTTTTAGGACAACTTGAAGCTTTTGGAGCTGATATTAAAAATACTGAATATAATAATCAAGGTGGAGTTGTAATTGCAGAAATACCTGCTGAAATTGAAAGCAGATTTAAAAAAGTTTTAAAAGAAAAAACAGCTAATAAATATAAATTAAAAATTATAAAAGAACTTTTTCATTAACTTTCTTTCTTTAAGTTTATTGACAGCTTTTTTAGCATATGTTAAAATTAAATGAAAGTTGATAATAAAAGTCAAGTTTTATGAGGTGAAATTATGAGAGTATCAACAAAAGGTAGATATGGATTAAGAGCAATGGTTGATTTGGCTGAAAATGAAAAAGGGAAAGCTATTCCAATACGTAAAATATCAGCAAGACAGGATATCTCTGAACAATACCTCGAACAACTTTTTGCTGCACTAAGAAAAGCAGATTTAGTAAAAAGTGTTAGAGGTGCTCATGGCGGTTATATGTTAAATCATGATCCAAAAGATATTACAGTAGCAGATATTTTAATTACTTTAGAAGGCCCCATAGCGCCAGTTGATTGTGTGGTTGAAGAAGAGTTTTGTAATTATATAGATAAATGTGTTATTCATGGATTGTGGGAAGAACTTGCTGAGGCTATTAATGGTGTGATTGAAAACATGACACTTGCTGATTTAAAAGAAAAAGCAGAAAAAGAGAAAAAAAGGCAGTCGGATCTTACAAAGAAAAATTCTAAAGAAAAAATAGAAGCTGTATCAAATGACTAATATTTATCTTGATCATGCAGCATCAACTCCTATGAGAAAAGAAGTAATAAAAGCAGTTCAGCCTTTTTTAAATAGAGATTTTGCAAATCCAGCCAGTGCACATCTTCTTGGACAAGAAGCTTCTCGGGCAGTTGAAGAAGCAAGGGAGAAGCTGGCTGATTTAATTAATGCTAAAAATCCAGAAGAAATTATCTTTACATCTGGAGGTACTGAATCAGACAATCTGGCAATTAAAGGAACTGCTATGGCATTAAGTCAAAAAGGGAAACATATAATTACATCTAGAATAGAACATCATGCTGTTTTAGATAGCTGTAAATTTTTAGAAAAAAATTTAGGATTCAAAGTAACTTACCTTGAAGTTGACAGTGAAGGATTTATAGTTCCTGAAAGATTAGAAGAAGCTATTCAGGATGACACAATTCTAATTTCTATAATGACTGCAAATAACGAAATTGGAACAATTCAAAATCTTAATTCTTTAGGTAGAATTGCTGCTGAGTATGATATTCTTTTTCATACTGATGCTGTACAGGCGGCCGGCCAGATAGAAATAGATGTTCAAAACATGGGGATCGATTTATTATCTTTATCTGCACATAAATTTAATGGTCCAAAAGGTGTAGGAATATTATATGCAAAAAATGGTGTTGAATTGATTCCCCAATTGACTGGAGGAAGTCAGGAAAGAAACAGAAGAGCAGGCACAGTAAATGTTCCAGGTGTGGTTGGAATGGGTAAAGCAGCAGAATTAGCTAAAAATGAATTAGAAACAAAAAAAGAAAATTTATTAAACATCAGAGAATAT